>NZ_JBEGED010000001.1:218337-527319 GCF_040202885.1 Xanthomonas sp. WHRI 1810A
GCGGGATGGAGCAGTCTGGTAGCTCGTCGGGCTCATAACCCGAAGGTCGTCGGTTCAAATCCGGCTCCCGCAACCAACATCGAAGAAGGCCACTCGAAAGAGTGGCCTTTTTTGTGCGCGTGTCTTTTTCGGCGGCAGCTTCCTGAACACCGCCTTATATAGAGGGCGTCGACAGTCGCTGGAATAAAAGCCTTATGCAGCCGCCACTTAAGTGGGCTGATCCACTGGCTCAGGGTATTTCGTGCAGCTTTAGCATTAAAGGTTGACACTTTGGCGTTCGACTGTAGAATGCCGCCACACAGACGCGGGATGGAGCAGTCTGGTAGCTCGTCGGGCTCATAACCCGAAGGTCGTCGGTTCAAATCCGGCTCCCGCAACCAACGTTAAGAAAGAAAGGCTACTCGAAAGAGTGGCCTTTTTTTTGCCTTGGTGAAAAGCACCGAACAGCCCACCCGCCCGGTTGTCACAGGACGACAGGTGGTGGGTATCCGACTGATTGCGACTGTATTTTTCATAGCCCGACAGTTTTCGGTCTTCGTGCCGATAGGGTAGTGATCACCTGAACCTAGACTGAATAGCTGCCGAAACGTTTGTGTCTTATTCGCCCCTCAGACGTTGAAGCGCTAACATCCTGAATTATTTTTTGCGTAGGGATTGGTAACTTGGCTGTATACCTCCATCCTGTCGCGCACGATCCAAGGAGTGATTGATGCGCGCCAACCCGTCAGACAACGATGCCGAAGCAGTCACGGCTCATCCATCACCCTCCCCTGCTCGCCGGCGCCTGCTCGATCTTGTGAGCAAGAACCGTCAGTCCATCGGGCTCGGTGTCACGCTATTGTTGTTCGCAGTGGCCCTGATCGCCTGCCGGCACATGCTGGCCGAGCTGGACATCTATGCCCTGCAGGACTCCCTGCTCAGTGTGCCGGCCCCATCGCTGTTGGGTGCCGTACTCGCCACCGTCGTGGGCTTCATTATTCTGCTGGGCTATGAATGGTCCGCCAGCCGCTACGCCAACGTGGATCTGCCCAGAAAGACCCTGATCATGGGCGGCTTCTGCGCATTCGCCATCGGCAATGCGGTCGGTCTGTCGATGCTGTCGGGCGGCTCCGTTCGCTATCGGCTGTATTCACGTCACGGCCTGGGGGCTGGCGAAGTCGCCCGCATGACGCTGTTTGCCAGCCTGTCGCTGGGCTGTGCGTTACCGCCGCTCGCTGCGCTGGCAACCTTGAGCGACCTGCCTTCCGCCTCCCTGGCACTGCATGTCTCCGTGCCGGTGCTGGCGACGGTGTCCGTGATCATCCTGGCCCTGAGCGCACTGCTGGGTTTTGCGACCTACCGTCGGCGCCTGCCTGAGCAAACGGTCCCGCATAACCTCCTGGTTCGCGCCGGGCGCCGCACCCTGCGTTTGCCAGGCCTGCGCCTGACACTGATGCAACTGGTCATCACCGCACTGGATGTCGCGGCCGCTGCGGTTGTGCTGTACATGCTGCTGCCATCGGCACCGCCATTCGGGGCGTTCCTGCTGGTGTACCTGCTGGCGCTGGCTGCGGGTGTGCTGAGCCATGTACCCGGCGGCGTGGGCGTGTTCGAAGCCATTTTGCTGGCCGCTTTCGCCGATGAGCTGGGCGCCGCACCGCTGGCCGCCGCGCTGCTGTTGTATCGCCTGATCTATGTGGTGCTGCCGCTGCTCGTCGCCTGCCTGGTCCTGCTCTACAGCGAAGCAAAACGCCTGATCTTTACCCAGCAAGCCATTCGCGTGGCCTCGGGTCTGGGCGCGCCGATTCTCGCGTTGCTGGTGTTCCTGTCCGGGGTGGTGCTGCTGTTTTCCGGCGCCACGCCTGAAATCGATACGCGCCTGGAGAGCCTGGGCTTTCTGATCCCCCATCGCCTGATCGATGCCTCGCACTTTGGCGCCAGCCTGATCGGCGTGCTGTGTCTGTTGCTGGCCCAAGGCCTGCGTCGTCGCTTGTCCGCCGCGTGGATGCTGACCACGATTCTGCTGTTCGTCGGTTCGGTCCTGTCGATCCTCAAGGGGTTCGATTGGGAAGAGGCCAGCATGTTGCTGCTGACCGCCTGCCTGCTGGCCATTTTCCGCCGCTCCTTCTATCGCAAGAGCCGTCTGCTGGAACTGCCGTTTTCGCCGCTTTATCTGGTGTCCAGCATTTGCGTGCTGGGGGCTTCGTTCTGGCTGCTGCTGTTCGCCTACCAGGACGTCCCCTATAGCCATCAGTTGTGGTGGCAATTCACCCTGGACGCGGATGCCCCACGGGGTCTGCGTTCAGCACTGGGCAGCGCAGTGCTGCTGGTGATCGTGTCGCTCACCTGGTTGCTGCGCACCGCGCGCCCGGTCATCCACCTGCCCGACGAGGAGGAACTGGCCAAAGCCGCGCAGATCATCAATGCCTCCAACCAGCCGGATGGCGGCCTGGTCCTGACCGGCGACAAAGCCGTGCTGATGCACCCCGACGGCAACGCCTTCCTCATGTACGCCCATCGCGGCCGCAGCCTGGTGGCGCTGTATGACCCCATCGGCCCCACGCAGCAACGCGCCGAGCTGATCTGGCAGTTTCGTGACCTGTGCGACGTTCACCATGCACGCCCTGTCTTTTATCAGGTGCGCGCCGAGAACCTGCCGTTCTACATGGACATCGGCCTGACGGCGATCAAGCTGGGCGAAGAGGCACGGGTCGATCTGCACAAGTTCGACATCGAAGCCAAAGGCAAGGAAATGAAAGACCTGCGCTACACCTGGAACCGGGGTGGTCGCGATGGTCTGTCGTTGGAAATCTATGAAGTGGGGCAAGCACCGCTCGATGAGCTGAAAGTCATTTCCGACGCCTGGCTGACCGGCAAGAACGTGCGCGAGAAAGGCTTTTCGCTGGGTCGCTTCAGCCCGGAATACCTCAAGCATTTCCGGATTGCCATCATCCATTTCCAGGGCAAACCGGTGGCGTTTTCCAACCTGCTGGAGACGTCGCGAAATGATCTGGCCAGCCTGGACCTGATGCGCGCGCACCCCGAGGCGCCGAAGCTGACCATGGAATTCATGATGGTCGGCCTGATCCTGCATTACAAAAAAGAAGGCTACGCACGCTTCAGCCTGGGCATGGTGCCGTTGTCCGGCCTGCAGCCACGACGCGGCGCGCCATTGACGCAACGCCTGGGCTCCATGGTCTTCAGCCGCGGCGAGCAGCTCTATAATTTCCAGGGTCTGCGCCGTTTCAAAGACAAATTCCAGCCTGACTGGGAACCTCGCTATATGGCCGTGCCCGCCGGACTTGATCCGCTGGTGGCATTGGCTGATACCGCCGCCCTGATTGCAGGCGGCCTGACTGGATTGGTGAAACGCTGATGATTCAACGCTACTGGCGGTTTTTGCTCGCTGGCCTGATTATTCTTGCCGCTGCACTGGCAGTCTGGCTGTGGAACCGCCCCGCCCCGCAGGCGACGCTGGAAACGCTGAAACTCGACAACGGTGCCGCACTGATCCGGGCCATCCCGCCGTCGAGCGCCAAGGCCCACGTGGCCCTCGCGGTCACGGCGGATGACGCCTTGAGTGAAAAACAGTTGCTGGCACTGAGCCGTGACGGTTCTGCGCAGATCGTGCAGGTGGTGTTGCCCAAGGACGACTGCACACTGCAGGACCAAACGTTCAAGCAAGCGCTGGGCAAACTCGATAAGCCGGCCACTCTGGTCGCCGGTATCGGCCCGGGCGCGATCATGGCCTGGCGCTGGCTCGCAGCGCAGACCGACGACAAGGCCGTGGCCATCTCCGCAGGTCTCAATCTTGAAGACCCGGGCTGCCACGACAACCTGCCGCAATCGGCCGCGCACGGTCACTGGCTGTCCTCGTGGAACGATTGGCCGGATGACACCGCCGCCAAACTGGTCCGCGACCAGCCCAACGCCGAGACCAGCATCACCGACTACGACATCAAGTTGCCTCAGGTGCTGAACACCGACCTGCGCAAACAATTGGTGGGCGGTAGCGATGATGATGGCGGCCTTCACCTGCCCGTGGTCGAAGTGCCTGCCGGGCAGACCAGCGACACGGTCACGCTGTTCCTGTCCGGTGACGGCGGCTGGCGCGACCTGGACAAAGATGTCGCCGGCGAGATGGCCAAAGTGGGCTACCCCACCGTGGGCATCGATACGCTGCGTTATTACTGGGAGCACAAATCGCCTGAGCAGACCGCCACTGACCTGGCTGATCTGATGGCCCATTACCGGCAGAAATGGGGCACCAAACGCTTCATTCTGATGGGCTACTCGTTTGGCGCGGACGTACTGCCCGCGATCTACAACCGCCTGGACGCAGAGGATCAAAACCGGGTGGACGCGATTGTCCTGCTGGCCTTTGCCCGCACCGGCAGCTTCGAGATTGCAGTGGAAGGCTGGCTTGGCGCAGCAGGCAAAGAAGCGGCCACCGGCCCTGAGATGGCCAAGCTGCCCGCGGCCAAAGTGCTGTGCGTGTACGGCCTTGAAGAGAAGGACGAAAGCGGCTGTACCGAAGCCACCGCACCGGGCGAGAAGCTGCAGTTGCCGGGCGGGCATCACTTCGACGAGAACTACCCGGCCCTGGCCAAACGCCTGATCGACGCCATCAACAAGCGTCAGGGCAAAGTCCCGGCGCAATAACAGCCGTTTGCCCAGCCAAAAAAATCCCCGCACTCGTGAGACTGCGGGGATTTTTATGCGCGCTATTCGGGCGGAGTGGTCAACCGCCCTCGCCTTACATCTCGACCTGGGTGCCCAGCTCGATCACCCGATTGAAAGGCAGTTTAAAGAAGCGCAAGTTGCCGTTGGCGTTTTTCAACATGAACGCAAACAACCCTGCACGCCAATGGGCCATCCCAACCAGCTTGGATGACACCACGGTCTCGCGGCTGAGGAAGTACGTCGTGCGCATGGGGCTGAAGTCGAGCTCCGGCAGATGACACAGCGCAAGGGCCCCAGGCACGTCGGGCTCGTCGATGAACCCGAAGTGCAGGATCACCCGGAAGAAACCTTCGCCATAGACCTCTACCTCGACGCGCTCGCTGGGCGGAACCCGTGGACTGTCCTCGTACACCACCGTCAACAGCACCACTTGCTCGTGCAGCACCTGATTGTGCAGCAGGTTATGCAGCAGCGCATGGGGAACAGCATCGGCCCGGGCAGTCAGGAAAACCGCCGTACCTTGCACGCGGTGGGGCGGCTGCACGCGTATGCTGCTGATGAAGATCGGCAACGGCAGACCGCCCTCGTCAATGCGCTCCACCAGCAACTGCTTGCCGCGCTTCCAGGTCGTCATCAGGATGAACAGCGCAATGCCGGCGATGAACGGAAACGCACCGCCCTGAAAGATCTTGGGCACATTGGCCGCGAAAAACAGGCTGTCCACCAACAGACAACCCACCAGGATCGGCACCGCCAACAACGGCGGCCATTTCCACAGCAACAGCATCACCGACGACACCAGTATCGTGGTGCATAACATGGTGCCTGTCACCGCCACACCGTACGCCGACGCCAGCGCGCCCGACGACTCGAAGCCCAGCACCAGCAGAATTACGCCCACCATCAGCGACCAGTTCACCGCACCGATGTAGATCTGGCCCTGGGCATCGCTGGAAGTGTGCTGGATGAACATGCGCGGGATGTAACCCAGCTGAATCGCCTGCAGGGTCATCGAGAATGCGCCCGAGATCACCGCCTGCGAGGCGATCACGGTGGCCAGCGTGGACAGCGCGATCAACGGCAGCAGTGCCCAGCTCGGCGCCAGCAGATAGAACGGGTTACGCACCGCTTCGGGGTCCTGCAGCACCAGCGCGCCCTGACCGAAGTAGTTCAGCACAAGGGCCGGCAGCACCAGCACAAACCAGGCGCGGGAAATCGGCTTGCGCCCGAAATGGCCCATGTCCGCGTACAGGGCTTCGGCACCGGTCAGCGCCAGCACCACCGCGCCAAGGATCGCCACGCCGATGCCCGGGTGCACAATGAAGAAGCGCACGGCCCACACCGGGTTCACCGCGTGCAGGACCTCCGGTTGCTGGAGGATGCCGTAGAGCCCCAGCGCGCCGAGCACCACAAACCAGGTCACCATCACCGGGCCGAAGAGAATGCCGATCCGCGCGGTGCCGTGGCGCTGGATCAGAAACAGCCCCACCAGTACGACCAGAGAGATCGGAACGACCCAATGCTCAAGCCCGTCGAACGCCAGCTCCATGCCTTCGATGGCCGACAAGACCGAGATCGCCGGGGTGATCATGCTGTCACCGTAAAACAATGCGGCACCAAACAGCCCGAAGACAATCATCGTCGCCTGCAACTTGGGGTATTTGGCGGTGGCTCGCCGGGCCAGCGCCGTCAAGGCCATGATGCCGCCCTCGCCCTGGTTATCGGCCCGCAAGACGAACGCCATGTATTTGAACGACACGACCCAGATCAGCGACCAGAAGATCAGCGACAGAATGCCCAGCACCCCGTCATGGCTGACTTGCACACCGTAGTTGCCGTTGAACACCTCTTTGAGCGTATACAACGGGCTGGTGCCGATGTCGCCATACACCACACCCACCGCCGCCACCAACAAACTCAAGGGTTTGGCCGGATGATGCCCGGTTTCTGCCGAACTGCTTTCGTGACCCATTTACCACTCCTGAAACCATGACCCGAGCGTCGCGATAGTGCGCGATGAGATTGACCCGCGCGCTCACCGAAAAATCCGCTGTGACCCACCGCAGGGGCGAGGGGCGTAGCGCGGCGAAGCATAGCGCAGCACTCGTCGTAATTCTCTGTATAACACTGGTCAATCGAGCGGCTCATCGCTAGAATTGCGCACTTTTTGATCAGAGGCGCACAAAGCGCCCAGTCAGTGTCTCGGCCAACAGCCTGGGCACTCTACGCCGAGGTTAGTCATGTCCATCGTTACCACGCCTTCCGCACCGAAGGTTGGATTCGTATCTCTTGGGTGCCCGAAGGCACTTGTCGACTCCGAGCGCATCCTCACCCAGTTGCGCATGGAAGGCTACGAAGTCGTGCCCACCTACGAAGACGCTGACGTCGTGGTGGTCAACACCTGCGGCTTCATCGACAGCGCCAAGGCCGAATCGCTGGAAGTGATCGGCGAAGCGCTGGCGGAAAACGGCAAGGTCATCGTGACCGGCTGCATGGGCGTGGACGAAAGCGTTATCCGCAACGTTCACCCCAGTGTTCTGGCCGTCACCGGCCCGCAGCAGTACGAGCAAGTGGTCAACGCCGTACATGACGCCGCGCCGCCGAACCTCAATCACAACCCGCTGATCGATCTGGTGCCGCCGCAAGGGGTCAAGCTGACCCCGCGCCACTACGCCTACCTGAAGATCTCCGAAGGCTGCAATCACAGCTGCAGCTTCTGCATCATCCCCTCGATGCGCGGCAAGCTGGTCAGCCGCCCGGTGGGCGATGTGCTCGACGAAGCGCAGCGCCTGGTCAAAGCCGGCGTAAAAGAGCTGTTGGTGATTTCCCAGGACACCAGCGCCTACGGCGTCGACATCAAGTACCGCACCGGCTTCTGGAACGGCGCGCCGGTCCGCACCCGCATGACCGAGCTGTGCCAGGCACTCAGCACCCTGGGCGTCTGGGTGCGTCTGCACTACGTTTACCCGTACCCGCACGTCGATGAAATCATCCCGTTGATGGCCGCCGGCAAGATCCTGCCGTACCTGGACATCCCGTTCCAGCACGCCAGCCCGAAGATCCTCAAGCTGATGAAGCGGCCGGCCTTTGAAGACAAGACCCTGGCGCGCATCAAGAACTGGCGCGAGCAGTGCCCTGACCTGGTGATCCGCTCCACCTTCATCGTCGGTTTCCCGGGGGAAACCGAAGAAGACTTCCAATACTTGCTGGACTGGTTGACCGAAGCGCAGCTTGATCGCGTCGGTTGCTTCCAGTACTCCCCGGTGGAAGGCGCGCCGGCCAACCTGCTGGATGCCGCCATCGTTCCGGAAGATGTGAAGCAGGAACGCTGGGATCGCTTCATGGCGCACCAGCAGGCCATCAGCGCTGCACGCCTGCAGATGAAAATCGGCAAGGAAATCGAAGTGCTGATCGATGAAGTCGACGAGCACGGTTTTGTCGGCCGCTGCTTCTTCGATGCGCCGGAAATCGACGGCAGCGTCTTCGTTGAAAGCGACAAGGACCTCAAGCCCGGCGACAAAGTCATGTGCCGCGTGATCGATGCCGACGAGTACGATCTGTGGGCCGAGACGCTCTGATCGCCTGACGGACGGGCGTTTGCCCATACAGCCCCGCCCCTCAGAACGGCGGGGTTTGTTTTTTGTGGCTATCTTGATGACATAACGCCCTGCACCGCCGCCATGGGAGCCCGGGAACATGCCTCACCCGTCCGTCATCTATTTGCCGAACGCACATGACTTCGCTGAACTGACTCAGGTCTGGGAAGATTCAGTCCGCGCCACTCACGACTTCCTCCCGGACGGCTACATCGCGCTGCTCAAGAACCTGTTGCTTACCCAATACCTGGCCGCGGTCAGTCTGGTCAGCCTGCGTGATTCCAATCTGAAGATCATGGGATTTGCCGGGACCACGGTGGGGAAACTGGAAATGCTGTTCATCGCCCCTGAGGCGCGAGGCCAGGGCTTGGGGAAAAAGCTGCTGAATTACGCCATCGAGCATTTCGACATCCATGAACTGGACGTCAACGAACAAAACCCCCAGGCCCTTGGCTTCTACAGCAAGCAAGGGTTCGAGGTGGTTGGTCGTTCAAAAGTGGACGGGCTGGGACGGCCCTACCCCATGTTGCGGATGCGCTTGCGCAAGCCCCGCTGAACTGTTGGAGCGAGGCTTGCCCGCGAAGGCGGTGGGTCAACCAAGCTGTTCTGGCCTGACACACCGCCGTCGCGGGCAAGCGCGCTCCTACAAGTGGATCAGCGTTTCAGGCTGTCGATCAGCACGCGATTGAACTGCTCGGGGTCCTGAATCTGCGGGGCGTGCCCCAGCCCGGCAAACTCCACAAGGGTCGCGCCCGGAATGCGCTTGGCGACCGCTTTGCCCAGCTCGGGATAATTGCCGAGCTCTTTGCGCAACGCTTCAGGCGCGGCGTCTTTGGCGATAGCGGTATTGTCCTTCTGGCCGATGAGCAGCACCGTCGGCACCTTCAGCTTTTCGAAGTCGTAGAACACGGGCTGATTAAAGATCATCCCGTAGGTCAGCGCCGACGCCCGCGCGACTTCTTCCTTGCCCTTGCCGTTGAACATCCCCGCCTGCATGTCGACCCAGTGGTTGAACTCAGGCCGCCATTCGTTGGCGTAGTACGTCGACTGCTGGTATTTGCGAATGCTGTCGGCATTGGTCTTGAGCTCGCGCGCGTACCAGTCATCGAAGCTGCGATCGGGCACGCCTTTGGCTTTCCAGTCTTCCAGGCCAATCGGGTTGACCAGCATCAACTGATCGACCTTTTCGGGGTACAACAGCGAAAAGCGCGTCGCCAACATCCCGCCCATGGAATGCCCGACCACCGTGACGTGATCGATGCCCAGATGGGTCAGCAGCGCCTCGGTGTTCTGCGCCAGCTGCTCGAAGCTGTAGCTGTAGTCCGCCGGTTTGCTGGAACGGCAGAAGCCGATCTGATCCGGGGCGACAACGCGATAACCGACGGACGTCAGGGCCTTGATGGTGCCCTCCCAGGTCGCGCCGCAGAAATTCTTGCCGTGCAGCAGCACCACGCTGCGGCCATTGGGCGTGCCTGTGGGCTTGATGTCCATGTAACCCATCTGGACCTGTTTGCCCTGAGAATCAAAAGCGAAGTTCTGCGCGGGGAACGGGTATTGAAACCCTTCCAGTTGCGGACCGTAGGCAGGGGGTTGAGCGGCCATCAACGGCAGGCTCACAGTCAATAGCAATGCGGGAAACCACTTGGCCATGTACACACTCCGGGGTCAAAAGCGTCTGGGGATGACGAGCAGACCACAGCCAGCCCCGCTGTGCTCGAAAAAAAGCCCGTGAATGGACGCCCATCTGCGGTGCATTTTCAATGTTGCCGCGATTAACGGCGCATGCACGGGTACAATGGGCGCCTTTCCTCTTTGTAACGGCTTTTCTCATGACTGACCCCATTCGCCTCTCTAAACGCCTGATCGAACTGGTCGGCTGCTCCCGTCGGGAGGCCGAGCTGTTCATTGAAGGTGGCTGGGTCACTGTCGATGGCCAGGTCATCGAGGAGCCGCAATTCAAGGTCGAGAACCAGAAAGTCGAGCTGAGCCCGGAGGCCAAAGCCGATGCGCCGGAACCGGTAACGCTCTTGCTGAACAAGCCTGCGGGCATGGCCGACGATGTCGCGCTCAGTCTGATCACGCCCGGCACCCTGTCGGCGGATCACAGTTTCAGCAAGCGTCCGCTCAAGGGGCACTTTCTGCGTCTGGAACCGATTTCGACTATGCAGGCCAACGCCAGCGGACTGATGATCTTCAGTCAGGACTGGAAAATCCTGCGCAAGCTCACGGACGATCGCAGCAAGATCGAGCAGGAGTACGTGGTCGAGGTCGCCGGAGACATGGTTGCACACGGCCTCAACCGCCTGAACCACGGCATGACTTACAAGGGCAAGGAACTGCCCAAAGTCAAAGCCAGCTGGCAGAACGAGACCCGCCTGCGCTTCGCCATGAAAAATCCGCAACCGGGCGTGATCGCCCAGCTGTGTGAAGCGGTGGGGCTGAAGGTCGTCTCGGTGCGCCGGATCCGTGTCGGCGGCGTGTCGATCGGCAAGGTGCCGGAAGGCCAGTGGCGCTACATGACCGACAAAGAAAAATTCTGACCCTGCCCCACCCTCTTTCAGTGACGCGCGGGTGCTCCGCGCCGCTTAACCCGATTGCCCAGGATCCAACACCATGATGAACAACGATGTACTGCGTAGCGTCCGCTACATGCTCGATATCAGCGACGGCAAAGTCGTGGACCTCATCAAGCTCGGCGGTCTGGAGGTCTCCAAGGCCGACGTCATTGCGTTCACCAAAAAGGACGAAGAAGAAGGCTACGAGCCGTGCAGCGACGAGATCATGGCTCACTTCCTGGATGGTCTGGTGCTCTTCAAGCGCGGCAAGGACGAAAGCCGTCCTGCGGTGCCCACCGAGCTGCCGATGACCAACAACACCGTACTGAAAAAACTGCGTGTCGCCTTCGAACTTAAAGAAGAAGACATGCACGCCATCCTCAAGGCGGCCGGCTTTCCGGTATCCAAACCTGAACTGAGCGCGCTGTTTCGCAAGTTCGGCCACACCAACTACCGCGCCTGCGGCGATCAACTGCTGCGCAACTTCCTCAAGGGTCTGACCCTGCGCGTGCGTGGCTGAAGGCTGACGTCCCCTGATGTCTGACACGTTCAACGTCTCGCCTGTCGGCTACGTGCGTTCCTGCTTCAAGGAAAAGTTCGCGATCCCGCGTCAGCCTCATCTGGCGCCGGCCGCGCGTGGCGTTCTGGAGCTGGTCGCGCCTTTCAATCAGGGCGACGCGGTGCAAGGGCTCGAACAGGTCAGCCACATCTGGCTGCTGTTCGTGTTTCATCAGGCGCTGGAAGACAAGCCGCGCCTGAAAGTCCGGCCTCCACGGCTGGGCGGCAACCAGTCCATGGGCGTGTTCGCGACCCGCGCGACCCATCGGCCCAACGGGCTGGGGCAATCGGTGGTGAAGCTGGAGAAGGTCGAAGCCGGAAGGCTGTGGCTATCCGGCATCGATCTGCTGGACGGCACGCCGGTGCTGGATATCAAGCCCTACGTGCCGTATGCCGACATCGTCAGTGAAGCCACCAATAGCATGGCCGGCGCCGCGCCCGCGTTGATTACCGTGGAGTGGGACGCGACCGCAATGACTCAGGCGCAAGCGCATGGCCTGCGCCTGAGTGAACCCATGATCGAGCTGATTGAGCAGTGCCTGGCGCAGGACCCGCGTCCGGCGTATCAGACGCCGATGCCTGAGCGTCGCTACGGCGCGCAGTTCTGGGACGTGGACGTGCGCTGGCATTATCCGCAACCGGGCCTGATCCGGGTGCTGGAGGTGGTGCTGGCGGGCGCGTGATGCCGACGTCGCCCCGCCAGATGCCGCCCACAAAAAAACCGCCTGGTCCGTGACCTCCAGGCGGTTTTTTTGTCACACGCCAAATTGCAGCGTCTGCACTGGCTTATTCGCCGACAACTCCCCTCCCACCGTCATACAAAAACCGTGGGAGCGGACCTGTCCGCGAAAAGGCCGGATCTGACAACCTCTTATTCAGAGGCTGCAATGGTCATTATTTCTCTACAAACGCCCGCTCAATCAGGTAATCACCCGGCTCACGCATGCGGGGCGATACAGTCAGGCCGAAGCTGTTGAGCACTTCGCTGGTCTCGTCGAGCATGCTTGGGCTGCCGCACAACATGGCGCGGTCATCCTGCGGGTTGATTGGCGGCAGACCAATGTCGCTGAACAGCTTGCCGCTGCGCATCAGATCGGTCAGACGGCCTACGTTCTCGAACGGCTCGCGGGTAACGGTCGGGTAGTAGATCAGCTTGTCCCGCAGCGATTCACCGAAGAACTCGTTCTGCGGCAGGTGCTCGGTGATGAACTCGCGGTAAGCGACTTCGTTCACGTAACGCACGCCGTGGCAGAGGATGACCTTCTCGAAACGCTCGTAGGTTTCCGGGTCCTGAATCACACTCATGAACGGCGCCAGGCCCGTACCGGTGCTGAGCAGGTAAAGGTGTTTGCCCGGCTTGAGGTCGTCCAGCACCAGCGTGCCCGTAGGCTTCTTGCTGATGATGATCTCGTCGCCTTCCTTCAAGTGCTGAAGTTGCGAGGTCAATGGACCGTCCGGGACCTTGATGCTGAAGAACTCGAGATGCTCTTCCCAGTTCGGACTGGCAATCGAGTAGGCACGCATGAGCGGGCGCCCGTTTGGCTGCTGCAGACCGATCATGACGAACTGACCGTTCTCGAAGCGCAGGCCTGGATCACGGGTGCACTTGAAACTGAAGAGCGTATCGTTCCAGTGATGGACGCTGAGGACACGCTCGTGATTCATGTTGCTCATGGTACGTGGGAACTCCTGAAATAGTGCGTGCGCCGGTGAATGCGCCATTGCGCGACATTCTAGTGGCAGACACAATATCTGTTAACTGAATTATTAAGATATGGGTTATCGGTTATATAGATATGCGATTTACGCTTCGTCAACTCCAGGTCTTCGTCGCCGTCGCCCAGCAGGAAAGCGTTTCCCGTGCTGCCGTGCTGCTGTCGCTCTCGCAATCGGCGGCCAGCACGTCAATCACCGAGCTGGAGCGTCAGTCTAGCTGCCAGCTGTTCGATCGCGCGGGCAAACGCCTGAGCCTCAATGCCACCGGTCGGCAGCTGCTGCCCCAGGCTGTGGCGCTGCTGGACCAGGCCAAGGAAATCGAAGATCTGCTCAACGGCAAGTCAGGCTTCGGCTCGCTGGCGGTGGGCGCCACCCTGACCATCGGCAATTACCTGGCGACCCTGCTGATCGGCAGCTTCATGCAGCGCCATCCCGAAAGCCAGGTGAAGCTGCACGTGCAGAACACCGCCAACATCGTGCAGCAGGTGGCCCATTACGAAATCGACCTGGGCCTGATCGAAGGCGATTGCAGTCACCCGGACATCGAGGTGCAAACCTGGGTCGAGGACGAATTGGTGGTGTTCTGCGCGCCGCAGCACCCGTTGGCCTCCCGGGGCAAGGCGAGCCTGGAAGAGCTGACCCGTGAAGCGTGGATTCTGCGCGAGCAGGGTTCCGGCACCCGCCTGACCTTCGATCAAGCCATGCGCCACCATCTCAACAGCCTGAATGTGCGTCTGGAGCTGGAGCACACCGAAGCGATCAAGCGCGCGGTGGAATCAGGGCTGGGAATTGGCTGTATTTCACGGCTGGCGCTGCGGGACGCGTTTCGACGAGGCAGTCTGGTGGCCGTGGAAACGCCGGAGCTGGATCTGGTCCGGCAGTTCTATTTCATCTGGCACAAACAGAAATATCAGACCTCGGCGATTCGCGAATTCCTCGACCTGTGTCGCTCATTCACCGAGGGCGTGCGCCGCAGCGACGAGATCGTGCTGCCCAGCATCGCCTGATCAGCCCAGCAGGATCAGCGCCCAGACGCTGGCGATCATCGCCAGCGCAACGAACTGCGCGGCACTGCCCATGTCCTTGGCGTTTTTCGACAGCGGGTGGCGGTCCAGGGAAATCCGGTCGATGGCCGCTTCAATGGCCGAGTTGAGCAACTCGACGATCAGCGCCAGCAGGCACACCGCGATCAATAACGCCCGTTCGACACGGCTGACGTGAAACAGGAACGAGAGCGGGATCAAGATGACGTTGAGCAGGACCAGTTGCCGAAAGGCGGCCTCGCCCTTGAAAGCTGCTGTCAGGCCGTCGAGGGAATAACCCGAAGCGTTGAGGATACGTTTGAGGCCGGTTTGGCCTTTGAAGGGCGACGACATAAATAAGGCTACTAATCATAAGGACGGTGGAGGCTAATTCAGCGGCGGTCAAAAATGCGTTAAGACCGACGGTCAACTGCCCTGAAACAACCGGTGCCAAGGCATCAGTTGGGGGAAATGGATTCCAGCTGCTGCAACAACAACGCAGCCTGGGTGCGGGTGCGCACGTTGAGCTTGCGGAAAATCGCCGTGACGTGCGCCTTGATGGTCGCCTCGGACACGCTCAACTCATAGGCAATCTGCTTGTTCAGCAGCCCTTCGCAGACCATCGTCAGCACGCGAAACTGCTGCGGCGTCAAACTGGCCAGGCCT
The DNA here is from genome assembly GCF_040202885.1 of Xanthomonas sp. WHRI 1810A. Classification (NCBI taxonomy): domain Bacteria; kingdom Pseudomonadati; phylum Pseudomonadota; class Gammaproteobacteria; order Lysobacterales; family Lysobacteraceae; genus Xanthomonas; species Xanthomonas sp. WHRI 1810A. The sequence continues at coordinate 233,113 of NZ_JBEGED010000001.1, forward strand.
GCGCTTGCCGCCTTGGCTTCCGGCGAAACGCTGATGGTTTCATTGACCTGGGGCGGCCACCACACGTCACCGTCAAGCACCAGCCGCACCGCTTGCTGAATGGTCTGAAGGGAGCTGGACTTGGGAATGAACCCGCTGGCGCCGAACTCACGTGACCGTACCACCACCGACGCCTCTTCCTGCGCCGAGACCATCACCACCGGCACTTGCGGGTACTGCCCGCGTAACAGCACCAGTCCGGAGAACCCGTATGCGCCGGGCATGTTCAGGTCCAGCAGCACCAGATCCCAATCCGACTTCTCGTTCAGCCGCGCTTCCAGATCGGCAATGCTCTCTGCTTCGACCAACCGCACGTCCGGCCCGAGCCCCAGCGATAGAGCTTGATGCAAGGCGCTACGAAACAGAGGGTGGTCATCGGCGATCAGGATTTCGTAGGTCATTTAATGATCCTGTTTTTATAAGCGAGCGCTGAAGGATTCAGCCCACGCGGTGGCATCCGGGAATGCCAGTACATACACACTGCGCCAACAGGGACGCAATCAACGCCAGGCAGGCAAAAAAATGCGCGTGCGGTCACGCGGCGCCAAGGATGCCCAGCCAAACCGGGGTGGTCAAGTTTGGCGGTTTACGGCACAGTCTGCGCCCCCTGACCTGTCGAGCCCCACCATGAGAAAACAAGCCATTCGCGCCGATCTGCTGATGCTGCTCACAGCCATGATCTGGGGTTTGGGCTTCGTCGCGCAGACCGCCGGCATGAATCACATCGGGCCGTACCTGTTTTCCGGGCTGCGCTTCGCACTGGGTTCGCTGTGCCTGTTGCCGCTGATCCTGCGCCGCCCGGCCGACGGGCTGCCGTACGAACCGCTGCTGACGCGAGGACTGCTGCGGGGCGGCATCATCATGGGGATCGCGCTGGCGTTGGGCATCAACCTGCAGCAAGTGGGGCTGCTGTTTACCAGCGTCACCAACTCGGGGTTCATCACCGGTTTGTACGTGATTGTCGTGCCGTTGCTTGGCCTGATGCTGGGGCACAGAACCAGTGCCGGAACCTGGATTGGCTGCGTTCTGGCGGTGGTGGGCATGGGTCTGCTCAGTGTGGGCGATAATTTCCAGGTGGCGTCCGGGGATTGGCTGCAATTGATCGGCGCGTTCGTGTGGGGCGGGCACGTGGTGTTGGTGGGCATCTTTGCCAGCCGCCACGACCCGATCCGGCTGGCCTTTCTGCAGTTTGTCACCTGCTCGGTGGTCAGCTTGATCCTGGCGGTCTGCCTTGAACCCATCGATTTGCCGTCCATCGGCGCTGCCCTGCCCTCGCTGCTGTATGGCGGTGTGGTGGCGGTGGGGATTGGCTACACGCTGCAAGTCATCGCCCAGAAAGACGCCATCGCCTCTCACGCCGCCATCATTTTCTCGACGGAGGCGGTTTTTGCAGCAATGGCGGGAGCTTGGGTCTTGGGCGAGTCGCTGCAGATGCGTGGTTACGTCGGGTGCGGGTTGATGCTGGCCGGCATGCTGCTGGCTCAGTTGTGGCCCGGCAAGCATGGCGGCCACCCCACACCGGTCACTGTGGTGACAGAAAGGCTTTGAGGTGCGTGTGTGATGCATCGTTCAGGTCGAGCGGACGTTGGAACTTAGCGCCCAGGTAGTGCGCGCTGAAGACGTTGAGATAGGCATCGAGCACCCCTGCCGCCTGTTGATCCGCCGCCAGTTCAAGGCACAACGCCGCCACTTCGGCCGTACAGAAATGATCATCGCGCTTGGAGCGCCGCAAGCGATACCGGGAGATTTGCTCCGGCTGCAGGCTCAACACCGGCAGGTGGTTCAGGTAAGGACTCTTGCGAAACATCTTGCGGGCTTCGTTCCAGGTCGCGTCCAGCAGAATGAACAGCGGACGCCTGTTGTCCTCAATCTGAACCTGGGTCACCACGCGTTCCGGAGCGACAAATTCCCCCGGGAACACGATGTAGGGTTGCCATTGCGGGTCGCTGATCAAGGCGAGCAATTGCTCATCCACGTCGACCCGCGACCAGCCGAACGCCTGGGTGTCCTGAATCACATCGGCGATCAGCCAGCCGGTGTTGGTCGGCTTCATGGGCTCGGTGTCGTACATCAACAGGCACATGCCGGAGCGGGCCTCGACCTTGGGTTTCCAGGCGCACAGGCAGTAGCTGTCGATCACCCGGCATCGGGCGCATCGAGGCGCGCGGGATCCCCGGGCGATGAATGGCTTGGTGCTGCGGGCCAGGCGCTCGGCCCGCAGGCGGGATACGGCGTGGCTCATGGCGTCGATGTCCGGCGGGCATTCCGGGTGCAGGAGAGGTGGGTCGACACATGAAAGTCCGAGTAAAAAAGTCGGCGGATTCTATCAGAACCGGTGCGCTGGCTGGTGCCTGACGCTGCGGCTCACCTATACTGCGGCGCTTCAAACGCACCACAGCCGCAGTGAACGCCTTTACCTATGTTGGGTCCAACGCCCATTCACTGAACCAGGAGAATTTAATGCTGCGCCTTATCGCCCCTACCCTCACGCTTTTACTCGTCGCTCCGCTTTGCGCCCACGCCGCGTCGAAGCAGGATTTCGAACTGAGCAAAATGCTGGAAACTGTTGCGAAGGAAAGCAGCGTCGGCACGCCACGGGCGATCAACGAAGACATTCTGGACCAGGGCTACACCGTTGACGGCAAACAGCTGATCAACCACCTGAGTGTGCAGTCAGGCCAGGCGCAACAGATGCGCTCCAACCCTGATGCCGTGCGCAGTCAGTTGGGCAATAGCGTCTGCCACAACAATGGCTATCGCCAGTTGATGAGCAAAGGTGCGACGCTCAAGTATCAGTTCTCCGAGTACAAGACCAATCGGCCGATCACCAGCCAGGTGTTCACCGCTGCCGATTGCGCCGCAAAGCCTGCCAAGCCCGTCAAGAAGTAAGTGTCAGCCTTTTGATTTCAACGCGCGCCGTTGTTGATCTTCGGCGCGCATCTCGGCCAGCAGCGCCTGCATGTAATACGATTGCCTCCCGCCGGATGCCAGGCGCCTCAAGCACTCCTGTTCAAGGGTCGTACGATTGATGTGGGCCGCCTCGATGAGGAGGTTGTAGACATGCGGATCGACTTCCAGCTTGATGATTTCCATGTATCGCCTCCATGGCCAGCCGCATATCCGATCACGCGCCAGCCTCGATGAATGCCTTCTGGAGGCCACGCCTGCTGCGTGCCGTTCAGCGCTATCCAGATTCATTGGCTTACTCGGCTGCAGTGTTCAGTAAAACAGATTGCCATCATTCAAATGGATAGTCCGACGGGCGGGTGGACACACTTTCATATCAGAACGAGTGTTGCCACGGCTGACGTTATCAGCCCATTATCGACGCCAAGAGCTCCATAAGAGGCCACCAGCAGCGATGCATGACGCGCCGCGATCCGGTCAGTGGAGACAGGATCGATGATTCTGCACAAGGAGAAAGCTTGAATGCCGTCCAACCTAAACGATGCGTTGTCTTCCCATTTCCAGGGCAATGGCGTCGAATTCGTTCGCATGGTCGAAGACCAGATCAACCAGGTCGCGCCCGACAGCCCCAACGCCGGGCTGTATCGCGACATGATGCTCACGGTCCTGCGAATGGCGCAGGAAGACCGCAATCGTTGGAATGCCAAAATCACCTTGCAGGCACTGCGCGAACTCGAAAACGCCTTCCGCGTGCTCGATGCGTTCAAGGGCCGGCGCAAAGTAACCGTCTTCGGGTCAGCCCGCACTCCGCCTGAACACCCCATTTATGCCCTGGCCCGAGAACTGGGCGCCAGGTTGGCGGCTTCAGACCTGATGGTCATCACGGGTGGGGGCGGCGGCATCATGGCGGCGGCCCACGAAGGTGCAGGTCTGGAATACAGCCTGGGCTTCAATATCACCCTGCCGTTCGAACAGCACGCCAATGCCACCGTGGACGGTACTGACAACCTGCTCCCGTTCCATTTCTTCTTCACCCGCAAGTTGTTCTTCGTCAAGGAAGCGGATGCGCTGGTGCTCTGCCCGGGCGGCTTCGGCACACTGGATGAAGCGCTGGAAGTGCTGACGCTGGTTCAGACCGGAAAGAGCCCGCTGGTACCGATTGTCTTGCTGGATGCACCAGGTGGCACGTTCTGGCAGGGAGCCTTGAACTTCATCAAGGAAGAACTTGAAGGCAACCATTACATCCTGGCCAGGGACATGAACCTGTTGAAGCTGGTTTACAGCGCGGATGAAGCCGTCGAGGAAATCAATCAGTTCTACAGCAACTTCCACTCAACCCGCTGGCTGAAGAAACAGTTCGTCATCCGAATGCGTCACGCGCTGAACGAAGCAGCTTTGGCGCATATCCAGGATGCATTCGCAGATTTGCGCCTGAATGATGATTTTCATCAACACGTCTATCAGGGGCAGGAACACGATGACGCTCAGTTCAGCCATCTGACGCGTCTGGCCTTCAGTTTCAACGGTAGAAATCAGGGGCGATTGCGCGAACTGGTGAACTACATCAACCGAGCAGAAAACTGGGCCACCCCGTCAAAAGTCGACGCGACTTACGCGCGCCAGCCTTTGCAGGAAACGTAAGCGTCTGAATCCGACAAGCGAAGGCCCTTGCCTCAGTCGTCGTTGCCACGGCCGCTTAACAGGCGGCCGATCATATCCATTGAGTAGCCCCGGTAGATCAGAAAGCGTCCTTGCCGGGCTCGCTCTTTAACGTCCGAAGGCAGCTGGCCAGAGAACTTGCGGCGCCAGGTGTCTTCCAGCTTCTCATGCCAATCAATCCCGCACTCTTTCAGCGCCAGTTCGATGTCGGGTCGTGGCAGACCGCGCTGACTGAGTTCTTCACGAATACGCAAAGGCCCGTAGCCTGAGCGGGCACGGTAGGAAACGAAGCTTTCGAGGTAGCGGGATTCCGAGAGGAGACCCTCTTCCGTCAAACGGTCGAGGGCGGGCTCGATCAACTCGGGGGGAGCACCGCGCTGACGCAACTTTCGCGTCAGCTCTACCCGACCATGCTCGCGGCGAGCGAGCAGGTCCATGGCAGTACGGCGTATGGCAACGGGTGTATCGAGCACGGCCGACATGAGTGCACTCAGATGTCGGCGTCTTCGACTTCAGCCACATCGTTCTGAGGAACACGAGTGGATTGAGACTTGACGTCAGGTGCAGCCGTCAGCAGTTTTTCGCGGATCTGCTTCTCGACGGTGGCGCCAATTTCAGGGTTGTCCTGCAGGAACTTGGCGGAGTTGGCCTTGCCCTGACCGATCTTGCTGCCCTGATAGCTGTACCAGGCGCCGGACTTCTCGAGGAAGCCATGGAGAACGCCCAGGTCAATGATCTCGCCGTTACGGTAGATGCCTTTGCCGTAGAGAATCTGGAACTCGGCCTGACGGAACGGCGGAGCCACCTTGTTCTTGACGACTTTGACACGGGTTTCACTACCCACGACCTCATCCCCTTCCTTCACCGCGCCAGTACGACGGATGTCCAGACGGACCGAGGCGTAGAACTTCAGCGCGTTACCACCGGTGGTGGTTTCCGGGCTGCCGAACATCACACCGATCTTCATACGGATCTGGTTGATGAAGATGACCAGGCAGTTTGCGTTTTTGATGTTGCCGGTGATTTTACGCAGGGCCTGAGACATCAGACGCGCTTGCAGACCGACGTGCATGTCGCCCATCTCGCCTTCGATTTCCGCCTTCGGTACCAGTGCGGCGACGGAGTCGACAACGATGACGTCAATGGCATTGGAACGCACCAGCATATCGGTGATTTCCAGCGCTTGCTCGCCGGTGTCCGGCTGCGATACCAGCAGGTCGTCGACGTTGACGCCCAGCTTGAGCGCGTATTCAGGATCGAGGGCGTGTTCGGCGTCGACGAACGCGCAGGTGGCGCCCATTTTCTGGGCCTCGGCGATCACCGACAGGGTAAGCGTGGTTTTACCGGAAGATTCCGGACCGTAGATTTCAACGATCCGGCCTTTTGGAAGGCCGCCGATGCCCAATGCGATATCGAGCCCCAGCGAGCCGGTGGAGATAGAAGGAATAGCCTGGCGGTCGTGGTCACCCATGCGCATTACGGCACCTTTGCCGAACTGACGCTCGATCTGACCCAAGGCCGCAGCCAAGGCTTTCTTCTTGTTGTCGTCCATTGAAGTCCTCACGTAATAAGTTGGGGCCTGGCGGCCGATATAACTGTATAAGTAGCCAGTATTATTCCACAGGGTTCAGCGCGCGCCTACCCCCGAGGCGGTATTTCTCCAGAGGCCAGTTGTACCAACCCCTTCAGGGCAGCCTCCACCGTCTGGCGGCGAACGGCGTCACGGTCTCCCTCGAACTGCCAGCGCCGGGAGGACAGTCGCTCGCCCGCGCCCCAGCAAATCCATACGGTGCCGACCGGTTTGTCGGGTGAGCCGCCATCCGGACCTGCGACACCGCTGACCGCCACTGCGAACCGGGCAGCGCTTTTTTCCAGTGCGCCGACCACCATGGCCTCCACGACTTCCCGACTGACGGCACCCACGGTACCGAACAATTCACCCGGTACACCTAGCTGCCTGGTCTTCTGCGCATTGGAGTACGTCACGTAACCGGCTTCAAACCAGGCCGAGCTGCCGGGGATTCGGGTGATCGCCTCCGCGATACCGCCGCCGGTGCAGGACTCGGCGGTGGTCACCTGGGCGCCGGAACGCTGCAAGGATTCACCCAGTGCGGCCGCCAGTTGCGTGATGTTGTCCACAGCGCGTCTTCCTGTATGGGTGGGTAAAAACGATACCGTACACGAGGCAGATTCTGGTGCAAGGTCAGGAGCGGCTACCGAGGTAGCCGCTGGGTGGATCGTCACTATGCCGGCTCCTTGTCTTCGGCACGGTGTTTCTGAGGGCAGGGTTTCCTGACGGTTTCTATAATCGTCTCCTTCGGGCGGCGCAGCGCTTCTTCAAGAGGGATAAAGCGCCCGTTGACCGAATCCCTTCCACGTTTTCTCTTCATACAAAGTCCTTTTTGATTAGCGCCGTACCCAATCCGACGGCGATATCGACAGCCTAGACAGGACTACGAAAAAAACAGCCCATTGAAATGAAGGGTGACGATTGAGCGGGACCTGCGACCCGCCAGCGTGCGTGGTAACCTTGCGCCCATCGCAAAAGCAATCGGACACGTCGGCGGGCCACGTAGGTGGTATTCCCGCCCACTGAGTCCTATTTGCCCCACCTTCCAACGAATTTGCCTAAATACCTGATGAATAAAGCAATTTCCGATCTCTCCGCGCACACCCCCATGATGCAACAGTACTGGAAGCTGAAAAATCAGCACCCAGACCAACTGATGTTTTATCGGATGGGGGACTTCTACGAAATCTTCTACGAAGACGCCAAAAAGGCCGCGAAGCTGCTGGACATCACGCTGACCGCGCGAGGCCAGTCCGCCGGCCAGAGCATCCCCATGTGCGGCATCCCGTACCACGCGGCGGAAGGCTACCTGGCCAAGCTGGTAAAACTGGGCGAGTCGGTGGTGATCTGCGAACAGATCGGTGATCCAGCCACCAGCAAGGGCCCGGTTGACCGCCAGGTGGTGCGCATCATCACTCCCGGCACCGTCAGCGACGAGGCCTTGCTCGATGAGCGCCGTGACAACCTGATTGCCGCCGTACTGGGCGATGAGCGTCTGTTCGGGCTGGCCGTGCTGGACATCACCAGCGGCAACTTCAGCGTGCTGGAGATCAAGGGCTGGGAAAACCTGCTGGCCGAGCTTGAGCGCATCAATCCGGTGGAATTGTTGATTCCCGATGACTGGCCCCAAGGGCTGCCGGCCGAGAAACGCCGCGGCTCACGTCGCCGCGCGCCCTGGGATTTCGAGCGTGACTCGGCGCACAAAAGCCTGTGCCAGCAGTTCTCGACCCAAGACCTCAAGGGCTTCGGCTGCGAGAACCTGACCCTGGCCATCGGCGCCGCGGGCTGCCTGCTGGGTTACGCCAAGGAAACCCAACGCACTGCCCTCCCGCATTTGCGCAGCCTGCGTCATGAGCGCCTGGACGATACAGTCGTGCTGGACGGCGCAAGCCGCCGCAACCTGGAGCTGGACACCAATCTGTCCGGTGGACGCGACAACACGCTGCAATCGGTGGTCGACCGCTGCCAGACCGCCATGGGCACGCGCCTGCTCACACGCTGGCTCAATCGCCCGCTGCGGGACCTGACGATCCTTCAGGCGCGTCAGCAATCGATCACCTGCCTGCTCGAGCGCTACCGCTTTGAAAACCTGCAGCCGCAGTTGAAGGAAATCGGCGATATCGAGCGAATCCTGGCGCGGATCGGTTTGCGCAACGCGCGTCCCCGGGATTTGGCGCGGTTGCGTGACGCACTGGGTGCGCTCCCGGAACTGCAACAGGCCATGGCCGAGCTGGACACGCCGCACTTGCAACAGCTGGCACTCACCGCCAGCACCTATCCGGAGCTGGCAGATCTGCTGCAACGGGCGATCAATGACAACCCGCCGGCGGTGATCCGCGACGGCGGCGTGTTGAAAACCGGTTACGACGCTGAGCTCGACGACTTGCAGTCCTTGAGCGAAAACGCCGGCCAGTTCCTGATCGACCTGGAGGCCCGGGAAAAAGCCCGCACCGGTCTGTCGCACCTGAAGGTCGGCTACAACCGGGTGCACGGCTACTTTATCGAGCTGCCAAGCAAACAAGCCGAGCAAGCCCCGGCCGACTACATTCGGCGCCAGACGCTCAAAGGTGCTGAACGCTTTATTACGCCGGAACTGAAAGCCTTTGAAGACAAAGCGCTGTCGGCCAAGAGCCGTGCCCTGGCCCGGGAAAAAATGCTCTACGAAGCCTTGCTCGAAGACTTGATCGGCCATCTTGCGCCCCTGCAGGACACTGCCGCCGCGCTGGCAGAACTGGACGTGCTGAGCAACCTGGCCGAACGCGCTCTGAACCTGGACCTGAATTGCCCGCGCTTTGTGGATGAGCCGTGCATGCGCATCGAACAGGGCCGTCATCCGGTGGTTGAACAGGTGCTGGCCTCGCCCTTCGTCGCCAACGACCTGGCGCTGGACGACAACACCCGCATGTTGGTCATCACCGGCCCGAACATGGGCGGTAAGTCGACTTATATGCGCCAGACGGCGCTGATCGTGCTGCTGGCGCACATCGGCAGTTACGTGCCGGCGGCCAAGTGCGAGCTGTCGCTGGTTGATCGGATTTTTACCCGGATCGGCTCCAGCGATGACCTTGCGGGCGGGCGCTCGACGTTCATGGTGGAGATGAGCGAAACCGCGAACATTCTGCACAACGCAACCGACAAAAGCCTGGTGCTGATGGACGAAGTAGGCCGCGGCACCAGCACCTTCGACGGGTTGTCGCTGGCGTGGGCGGCGGCCGAGTGTCTGGCACAGTTGCGCGCCTACACACTGTTTGCGACGCACTATTTCGAGCTGACGGTGCTCCCCGAAAGCGAACCGCTGGTCGCCAACGTGCACCTCAATGCAACCGAGCATAACGAGCGCATCGTGTTCCTGCACCGCGTCCTGCCCGGGCCTGCCAGCCAGAGCTATGGCCTGGCGGTTGCGCAATTGGCCGGCGTCCCCACCAAGGTGATCAGCCGCGCCAAAGAGCATCTCCATCGCCTGGAGACCACCAGCCTGCCCCACGAGCGGCCCAAGGCGAAACCCGGCAAGCCTGCGATTCCGATGCAGAGCGATCTGTTTGCAAGTTTGCCGCACCCGGTGCTCGAAGAGCTGTCGAAGGTCAAAGTCGACGATCTCACGCCGCGTCAGGCGCTGGAGTTGTTGTACGGACTGCAAACACGGCTCTAACGAGAAACGTAACAAGCTGCTAGAATCCCGCGCGGTTTGGGATGCTGTGAGCTTTTAGCCTGGCTTCACAGAATCCGGGCCGCGTTTAAACGAAGCGAACCAGGGCCGGGCAACGCATGCGAGGCGCATCTGCCAGCAGCGATGGTCGGCAAGCTGAGTTTTAACGGCCGGGGCACTTCCCGAACCTAGCAGCCCCGTGTGTTGGGCTTTGCTGCCGCCGCCTGAGGAGAGAATTAGAAATGACCTTCGTCGTCACCGACAACTGCATCAAGTGCAAGTACACCGACTGCGTAGAAGTGTGTCCGGTGGACTGCTTCTACGAAGGCCCTAACTTCCTGGTGATTCACCCGGATGAGTGCATCGACTGTGCGCTGTGTGAGCCTGAGTGCCCTGCCAACGCGATTTTTTCGGAAGACGAAGTGCCTGCCGGGATGGAGATCTTTACCGAACTGAACGCCGAACTGGCGGACATCTGGCCCAACATCACAGAGCGCAAAGACGCACTGCCTGATGCCAAGGAATGGGACGGCAAGACCGGGAAGATTGCTGACCTGGAACGCTGATTCAGGAACCTCTGCGCAAAGGGCCTTTCGAGGCCCTTTGTGCTTTCTGGCCCTTGAGCACTTTTCTGCAGGCGAAAAAAGGGGCGGTATGACCCGCCCACATTTTTTCCATAATCCCTTTAATCCTATTCATCATCCTGATGAATCGCTTCCTGCGATGTCCCTGAGCAGTCTTCCTTGACCGCTTGCGTCGATCCCTCGACACAGTGCTGATACTAGTGGTTTGAACGCCGCGAGCAACCCGGCAAACCTTTCAAAAAAATACCTGCGGCCCAGGACTTCTCCAGAAAATATTCAGCCAATTCAGATAGATAAGATCGGTCCTACGCTTGATGGCTCTATATCGCTCCCGCCGACAAAGCCATCGCTTACACCACGAGTAAGCGATGGCTTACGCTCGAAAGGGAGGTCAGGCTGCTGGACGTTTTATATGAGAAATCCAATGTGCCGCGAGCGCTCATGCAAGACATACCGCGAGAACGCCCATAAAAAAGCCCCGAATGATCGGGGCTTTTCTGACACTTAAACGGCACTGCCCGTCACTGCATCACTGGAACAGTGACTCACTCGACAGGCCGTTTTTTTCAAGAATTTCACGAAGGCGCTTCAGGCCCTCGACCTGAATCTGCCTGACCCGCTCACGGGTCAGACCAATCTCCAGGCCTACGTCCTCCAGCGTACTGCTTTCGTGCCCGCGCAAGCCAAAGCGGCGTACGACCACTTCACGCTGCTTGTCGGTCAACTCCGACAGCCACTGATCAATGCTCTGCGACAGATCGTCATCCTGAAGCAACTCGCAAGGATCGGTCGGGCGATCATCCGTCAGCGTATCGAGCAGGGTCTTGTCTGAATCAGGCCCCAGAGACACATCAACCGATGACACCCGCTCGTTCAGGCCCAGCATGCGCTTGACCTCGCCGACGGGCTTTTCCAGCAGGTTGGCGATTTCTTCGGGAGAAGGTTCGTGATCGAGCTTTTGCGTCAACTCGCGTGCGGCCCGCAGGTACACATTGAGTTCCTTGACCACATGAATCGGCAACCGAATGGTGCGGGTCTGATTCATGATGGCGCGCTCGATGGTCTGACGAATCCACCAGGTCGCGTAGGTAGAGAAACGGAAACCGCGCTCCGGATCGAATTTCTCGACCGCTCGAATCAGGCCAAGGTTGCCCTCTTCGATCAGGTCCAGCAATGAGAGGCCGCGATTGACGTAACGCCTGGCGATTTTCACCACCAGCCGCAGATTGCTTTCGATCATGCGTTTGCGCCCGGCCGGACAGCCGCTTTGCGACAGACGCGCAAAATGGACTTCCTCTTCCGGCGAGAGCAAGGGAGAAAAACCGATTTCGTTGAGGTAAAGCTGAGTGGCGTCAAGCGCCCGTGTGTAGTCGATGTATTTGTGCTGCTTGAGCGCTGTGGAGTTTTTGGCCTTGGCACGGACAGAAGGCGCAGCTTTTTTCTTGTCCGGTGCGGTGTCCAGGACGATTGGATGCTCCATCAGGAGAACTTCATCGTCTATGTCAAACTCCGGCGCTTCTTTGCTGAGAGCCATTGTTATAGTCCTTTGGTGAGTTCGACCTCAAGCTCTAGCGGCGCCTGTTTCTTCCATGGCAACGCTTGAGCCTGTTCCCTCTACGGCAGGAACAGGCTGACAACTGATCAACGACGCGGCAAAAATTCCACAGGATCTACAGGTTTACCCTGTCGGCGAATCTCAAAATGCAGTTTCACCCGGTCAGTACCCGTCGATCCCATCTCGGCAATTGTTTGCCCGACCTTGACCTGCTGCCCCTCCCGAACCAACAGCCTACGGTTGTGACCGTAAGCACTGACGTAGGTATCGCTGTGTTTGATGATGATCAACTCGCCGTAGCCCCGCAAGCCACTCCCGGCGTACACCACCGAGCCATCAGACGCAGCCAAAACAGGCTGTCCCAAATCCCCAGCGATATCAATTCCTTTATTCAAACTACCGTTTGAAGAAAATCTGGCGATCACAATGCCATTTGTCGGCCATGCCCAACCGCTCGCAGACTTCACGCCAGCGACGACCGGAGTGGTCGCCGGGGTCGTCGCAACCACGGGTGCAACCCCCACGGGCCGGGAGATAACCGTGGTTTTGACCGAGCCCGAAGGAGACGTCGAACTGCGGGTGGTGGTCTGCGGGACTACAGCCGGCGCGGAAGCAACGCTCCCCGAAGAGGCATTTGATCGACCGTCAAAGCGAATCGTCTGACCGACGTGAATGGTGAAAGGCTCGGGAATGCTGTTGCGAGCGGCCAGGGCTTTCCAGTCCCAACCGTAACGAAATGCGATGGAAAACAGCGTGTCCCCACGCTTGACCACGTATTGCCCGGTGGTCACCGGCTGACGCTGAGGTGCGACGGGTTTGCCATTGCGGTCGACAACCCGCACGCCCCCGGTCGGAGTGCTGGAGCAGCCGACCAACAGGACACTGAGGGCAATGCCAGTCACCAGCCGCTGAAAACTTGTTGAAGACATACGCTGCCGAATGACTGTGAGACTCACCCGCCACTCCCTTTACTGGTGACTGAATTGAAGCTGTCCATTGTGCCGTATGCACGACTGACAGCTTGACGATAACTGGTGTTGGTATGCGCTGGTGTGGTTGCAGGCACTCGAATCTCGCTAAGCGTCAAAATGCCAGCCTGTAGACCGACGGCATGGATGAGAATTCAGTACCCGCGCAAAACGAGCGTCATGCCAGTGGCCCATTGAGCAGCGGCACGAAACGTACGGCGCCGAGGACGTGACGTGAGAAACCGTTTTCTTCACGGATGATCAGCATCAACTGCTGCACTTCGCCAGACCCCACCGGAATGACCAGGCGGCCGCCGGGTGCCAGCTGATCAAGCAGCGCCTGAGGCACATCGGTGGCCACCGCGGTGACGATAATACCGTTGTAGGGTGCCAGCGCCGGCCAACCTTCCCAACCGTCACCCCATCGGAAGACCATATTGCGCAGGTTCAACTCGACCAGTCGTTCCTTCGCGCGGTCCTGAAGCACCTTGATCCGCTCAACCGAAAAGACCCGCTCGACCAACTGCGCCAGGACGGCGGTCTGATAACCCGACCCGGTGCCGATCTCCAGCACTTTGTCCAGGGGGCCTGCCGCCAGGAGCAATTCGCTCATGCGGGCCACCATGTACGGTTGGGAAATGGTCTGGTTATGACCGATGGGCAGCGCGGTGTCTTCGTAGGCGCGGTGCGCCAGCGCTTCGTCCACGAACAAATGGCGAGGCGTCTTGCGGATCACGTCCAGCACTTGCGCGTTGGACACGCCCTCTTCATACAAACGTTGAATCAAACGCTCACGCGTACGCTGGGAGGTCATTCCCACGCCACGACGCAACAGGTCATCTTGTTCACGCGACATCAGGCCATTCCCTCCAGCCAAGCGTTCAGGCTGTTGAAACCGTCCTGATAGGTTCGATCCAGCTGCAACGGGGTGATCGATACATAACCTTGTATCACCGCATGGAAGTCCGTGCCCGGTCCGCCATCCTCGGCGTCACCGGCCGCAGCGATCCAGTAGCCGGCCCGGCCACGGGGGTCAACCACGCGCACGGGCGCCGCAGCACGCGTGCGGTGCCCAAGTCGGGTCAGCTGGATGCCGCGGATGTGTTCGAGCGGCAGATTCGGAATATTCACATTCAATACAGTGCGAGGTGGCAGATCGAGTTGCTCATGAGCCTGGACCAGCAATCGGGCGTAATGAGCAGCGGTTGCGAGGTTATCGACCTGACGTGACAAAAATGAAAAGGCAAATGAAGGCCGTTGCAGAAATCGTCCTTCCAGTGCCGCTGCGACCGTGCCCGAATACAGCACATCGTCGCCCAGGTTAGCGCCCAGGTTGATCCCGGACACCACCATGTCCGGCTCGACCTCCAGCAGGCCATGGAGCCCGAGGTGAACGCAATCGGTCGGCGTGCCGTTGACGCTGATGAAGCCGTTATCCAGCGTATGGGGGTGCAACGGCCGATCCAGCGTCAGCGAACTGCTCGCGCCGCTTCGGTCTTGATCGGGCGCCACGACCACGCACTCGGCATAGTCAGCCAGCGCGCCATAGAGCGCAGCCAGACCGGGTGCAGTGACCCCGTCGTCATTTGAAATCAGAATACGCATGAGCTGTCCGTCTGCCCCACCGGCGCCAGATCGACGAGTTCGCGCACCAAAACGGTGGCGAAGCATCCGGCCGGTAGAACGAATTCCAGTTGCAGAATGTCAGGCTCGGGATAATGCCACGTCAACTGCCCAATGGGCAGTCGCAGGATGCGCCGCTCGTGCTCCATGCCGGCTCTGATCAACCAGTCACGCAACACCGCTTCGTCGGCAACGACAGCGTTTTCAAGCTCGGCGGTCACACCTGAGGCGGGCGAATCGCCCTCGCCCCACTGTGGCCCTGTCGGGTGCAGATCGAGGATCGCCAGACGCGGATCGCTGCATTCTGCCTCGCCGGCCGGGAAAAAACTGCGGCTGTCGGTAAAGGCCAGCAAGTCGCCAACCTGTGCACGCTGCCAGCTGCCATCACTGACGCGGGCGGCCAACACCTTGTTGAACAGGTAGCTGCGGGCCGTCGACAGCAGCCGCGACCGCACGTTACGTTGTTCGGGCAGGGCCTTGCGCTCGGCGTACTGCCGCGCTTCGCCGACGTTGCCACCGTCGTAACCGAAACGCTGGGCACCAAAGTAATTGGGGATGCCCTGCTGCTTGATCGATTCAAGCCGCTGGTCCAGCGCCGCCTTATCAGCGTGTAACTGAGTCAGGCGCAACGTGAAGCCGTTGGCGGCGTGGGCGCCGCGCTGCAATTTACGTTTGTGCCGTGTGCTCTTGAGGATTTTCAGCGTGTCGTTTTCAGCGGCGGACAGGTCCGGATCGGCCTTGCCGGGCAACTGGATGCTGAACCACTGACGGGTCAGCGCCTGGCGATCCTTCAACCCGGCATAGCTGACCGTACGCAATTGCACGCCAGCGGCCTTGGCCAGTCGACGGGCTGCCTCTTCGGTATTCAGGCCGCGCTTTTCCACCCAAAGCCAAAGGTGTTCGCCATCGCCGGACAACGGTATGTCCAGCACTTCATCGACCTGGAAGTCTTCAGTAATGGCCTTCAGGACGGCAGTGCCCAAGGCGTCTCCGTAAGCACGCGGGCCCAGCAGCTCGAGTTCGGTCATGCGGCAATCAACAATGCAACGGCGTGCACCGCGATGCCTTCTTCACGGCCGGTAAACCCGAGCTTTTCGGTGGTGGTGGCCTTGACGTTGACCTGGTCGAGATCAACCTGCAGGTCAGCGGCGATCAAGGCACGCATGGCGTCGATGTGCGGGGCCATCTTCGGCGCCTGGGCCACGATGGTGGCGTCGACGTTCCCGACCTTCCAGCCCTTGGCCTGCAACTGCTTGAGGACATGGCGCAACAGGACGCGGCTGTCCGCACCCTTGAATTGCGGGTCAGTGTCGGGGAAGTGTTTACCGATGTCGCCCAGCGCAGCAGCCCCCAGCAACGCATCGCTTAGCGCATGCAGCAGCACGTCGCCATCGGAATGGGCAAGCAGACCGGACTTGTGCGCAATCCGCACCCCACCCAAGGTAATGAAATCGCCTTCAGCGAAACGGTGCACATCGTAGCCGTGGCCAATACGCATAAAAAAACGCCCTGAAAAAGTCAGGGCGTGATTCTACCTACTTTGTTGCTCATTAGCGCATCAAGGCGCGCGCATGATGACGAAGGTGGTCTTCGATGAAGCTGGCAATGAAGAAATAGCTGTGGTCATAGCCCGGTTGCAACCGCAGATCAAGCGGATGATCGGCGGATTTCGCCGCCTGGATCAGCGCTTCAGGCTTGAGTTGAGTGGCCAGGAAATCATCCCGATCACCCTGATCCACCAGGATCGGCAGCTTCTCGGTCGCTTCGGCGATCAGGGCGCAGCTGTCCCATTCGCGCCAGCGAGCACGGTCTTCACCGAGGAAACGGGAGAAGGCTTTCTGCCCCCACGGGCAATCCATCGGATTGGTGATGGGCGAGAACGCCGAGACCGACTGGTAGCGACCGGGGTTGCGCAAGGCACACACCAATGCGCCGTGACCGCCCATCGAATGACCGCTGACGCCGCGCACATCGGACGCCGGGAAATGGGCTTCAACCAACGCGGGCAGCTCGTTCACCACGTAGTCGTGCATGTGGTAATGCCGGGCCCAGGGTTGCTGCGTGGCATTGAGGTAAAAACCGGCACCCAGCCCGAAGTCCCAGGCATTGTCCGGATCGCCCGGAACGTCGGGGCCGCGCGGGCTGGTGTCGGGGGCAACGATGATCAACCCCAGCTCGGCGGCCACCCGCTGGGCGCCGGCCTTCTGCATGAAGTTTTCGTCGGTGCAGGTCAGTCCGGACAGCCAGTACACCACCGGCAGTTTGCCGCCCTGCTCCGCTTGGGGCGGCAGGTAAACGGCGAAGGTCATGTCACAGCCGAGCACATCGGAATGATGCTTGTAACGCTTGTGCCAGCCGCCGAAGCTTTTCTGGCACGAGAGATTTTCAAGGGTCATGGTCGCAGGCTCCCAGCTGCAAGCCGCAAGCTACAGGCTGCAAGAAGGGTCATACGCGCGCCCGCTTGCAGCTTGAAACTTGCAGCTTGAAGCTGCTGTTTAGAAATGAATGACGGTACGGATGCTCTTGCCTTCGTGCATCAGGTCGAACGCTTCGTTGATTGCGTCCAGGCCCATGGTGTGGGTGATGAAGGTATCGAGTGGGATCTCGCCGGTCTGGGATTTCTCGACGTAGCTTGGCAGTTCGGTGCGCCCCTTTACGCCGCCGAACGCCGAACCGCGCCAGACGCGGCCGGTCACCAGCTGGAATGGACGGGTAGAGATTTCCTGGCCGGACGGCGCAACGCCGATGATGACCGACTCGCCCCAACCCTTGTGGCAGCATTCCAGGGCCGCGCGCATCAGGCCCACATTGCCGATGCATTCAAAGCTGTAGTCCACGCCGCCATCAGTCAGCTCGACGATGACGTCCTGAATCGGCTTGTCGTGTTCTTTGGGGTTAATGAAATCGGTAGCGCCCAGCTCACGTGCCACATCGAATTTCGCCGGGTTGATGTCGATGGCAATGATGCGCGACGCCTTGGCCATCTTCGCACCAATGATCGCCGCCAGGCCGATGCCGCCCAGGCCGAACACGGCGACGGTTGCACCTTCTTCAACCTTGGCAGTGTTCAGCACGGCGCCTATGCCGGTGGTGACGCCGCAACCCAGCAGGCAGACCTTTTCCAGCGGCGCTTCTTTGGGGATCTTGGCCAGGGAAATTTCCGGCAGCACGGTGTACTCGGAGAAGGTCGAGCAGCCCATGTAGTGGTAAACCGGCTCGCCGTTGTAGCTGAAACGCGTGGTGCCATCCGGCATCAGGCCCTTGCCCTGGGTGGCGCGCACTTTCTGGCAGAGGTTGGTTTTGCCGGACAGGCAGAATTTGCACTCGCGGCACTCGGCCGTGTACAGCGGGATCACATGGTCGCCTACTGCCAGCGAGGTCACGCCTTCGCCCACGGCCTCGACGATACCGCCGCCTTCGTGCCCGAGTATGCATGGGAACACCCCTTCGGAATCCGCGCCGGACAAGGTGTAGGCATCGGTGTGGCAGACGCCGGTGGCCACGATACGGACCAGCACCTCACCCGCTTTGGGCGCCTCGACATCCACTTCAACGATTTGCAACGGTTGGTTGGGGCCGAAGGCTACAGCGGCGCGTGACTTGATCATCAAATTTTCTCCAGCGAAGTAAGCACAAGCCATGGAGTGTAATACATCGATGAATGATGAATAATCAGGCCGAAAGCAAAACATTAGTGCTGTACAGGGACAATCGATGCACGCCAACAGCTGGGAAGGTATGGACGAGTTTGTCGCCGTGGCCGAGTGTGGACAGTTCACCGCGGCCGCTGAGCGCCTCGGCATGTCGTCGTCGCACATCAGTCGGCAGATCGCGCGGCTGGAGGAGCGTCTGCAAACCAAGCTGCTGTACCGCAGCACACGGCGGGTGGCGTTGACCGAGGCCGGCCAGACCTTTCTGCATCACTGCCAACGGTTGCAGGACGGGCGCGAAGAAGCGCTGCGCGCGGTGGGCGATCTCACCAGCGAACCCAAAGGCCTGCTGCGCATGACTTGCGCTGTGGCGTACGGCGAGCGCTTTATCGCGCCTCTGGTCACGCGTTTCATGGACGAGTACCCGCAATTGCGCGTGGACATCGAGCTGACCAACAACACGCTGGACCTGGTGCACGAGGGCATGGACCTGGCGATCCGGCTTGGCCGTCTGCAGGAGTCGCGATTGGTCGCGACGCGCCTGGCGCCGCGCAGGATGTACCTGTGCGCGGCGCCTTCCTACGTTCAGCGCTACGGTCGCCCGCACAGTGTGTCGGAACTGAGTCGGCATAACTGCCTGATCGGTAGCTCGGATACGTGGTTGTTGCAGCAGAACGGCAAGGAATTTTCCCAACGCATTCACGGAAATTGGCGCTGCAACAGTGGTCAGGCGGTGCTGGACGCGGCACTGCATGGCGCGGGGATCTGTCAGCTTCCGGACTATTACGTGCTGGGGCATCTGAAGAGCGGCGCGCTGATCTCGTTGCTCGAAGCGCACCAACCGCCCAACACGGCAGTGTGGGGGCTGTATCCCCAGCAACGGCATCTGTCGCCCAAGGTGAGGAAGCTGGTGGATTATCTGAAGGCGGGGTTGGCGATGCGGGAGGAATATTTGTGAAAAGAGGCCGCAACGGATGAGTCTCTGTAGGAGCCAACTTGTTGGCGAAGCGGCTTTGCGCCGAGCCAGATCCATTGCTTCGCGAACAAGTTCGCTCCTACAGATTATCGATTGAAATCCCCACGCCGCTGCCGTAACCACTCCAGATCTTCCGGGCGCGTGACTTTAATGTTGTCGGCCCGCCCTTCAATCAGGCGCGGCGATTGCCCGGTCCACTCAATGGCCGACGCTTCATCGGTGATCGCGACGTTCGACACCAGGCTGTCCGCCAACGCCCGATGCAACGCCCCCAGGCGAAACATTTGCGGCGTGTAGGCCTGCCAGATCAGGCTGCGGTCGACGGTCTCGGTCACGCGCCCATTGCTGTCAGCGCGCTTAAGGGTGTCTTTGGCCGGCACGGCAAGCAGGCCGCCGACAGGGTCGTCAGCCAGTTCGCCAAGCAGATTATCCAGATCGCTGCGCGCCAGATTAGGCCGCGCCGCGTCGTGCACCAGCACCCAATCGTTATCGTCAGCGCCGTGGGCATGCAGGTGCAGCAACGCGTTGAGGACTGAACCCGAACGCTCTTTGCCGCCATCCACCCGCACGATTCGCGAGTCCAGGGCGCAGGGCAACGTCGGCCAGTACGGATCGTCCACGGCCAGGCTGATCACCAATCCCTTGAGCCGGGGGTGATCGAGAAAACAAAGCAGGCTGTGTTCCAGAATGGTGAGGCCGCCCAGCGTCAGGTACTGCTTGGGACGGTCTGCCGCCATGCGAGCACCAATGCCCGCTGCGGGAATCACTGCCCAAAAGGCAGGAATGGAATCTGTCATTGCACCAACGTCATTGCGCCAACTGGTAGAGGGTTTCGCCGTCCTTCACCATGCCCAGTTCGTGACGGGCACGCTCTTCGACGGTCTCCAGACCTTTCTTCAGCTCCAGCACTTCCGCGTCAAGGACACGGTTACGCTCCAGCAGGACATCGTTTTCGGCATGTTGATCGGCAATTTGCTGAGTCAGGCTGGCCACCTGCGCCAGGCTACCGTTACCGACCCACAGACGGTATTGCAGACCAGCAAGCAGCAAGAGCAGAACAAGGAACAACCAATTAGGACTGCGCATTGGAAATATCAGTTACCCGGTGAAGAAAAGACAGCAGAGCCGACCAAGCGAAACAACCAAAAGCCCGGTGTTCACCGGGCTCATGGATCAGGACGTTTGAAAACTCGCTTAAAAAAACGAATCCCCCTACAACGCCTGCTGCCTTTTTACCATCTCCGACTCAGCCGCGAAACTCGGCGCGACCATTGTAAGGTGCCTTGCTGCCCAATTGCTCTTCGATACGCAGCAGCTGGTTGTACTTGGCGATACGATCGGAGCGGCTCAGGGAACCGGTTTTGATCTGCCCGGCAGACGTGCCCACGGCCAGATCGGCGATGGTCGAGTCTTCGGTTTCGCCCGAACGGTGGGAGATCACCGCGGTGTAACCGGCTGCCTTGGCCATTTGAATGGCTTCGAGCGTTTCGGTCAGGGTGCCGATCTGGTTGAACTTGATCAGGATCGAGTTGGCGATCTTCTTGTCGATGCCTTCTTTCAGGATCTTGGTGTTGGTCACGAACAGGTCGTCGCCCACCAGCTGGATCTTGTCGCCGATCTTGTCGGTCAGGACTTTCCAGCCTGCCCAATCGGATTCATCCAGACCGTCTTCGATTGAGATGATCGGGTGCTTGCTGACCAGGTCCGCCAGATAGTCAGCGAAACCGGCAGAGTCGTACTCGCCTTCTTCGCTCAGCGTGTACTTGCCGTTCTTGTAGAACTCGCTGGCCGCGCAATCCAGCGCCAGGGTCACATCGGTGCCCAGCTTGTAACCGGCATTGGCGACTGCTTCGGCGATGGCGTCCAGCGCGTCGGCGTTGGAGTTCAGGTTCGGTGCGAAACCGCCTTCATCGCCCACTGCAGTGTTCAGGCCACGGGCCTTGAGCACGGCTTTGAGGTGGTGAAAGATTTCAGTGCCCCAGCGCAGGCCTTCGGAGAAGGTCTTGGCGCCGACGGGCTGAATCATGAATTCCTGAATGTCGATGTTGTTATCGGCATGCTCGCCACCGTTGATGATGTTCATCATCGGGACCGGCATCGAGTAGACACCCGGCGTGCCGTTCAGGTTGGCGATGTGCGCGTAGAGCGGCAGGTCCTGATCCTGGGCGGCAGCCTTGGCGGCGGCCAGCGACACAGCGAGGATCGCGTTGGCACCCAGGCTGGCTTTGTTTTCAGTGGCGTCCAGCGCGATCATCGCGTGGTCCAGCGCCTTCTGATCAACCGGGTCCGTACCCATCAGCAGGTCGCGGATCGGACCGTTGATGTTGGCGACCGCTTTCAGTACGCCCTTGCCCATGTAACGGCCCTTGTCGCCATCACGCAGCTCAAGTGCTTCACGCGAGCCGGTGGAAGCACCGGACGGCGCGCAGGCACTGCCGATGATGCCGTTGTCGAGGAGCACGTCTGCTTCCACGGTGGGATTGCCACGGGAGTCGAGAACTTCACGACCTTTGATGTCGACGATTTTTGCCATTGTTGTGAACACTCCAGGATTGACGAAAACGACGCAGCGAGGAAACGGCTGAGCATCTCAAGGCTCTAGGACAACGGGCAGGCCCTGAAACGACAAAATTCCCGACCCATTGGTCGGGAATCAAACGAGCGGCACTTTACCGGAGGGTGCAGTGCCGGAAAAGCCTGTCTTACGCGGTTTCTACTGACGGGAAGCTTTTGATCAGGTCATCCAAGGTCTTGAGCTGGGTCAGGAACGGCTCGAGCTTGTTCAGGCGCAACGCACACGGACCGTCGCACTTGGCGTTGTCCGGGTCCGGATGGGCTTCGAGAAACAGCCCTGCCAGCCCCTGGCTCATGCCGGCCTTGGCCAGGTCGGTGACCTGGGCACGACGACCGCCCGCCGAATCCGAACGACCGCCCGGCATTTGCAGGGCGTGGGTCACGTCGAAGAACACCGGGTATTCGAACGACTTCATGATGCCGAAGCCGAGCATGTCCACCACCAGGTTGTTGTAGCCGAAGCTCGAACCGCGCTCGCACAGGATCAACTGGTCGTTACCCGCCTCTTCGCATTTGGCCAGGATGTGTTTCATTTCCTGGGGCGCGAGAAACTGGGCCTTCTTGATGTTGATCACCGCACCGGTCTTGGCCATCGCCACCACCAGGTCGGTCTGACGGGACAAAAACGCCGGCAACTGAATGATGTCGCAGACTTCAGCCACCGTTGCGGCCTGATCCGGCTCATGCACGTCAGTGATCACCGGCACGTTGAAGGTGCGCTTGATCTCTTCGAAAATCCGCATGCCCGCTTCCAGGCCCGGCCCGCGGTAAGACGTCACCGAGGAACGGTTGGCCTTGTCGAAGCTCGCCTTGAACACGTAAGGGATACCGAGTTTCTCGGTAACCCGCACGTATTCTTCGCAGACCTGCATGGCCATGTCCCGCGATTCCAGGACGTTCATGCCGCCAAACAAGACCATGGGCTTGTCGTTGGCAATGTCGATGGAACCGACGCGGATGATTTTCTGTGCCATGTAATGAGTTCCCTATCAGGCTTTTTTCTGGTGTTGAACAAGCGCTGCCTTGACGAAACCGCTGAACAGCGGATGACCGTCACGTGGCGTCGAGGTGAACTCCGGGTGGAACTGGCAGGCCACGAACCACGGATGATCCGGCGCTTCGACCACTTCAACCAGCGCGCCGTCACCGGAACGACCGGAAATTTTCAGCCCGGCTTCGATCAGGCTCGGCAGCAGGTTGTTGTTCACTTCATAACGATGACGGTGACGCTCGACGATCACGTCCTTGGCGTAGCAGTCATGCACCAGTGAGCCATTTTCCAGCTGGCATTCCTGTGCACCCAGACGCATGGTGCCGCCCAGATCGGAGGTTTCGGTACGGGTTTCGACCGCGCCGGTGGCGTCTTCCCACTCGGTGATCAGGCCGACAACCGGGTGCGGGCTGCTGCGATCGAACTCGGTGGAGTTGGCGTCTTTCCAGCCCAGCACATTACGTGCGAACTCGATGACCGCCACTTGCATGCCCAGGCAGATACCCAGGTACGGCACCTTGTTTTCGCGAGCGAACTGAACGGCAGTGATCTTGCCTTCCACGCCACGCAGCCCGAAGCCGCCCGGTACCAGAATCGCGTCCACGCCTTCCAGCAGGCCGGTGCCCTGGTTTTCGATGTCTTCGGAATCGATGTAGCGCAGATTGACCTTGGTGCGGTTAGTGATGCCGGCGTGACTCATCGCTTCGATCAGCGACTTGTAGGCGTCCAGCAGCTCCATGTACTTGCCGACCATGGCGATGGTGACTTCGTGCTCAGGGTTGAGCTTGGCGTCGACCACTGCTTCCCACTCGGACAAATCCGCGCCCGAGCATTGCAGACCGAAGCGCTCGACGACGAAGTCGTCCAGGCCTTGCGAGTGCAGGATGCCGGGAATCTTGTAAATGGTGTCGGCGTCTTCCAGCGCGATAACGGCACGCTCTTCGACGTTGGTGAACTGCGCGATCTTGCGACGCGACGAGATATCGATCGGGTGATCGGAGCGGCAGACCAGCACGTCAGGCTGCAGACCGATGGAACGCAATTCCTTGACCGAGTGTTGCGTCGGCTTGGTCTTGGTTTCACCCGCGGTCGCGATGTAGGGCACCAGTGTCAGGTGCATCAACATCGCGCGGCGTGCGCCGACTTCGAAGCGCAGTTGACGAATCGCTTCGAGGAACGGTTGCGACTCGATGTCACCCACGGTGCCGCCGATCTCGACCAGTGCGACATCCGCGTCGCCGGCACCCTTGATGATGCGGCGCTTGATCTCGTCGGTGATGTGCGGGATGACCTGAATGGTCGCGCCCAGGTAATCACCACGGCGCTCTTTGCGCAGGACGTGTTCGTAAACGCGTCCGGTTGTGAAGTTGTTGTTCTGGGTCATGGTGGTGCGAATGAAGCGCTCGTAGTGACCCAGGTCCAGGTCCGTTTCGGCCCCGTCGTGGGTCACAAACACTTCACCGTGCTGGAAAGGGCTCATGGTGCCCGGATCGACGTTGATGTACGGATCCAGTTTCAGCATGGTGACCTTAAGTCCCCTCGCCTCCAGGATGGCCGCCAATGAAGCCGAAGCAATGCCTTTCCCCAATGAAGAAACAACACCGCCCGTGACGAAGATGTAGCGCGTCATGAAAAACCCTAGAAGTCTGCGTTAAAGCGGTCAGAGCCGCCGGGGAAAGCGAAGGAAGGCCGAAGCCCCCGATATCCTGCGTGCCTCACAGTGCATTTCTGAAACTGTTGCGCCGGAAACGACCGACCGAAAAAAGGCCTGTCCATAGCTCGCCACATTTTGAGAATCGCCCAGTAAAGACTGGCTGGTAATCGGCAACTTTCATCGATCGGAATGACTCGACATAAGCTGTATCAAGAAGGGAGCGTAGTCTACCGGAAACGCCCTTTCAGCTCAAACTTTGGTCATTCGTCGGTGGCGCCCAGTGCAAACGCCAGTGGCCACGGGGCTCTGCGTCCAGTCCGGGCAGGTTGGCGATGGCCAATAACTCTTCGCCGCGGTACAACAGCGGCAATCGGCCGCGCAGGAAAACCGGCACACCGCGCTCGTTCAGCAGTCGCTTGAGATCACGTCGACCGCGCTCGGGCAGATTCATCACCTCGCCGCCTTGCCGGTAGTGCATATGCAAACCACCCTTGGGCGGCTCGCCAATGAACATCAGTTGGCCATTGCCCGGCAGGATCAACGCATCGTCGGGGACAGCCCAGGCGTGAGCGCCGCTGACATTGCGCATCCAGACCCCTTCGAGCCACCAGATGCGGCCTTCGGCACGGTGCAGTTGCCCGTCAGTCAGACGCCAGATCGGGCGGCCGTCGGGCCCGGCATCGCGCAGGCTGTCCCAGCCGGCCCAGTGATCACTGTCGGGCAGACGGGTTCGTGAGCCGAGCCAATGACGCAGCGCGTTGCGTTGCCGCGCCGGTGACAATGCCTCCAGCGGGGCCAGCGCCAGCGAGGGGATGTTCAGCCAGTCGAAAGGCGAGTCGGTGGTCGCTTGCGCCAGGTCCTGTTCCGCCATTTCCGTCAGCAGTGTCTGCGCCTCGGCCAGATGACTGGCCGTACGCGCCATGCTCGCCACCGCCTGCGGCCAGCGCGAGGTCAGCAGTGGCATGACCCGGTGCCGCAGGTAGTTGCGCGAGAAGCGCCCGTTTTCATTGCTCGGGTCCTCCACCCAACTCAAGCCCTGTTCCCGGGCGTAGGCCTCAAGCCGCTCGCGGGACTCATCCAGCAGCGGGCGCAACAATCTGCCCAGGCCCAACTTGCGCTCAAAAGGCATCGCCGCCAGCCCGCGCACGCCAGCGCCGCGCAGCAAGCGGAACAGCAAGGTCTCGGCTTGATCGTCCCGGTGCTGGGCGGTCAGCAACACCTCGTCCTCCAGCAGCGCCTCACTGAACGCGGCATAGCGTGCTTCACGGGCGGATTGCTCGATGCTCGGGCCAGAACGAACCTGCACCGAAATGACCTGCAACGGAACGTCCAGAATCTGACAGACACGACGGCAGTGCGCCGGCCAGGTGTCGGCAGCGGCTTGCAGGCCGTGATGGATATGCAACGCGTGCAGCGGGGGAAGGGATTCGTGCCGGGACAGGTCCGCCAGCAGGTGCAGCAGGACGGTGGAATCGAGGCCACCGGAGAAGGCGATGCGCCAACCGGCTGCCTCGCGCCAGGAGGCCAGGCGCGAGAGCAGACGGGCGGTGAGTTCTTTTTTGATGGCGTCCGGCTTGCTCATGCTGGAAAGACCCTGCGTAACGCTGGCCGGACAGTCACAACCAAAAGCGCTGGATCAGATCCCGTAGCTCATCAGGCGATCATAACGGCGAGCCAGCAGCTCGTCGGTGTTGAACCCCTTGAGCATGGACAGCTGACTGCTCAACTCTTCACGAATCGAAGCAGCCGCCTTGGCGGGATCACGATGCGCACCGCCCAGAGGCTCGCCGATGACCATGTCGACGATGCCCAGGCCTTTCAAGCGATCTGCCGTGATACCCATGGCTTCAGCGGCGTCCGGCGCCTTCTCGGCCGTTTTCCACAGAATGGAAGCGCAGCCTTCAGGCGAGATCACGGCGTAAGTGGAGTACTGCAGCATGTTCAACTGGTCGCAAACGCCAATCGCCAAGGCACCGCCTGAGCCTCCCTCGCCAATCACGGTGGCGATGATCGGGGTTTTCAGACGGGCCATGACGCGCAGGTTCCAGGCAATCGCTTCGCTCTGGTTACGCTCTTCGGCGTCGATGCCTGGGTAGGCGCCCGGGGTGTCGATGAAGGTCAGGATCGGCATCTTGAAACGCTCGGCCATTTCCATCAGACGGCAGGCCTTGCGATAGCCTTCAGGACGCGGCATGCCAAAGTTGCGGCGAACCTTCTCGCGCACTTCACGGCCTTTCTGGTGACCGATGACCATCACCGGCTGATTCTCCAGCCGGGCAATGCCGCCGACGATGGCAGCATCGTCGGAGAAGTGCCGGTCGCCGTGCAGCTCGTCGAATTCAGTAAAGATGTGCTGGATGTAATCCAGGGTATACGGGCGGCGTGGATGACGCGCCATGCGCGCGATCTGCCAACTGGTCAGATTGCCGAAAATGCTTTCGGTGAGCGTATTGCTCTTCTCTTGCAGTCGGGAGATTTCGTCGCCGATGTTCAGCGAATTGTCATTGCCAACCAGACGCAGCTCTTCGATCTTGGCTTGCAGGTCAGCAATCGGCTGTTCGAAATCCAGGAAGTTCGGGTTCATAGGCATCCGTCTTGGGTCGACGGCCAAGAGGCCGGCCGGTTGATCCGTAAGCGCCATACCATAAGGGAGATGGCGCATTCAGGTCGAGATTAAAAATTCAGGGCTGAGAACAAGCGCTGCATGAAGCCTGCCTTGCGGCAATCGCTCCTGCCCGCGCCTGTGCGTTCAACGATACTGCAGGAAGACGTTCTCTCGTCCGAACTGGTCACGCAACGCTTGAATCAAGCTGTCTGCGGGATCAATTCGCCACGCTTCGCCAAACTGCAACAACGCCTTGGCGTCCAGCCCGGTGTAGTCGAGTGTAATCGGACAGGCGCCGCGATGCTTTTTGCACAGCTCGCCCAGCCAGCGTAGCCGATCGCCCTTGAGCGCTTCGCTGCGCACGGTCAGGCGCAAACTTTCAGCCAGACCGGTGCGCGCCTCCTGCAGGCTCATGACACGCTTGGCCCGCAAACGCAGGCCACCGGAGAAGTCGTCCGTGCTGACCTCCCCTTCCACCACGACCATCGCGTCGGTCTGCAACAGCGACTGGGCGGAGTGGAAGGCTTCGGCAAACAGCGACGCCTCAATACGTCCGGAGCGGTCATCGAGGGTGATGAAACCCATCTTGTCGCCTTTTTTGTTCTTCATCACCCGCAGGTTGATGATCAGGCCGGCAACCGTCTGAGTGTCCCGAGCCGGCTTTAGATCGACGATGCGCTGACGGGCAAAGCGCCTGATCTCGCCTTCGTATTCATCGATCGGGTGGCCAGTCAGGTACAGCCCCAGGGTTTCCTTTTCCCCGCGAAGCCGCTCTTTGAGCGTGACTTCCTTCGTGGCGCGATAGTTGGCATACACATCGGTATCTTCTTCCACGAACAGACCGCCAAACAGGTCGGCATGGCCGCTGTCATGGCTGCGCGCAGTTTGCTCGGCGGCCTGAATCGCCTCTGCCAGCGCAGTCAGCAATACCGCGCGGTTACGGTCGATGTTGGCCTGATACGGTTTGGGTTCGTCAAAAAAGTACGGCCCGAGACGGTCCAGCGCGCCGCTGCGAATCAAGCCATCGAGCGTGCGCTTGTTGACGCGCTTGAGGTCCACACGGGCGCAGAAATCAAACAGGTCGGTGAAAGGGCCGTCCATCCGCGCTTCAGTGATCGCCTCGACCGGACTCTCGCCCACGCCCTTGATGGCGCCAAGGCCATACAGAATGCGGCCATCGTCGTCCACGGTGAACTTGAATTCAGAGCTGTTCACGTCCGGGGGATCGAGGCGCAGCTTCATAGTGCGCACCTCCTCGATCAGCGTCACGACTTTGTCGGTGTTGTGCATGTCCGCAGACAACACCGCCGCCATGAACGGCGCCGGATAGTGCTTCTTCAGCCACGCAGTCTGGTAGGAAACCAGCCCGTACGCCGCCGAGTGGGATTTGTTGAAGCCGTAACCAGCGAATTTTTCCACCAGGTCGAAAATGTTACCGGCCAGGTCCGGGTCGATATTGTTGGTCTTGCACCCGTCAATGAAACCGCCCCGCTGCTTGGCCATCTCCTCGGGCTTTTTCTTACCCATTGCACGACGAAGCATGTCCGCCTCGCCGAGCGTGTAGCCCGCCATCACCTGGGCGATCTGCATCACCTGTTCCTGATACAGGATGATGCCGTATGTCGGCAGCAGCACCGGCTTGAGGCCTTCATACTGATAATCGATGTGCGGGTACGACAGTTCTGCGCGACCGTGCTTGCGGTTGATGAAGTCATCCACCATGCCGGACTGCAACGGGCCCGGACGGAACAACGCCACCAGGGCGATCAAGTCTTCCAGGCAGTCGGGCTTGAGCTTTTTGATCAGCTCTTTCATGCCGCGCGACTCAAGCTGGAACACCGCCGTGGTCTCGGCTTTCTGCAGCAGCTCGTAGGTCGGGGCGTCGTCCAGCGGAATGAACGCGATGTCCAGCGGCGGCTCATTGACCTTGGCGCGGTCGCGGTTGATGGTCTTGAGCGCCCAGTCGATGATGGTCAGCGTCCGCAACCCGAGGAAGTCGAACTTCACCAGGCCTGCGGCTTCAACGTCATCCTTGTCGAACTGAGTGACCAGGCCGCCGCCTTCTTCATCGCAATAGATCGCCGAGAAGTCGGTCAGCTTGGTCGGCGCGATAACCACACCACCGGCGTGCTTGCCGACGTTACGCACCACGCCTTCGAGCTTGCGTGCCATTTCCCAGATTTCGGCGGCTTCTTCGTCGACCTTGAGGAAGTCACGCAGGATCTCTTCCTGCTCATACGCCTTCTCGAGGGTCATGCCGACTTCGAACGGAATCATTTTCGACAGGCGATCCGCCAGCCCGTAGGACTTGCCCTGCACCCGCGCCACGTCACGGACCACCGCCTTGGCCGCCATGGAACCGAAGGTGATGATCTGGCTCACGGCATTGCGGCCGTATTTCTCGGCCACGTAATCGATCACCCGATCACGACCGTCCATGCAGAAGTCGACGTCGAAGTCGGGCATGGAGACCCGTTCCGGGTTCAGGAATCGTTCGAACAGCAGGTCGTATTGCAGCGGGTCAAGGTCGGTGATTTTTTGCACGTACGCGACCAGCGATCCGGCACCCGAACCCCGGCCAGGCCCCACCGGCACGCCGTTGCTTTTGGCCCACTGGATGAAGTCCATCACGATCAGGAAGTAACCGGGAAAGCCCATCTGGATGATGATATCCAGCTCGAAATTCAGCCGGTCGACATACACCTGACGCTTTTCTTCGTAGTTGGGCGTGGTCTCCCGGGGCCAGAGGACCGCAAGGCGTTCTTCAAGACCATCGAACGACACCTTGCGGAAATACTCATCCATGGTCATGCCATCGGGAATCGGGAAGTTGGGCAGAAAGGCCGTGCCCAGCTTCACATCGATGTTGCAGCGTTTGGCGATCTCGACGGTATTTTCCAGCGCATCCGGCAGGTCGCTGAACAGCTCGGCCATTTCGGCGGCGCTTTTCAGGTATTGCTGATCACTGTAATTGTGCGAGCGGCGCGGATCATCAAGGGCACGGCCTTCGCCAATGCATACGCGGGTTTCGTGGGCTTCGAAATCTTCCTGCTTGATGAAGCGCACATCGTTGGTCGCCACCAGCGGCGCACCGTGACGCTCGGCCAGGGCCACAGCCGCGTGCAAGTGTTCTTCGTCGTTGATGCGGGCGGTGCGCTGGACCTCAATGTAAAAACGGTCCGGGAAAACGCCCATCCATTCCTTGAGCAGCAGATCAGCCTCGCCCGGATTG
This sequence comes from Xanthomonas sp. WHRI 1810A, assembly GCF_040202885.1. NCBI lineage: Bacteria > Pseudomonadati > Pseudomonadota > Gammaproteobacteria > Lysobacterales > Lysobacteraceae > Xanthomonas > Xanthomonas sp. WHRI 1810A. The sequence goes on from NZ_JBEGED010000001.1 coordinate 263,346, forward strand.
CCGCCCAGCAAGGCCATGCCGATCTCGCCTTCTTTGGCAGCGGACAGGGCAATCAAACCCTCGTTGGCTTCGGCGATCCATTCACGCTCGATGATCACCAGCCCATTGCGCTGCCCGTCGATGAAGCCACGGGAGATCAGTTCGGTGAGGTTGCGGTAACCCTTGGCGTTCATGACCAGCAGGCTGATCCGGCTTAGCGCAGCGTCCTTGTCCCTGCCGGCGAGCCACAGATCGGCGCCGCAGATCGGCTTGATGCCCGCGCCCATGGCTGCCTTATAGAATTTGACCAGCGAACACATGTTGTGCTGATCGGTCACCGCCACCGCAGGCATATTCATCGCGGTCAGTGCCTTGACCAACGGTTTGACCCGGACCAGACCATCAACCAGGGAATATTCGGTGTGCAGGCGCAGGTGAACAAAAGAAGCCGGCATGGGTGATCCTATCAAGCACAGAAAACGAGGGCCGGAGTGTACCGACCTCTTATCAAAACATCAGCACGATCAGTAGAACGGCAACGGCGTGAGCGAGGTGGCGATCATCATGTCACGGGCGTCGTAGGCGGCCCGCACAGGCGCGAACGAGCGCCGGTGAATCGGCGTCGGACCCAGGCGCGCCAGGGCTTCAAGATGCACCGGGGTGGGATACCCCTTGTGCCCGGCGATCCCGTAGCCCGGATAAATCAGCTCCATGGCCGCCATTTCCCGATCTCGGCTGACCTTGGCCAGAATCGATGCCGCCGCAATGGCCGGGACCTGGGCGTCGCCCTGAATCACCGGGGCACTGGGCACCGACAGTTGCGGGCAACGATTGCCATCGATCAACGCCAGTTTCGGCGTGATGATCAAACCTTCGACCGCACGCTTCATTGCCAGCATGGTGGCGTGAAGGATATTGAGCTCGTCGATCTCATCGACCTCCGCTCGGGCGATGTGCCAACACAGCGCTTTCTCGCAAATCTCGTCGAACAGCCTTTCGCGCTTGGCCTCAGTGAGCTTTTTTGAATCGTTGAGCCCCAGGATGGGACGCCGGGGATCGAGGATCACTGCAGCAGTCACGACGGCGCCGCAGAGCGGGCCACGGCCCACTTCATCGACGCCGGCGACCAGTTCTTCGACCAGATTGAAGTTCAAACCCATTTGCATTTGACGCGTACTCATTGTGTAGACGAGGCGCCAATCAGGTTCAGCACCGCTTCGGCGGCCTGATTGGATGCATCGCGACGCAAGGTCCGGTGAATTTCGTCGAAACCGGCGGTCTGCGCTGCGCCGCTTTCGAGCAACGGCAGCAACGTGCGGGCCAGCGAATCGGCGGTGGCGGCATCCTGCAACAGTTCCGGGACCAGCAAACGCTGGGCCAACAGATTGGGCAGGGAGACGTACGGACTTTTCACCATACGCTTGAGAATCCAGAAGGTCAGCGGCGCCATTTGATAAGCGACCACCATCGGTCGTTTGTACAACAGCGCTTCCAGCGTGGCCGTGCCCGAGGCGATCAACACCGCATCACAGGCCGCCAGCGCCACATGGGACTGACCGTCGAGCAAGGTCAATGGCAAGTCGCGTCCCTCAAGCAGTTGCTCGATCTGCGCGCGTCGTTGAGGGCTTGCGCAGGGCAACACAAAGCGCAGCTCGGGACGCGCTGCCAGCAAGTGTTCGGCAGCATCGAAGAACAGCGCGCCCAAACGCCCGACTTCACCGCCGCGACTGCCGGGCATAAGCGCAACCACCGGCTCGCTGCCCAGCTTCAGTTGAGCGCGAGCGCCCTCACGATCGGCTTCCAGAGGGATGGTGTCGGCCAGCGGATGGCCGACGAACCGCACCGGCACGCCTTGCTCTTCATAGAAACGGGCTTCGAACGGCAGCAGCGTCAGCATCAGGTCGCAGCCTTCGCGAATCTTGAGCACGCGTTTCTGCCGCCATGCCCACACCGACGGGCTGACGTAATGGACGGTCTTGATCCCGGCCTGCCGCAGTTTGAGTTCGATGTTGAGAGTGAAATCAGGCGCGTCGATGCCGATGAAGACGTCGGGCTTTTCGCCGATGAGCGTCTGAATCAACGCCTTGCGGCGAGCCAGCAACTCTTTCAGGCGGCCGAGGACTTCCACCAGTCCCATGACTGACAGGCGCTCCATGGGGAAATAGGAGGTCAGCCCTTCGGCTTCCATGAGCGGACCGCCGACGCCGATAAACTGGACGTCCGGGTGACGGGCCTTGAGGGCACGCATCAGCCCTGAGCCCAGGATATCGCCCGAGGCTTCGCCGGCAACCAGTGCGACACGCAGGGCAGCCATGATTAGCGGGTGATGCCGCGGGTCGAAGTCTGGATGGACTCAAGAAACAAAGCGACTTCGGGGAATTGGGCGGCAGGCTCAGCGAGCTCGGCGATGGCCTGATCGACTGTCAGCCCTTTGCGATAAACCACTTTGTAGGCACTGCGCAGCGCATGGATGGATGCTTCGGAGAACCCACGACGGCGCATGCCTTCGAAGTTCATGCTGCGCGCCTCAGCCGGGTTGCCGAATACGGTGACGAACGCCGGAACGTCCTTGCCGATGGCGGTGCCCATGCCCGAGAAACTGTGGGCGCCGATACGGCAATACTGATGAACCAGTGTGAAGCCGGAGAGGATCGCCCAGTCGTCGACGTGGACGTGACCGGCCAGGGCCGTGTTGTTGACCAGGATGCAGTTATCGCCGATGACGCTGTCATGGCCGATATGGGCGTAGGCCATGATCAGGTTGTGATCGCCCAGCGTGGTTTCCGCGCGGTCCTGAATCGTGCCGCGATGAATCGTCACCCCTTCACGAATCACGTTGTGATCGCCAATGACCAGGCGGGTCGCCTCGCCCTTGTATTTCAGGTCAGGGGTGTCCTCACCTATCGAGGAGAACTGATAGATGTGGTTGTGCTTACCGATTTTGGTCGGTCCGCGAAGGATCACATGTGGACCGATCACGGTACCCTCGCCAATTTCCACACCGGCTCCGACGATCGACCAAGGGCCGACCTCAACGCTGTCAGCCAGGACGGCTGTCGGATCGATGATTGCGCGAGGGTCAATCAAACTCATAGTTTACGTTCCGCACAGATAATTTCTGCGGAGCATACTGGTTTGCCGTCTACCGACGCCTGGCACTCGAACTTCCAGATCTGACGCTTGCAGCTGAGAAACTTCGCTTCAAGGATCAGTTGGTCACCCGGCAGCACTGGCTGGCGGAAGCGCAGCTTGTCAGAGCCCACGAAGTAATAGAGCGTGCCATCGGCAGGTTTCACGTCAAGCATTTTAAACCCGAGAATCCCGGCTGCTTGCGCCATGGCTTCAATGATCAGGACGCCGGGCATGATGGGGTGCTGCGGAAAATGGCCGTTGAAGAACGGCTCATTGATGCTGACGTTCTTGTAGGCGCGAATCCTTTTGTTCTCAACATCCAGCTCCACCACTCGATCCACCAACAGGAACGGGTAACGGTGAGGCAGGTATTCACGAATTTCGTTGATGTCCATCATTTCGAGAGGAAGCCTGTAGTAAAGATTGGGAGTGCGCGGCGGTTGCGCGGCACTCCTCTAGCAAATCAAGGAGGCAGTGTATCGGCTATGCACGCTTGATAAGAAAAAGGTATCAGCCATCAGATGAAGCTTTACCGCCTGAGGTCACGGCCTCAACAATCTTTTCCAGCTGCTGCAGACGACGCGCCATCTCATCGAGGTGACGCATCCGCGCTGCGCTCTTGCGCCATTCGGCGGCTGGCTGCATCGCGGTGCCTGATGAATAGGAGCCAGGCTCGGTGATCGACCGGGTGACCATGGTCATTCCGGTGATGAAAACCCCGTCGCAAATCTCGATGTGCCCCACCAGCCCGACGCCACCCGCGAGCATGCAATGCTTGCCGATCTTCGAGCTGCCGGAGATCCCTACGCAGGCCGCCATGGCGGTGTGATCACCGACCTGGACGTTGTGCGCGATCTGAATCTGGTTATCCAGCTTCACGCCGTTGCCGATCCGTGTGTCGTCCATCGCGCCACGGTCGATGGCGGTGTTCACGCCAATCTCCACGTCGTCGCCGATGGTGACGCCACCAATTTGTGCAATCTTGTTCCAGACACCCTTCTCGTTGGCGAAACCGAAGCCTTCGCCGCCCAGCACTGCACCTGACTGAATGACCACGCGCTGACCGATGCGAACATCGTGATACAGCGTCACGCGGGGGGCGAGCCAGCCGCCTTCCCCGATGATGCAGCGCGCGCCGATGAAGCAATGCGCACCCACGGTGACGCCGGCAGCAATCTGCGCTCCGCTCTCAATCACGGCGAAAGCACCCACGCTGGCGGTGGGGTCAACGGAGGCGTCATCCGCCACGACGGCAGTCGGGTGAATGCCGGCACTGGCCTTGGGCTTTGGATCGAACAGGTGGGAAATCCGTGCATACGCGAGGTACGGATTGGCGACCAGAAGCGCGTCCCCGGCAAAACCGTCTGCATCTTCAGGCTTCAGGAGCACTGCAGAGGCGTGGGTCGTGGCGAGGAATTTACGATATTGCGGATTGGCCAGGAAACTGACCTGACCGGGCCCGGCCTCTTGCAAAGTGGCCAGTCCGGATATGTCCTTGTCCGCGGGGCCACGAAGCGTGGCGCCGAGGAACTCGGCCAGTTGGCCGAGCTTGATAGTCGCGGTCATGAAGTTACTTCAGCTGATTCATGCGCTCGATGACCTGGCGAGTGACGTCGTACTGAGGTTTGACATCAATCACAGCACCGCGCTCGAACACCAGATCAAAGGCACCTTTCTTGATCACTTCTTCCACAGCCTGATCCAGCTTTGGCTTGAGTTGCTTGAGCATCTCGCGGTCAGCAACGGCCTTGGCTTCGTTCAGCTCCTTGGACTGGAACTGGAAGTCACGGGCCTTTTGCTTGAACTCAAGCTCAAGACGCTCACGCTCCGGCTGGGCCATCTTGTCGCCACCGGCAACGAGACGGTCCTGAATACCCTTGGCGCTGCTTTCCAGCGTTTTGAGCTTGGCCAGCTGTGGGCCGAACTTCTTCTCGGCATCAACGGCGTATTTCTTGGCTGCGTCAGATTCCAGCAGCGCCATTTGATAGTTCAGTACAGCGATTTTCATGTCGGCAAAGACGGGAGTGGAAATCAAAACCGCTGCCAGCAATGCCAATTGGGTCAACTTACGCACGATGTACTCCTACAGAATCCGTTGTCGTTATCGGTGATCAGACGCTTAGAAAGTCTGACCAAGAGAGAATTGGAAAACCTGGGTTTCGGTGTCGTTGTCCGGTTTCTTGACCGGCATCGCCAAAGCGAAGCTCAAAGGGCCAAGCGCGGTAATCCAGGTCACACCCACACCAACGGAGCTCGCCATTCCGGAGAAGTCTACGTCGTTGCATTTGACTTTTTCGCCGCTCGTGGTTCGGTCGCTCGACTTGCAGTTGGAGTCGAAAACATTACCGACGTCCCAGAACAACGAGGTCCGCAGGGAGCGTTGATCCTTGATGAACGGCAGCGGGAACAACAGTTCGACACCGCCGGTGACAAGGACGTTACCGCCGAACGGCAGTGGATCCTGATCCGGGTCGGCAATGGTGCCTGGGTTCCTGCCGCTACTAGGCGTACTGCGCGGACCGAGGGTGCTGTCCTTGAAGCCACGTACCGAGTTGAAGCCACCGGCGTAGTAGTTCTCGTAGAACGGAAGACCGGAGGTCGAACCGTAACCGTCGCCATAACCCAGCTCCGAGTGCAGGCGCAGGGTGTAATTGGTGCTGATCGGGTGGAACAGCTGACCGCGATAATCAAGCTTGTAGAACGACAGATCGCTGCCTGGAATCGTGGTTTCCAGGGTCAGGCTCTGGGACGAACCACGGGTCGGCAAGGTGCCTTTGTTCAGCGTCGACTCGGACCAGCCCACCGAGGCCTTGTAGTTAAGGTAGTTGTCGCCTTCCTGGTTAACGAAGTCGAAGATCTCGTCAACGGTGTAGCGACCGGTGCTGATTTCGTCATTCTGCACCGAAAGACCGAAGTTCAGACGCGAGGTTTCGTTGATCGGGTAGCCCATGTTGATACCGGCACCCAGGCTGTTCACCGAGTAGCTCGCCACGTCGACATCCAGGTCGTCGTAGTCGGTCTTACGGTAGAACGCGCTGTAACCCAGGCTCACACCGTCCGGCGTGAAGTACGGATCAACGTAGCTGAAGTTGTAACGGGTCTGGTATTCGCTGCGGGTCAGGCCAATGCTGACCTTGTTACCCGTACCCAGGAAGTTGTTCTGGCTGATCGAACCACCCAGGATCAGCCCTGCGCTCTGGGCGAAACCGACGCTGGCGGTGATCGAACCGGAGGCCTGCTCTTCCACGGCATAGTTGACGTCAACCTGATCATCGGTGCCGGGTACCGGTGGGGTTTCGACGTTCACTTCCTTGAAGAAGCCCAGGCGATCAAGACGGGTTTTCGATTGGTCGATCAGGTAGGTGGAAGCCCATCCACCTTCCATCTGACGCATTTCACGACGCAGCACTTCGTCGGCGGTCTTGGTATTGCCGCGGAAGTTGATGCGGTTGACATAAGCGCGCTTGCCCGGGTCCACCACAAAGGTGATATCAACGGTGTGGTCTTCGTCATGCGCAACCGGTACGCCGTTGACGTTGGCGAAGGTATAACCCTCGTTACCCAGACGACGGGTGATCAGCTCGGACGTCGTGGTCATCACCTTGCGGGAGAACACCTGGCCCGGCTTGACCAGCAACAGTGATTTGACCTGATCTTCCGGAACCTTGAGGTCACCGCTAAGCTTGACCGACTTGACGCTGTACTTCTCACCCTCATTGATGTTGACGGTGATGAAGACGCTTTTCTTGTCAGGCGTGATGGAGACCTGGGTGGAGGCGATATCCATATTGATATAGCCGCGATCGAGGTAGTACGAACGCAGACGCTCAAGGTCGCCGGAAAGCTTTTCCCGAGCGTACTTGTCATCGTTCTTGAAGAAAGAGAGCCAGTTGGTGGTTTTCAGCTCGAAGAGGTCGATCAGGTCTTCATCGGCGAAAACCTTGTTGCCCACCACGTTGATGTGCTGGATCGCAGCCACGGCGCCTTCGTTGATGTTGATCTTCAGGCCCACGCGGTTGCGGGGCTGAGGAACGACCTCGGTCGCAACTTCGGCGGAGTAGCGGCCCTGAGCAACGTACTGACGCTGCAGCTCGTTACGCACGCCCTCGAGGGTCGCACGCTGGAAGATCTCGCCTTCTGCCAGACCTGATGACTTGAGGCCCTTCATCAGGTCCTCAGTGGTAATTGCCTTGTTGCCGTCGATTTCGATGCTCGAGACGGAAGGACGTTCGACAACGGTGATGACGAGGACGTTACCGTCGCGACCCAGTTGAATGTCCTGAAAGAAACCGGTTTTGAACAGCGCACGAGTAGCGTCAACCAGACGCGAATCATCCGCTTGCTCACCCACGTTCAGCGGCAGCGCACCAAATACGCTGCCAGCGGATACCCGCTGCAGGCCATTGACACGGATATCGGAGATAGTGAAGGACTCGGCGTGAACTTCGGCGATCATCAGTACGGCAAGAACCGCAGTTAGCAGCAGACGTTTCATGAAGTCCTTTCTTATTCCAACTGGCAATAAACAAACTGCCGCAAAATGCGGCAGATTCACAATTCGATGTAGCTTTTACAGTCGTCCGAGATCGTTGACCAGTGCGAGCAACATCACTCCGACCACCAGACTGATTCCGATCTGGACACCCCAGCCCTGTATTTTTTCTGACAGGGGACGACCACGCGCCCACTCGATCAGATAGAACAACAAGTGCCCCCCGTCCAACACTGGAATGGGCAGCAAATTGAGAACGCCCAGGCTTATGCTCAGATAAGCAAGGAAATTCAAGAAGTCACCTGCACCCGACTGGGCCGAAGCGCCCGCCACTTTAGCAATGGTTATCGGTCCGCTCAAGTTTTTTACAGACAGCTCGCCGAACAACATTTTCCTGAGCGAATCGAGGGTCAGTACGCTCATGGTCCAAGTACGCTGCGCGCCCTCTGCAATGGCGGCTACAGGACCGTAACTGACCTCGCGAAGCATTTCGGGTGGCCATTCGACACCTTTGACGCCTGCCCCGAGATAACCGGTAGCGGCCTTGCCCTCACCATGCGCGGCCAGAGTCACCGGAACGTCGATTTGCGCACCGTCACGCTCGACGCGCAATGTAATTCGGGTTTCAGGACGGGTACGAACCCAGTCAACCACCTGCTGCCACTCGCTGACCGGCTGGCCGTCCATTGCCAGGAGTCGATCGCCGGTTTTCAGGCCGGAAGCCTGCGCCGGTCCCTTGGCATCGAGTTCAGCCAGTACGGGGGGCAACGCCGGACGCCAGGGGCGGATGCCAAGTGAACGGATAGGATCAGGGTCGTCAGCGCCCTTGAGCCAATCGCTCAAGACCAACTGATGCGGGGATTGCGCGGTAGCGTCCTGCTCAGCCACCCGCAGTGCGATGGAGCCTGTTTCGCCCAAACGGCGGATCAATTGCAGATTAACCGCTGCCCAGCCGGACGTTGGTTCACCGTCGACCGAGACAATTTCCTGCCCCGACATCAGCCCGGCCTTGTCGGCAATGCTGCCCGGCTCGACAGCACCGATGACAGGACGCACCTGCTGGCTGCCCAGCATGGCGAGTATCCAGAAAAATATAATGGCCAGCAGAAAGTTGGCCACAGGCCCTGCGATGACGATCGCAATGCGCTGATAGACAGACTTTCGATTGAAGGACTGATCGACGAGTTCGGGTGGAACCTCACCTTCGCGCTCATCCAGCATCTTGACGTAGCCACCCAGCGGAATGGCAGCCACTACAAACTCGGTGCCCTTGCGGTCATGCCAGCGAAGAAGTGGCATCCCGAAGCCGACCGAAAACCGCAATACCTTGACGCCACAACGCCGAGCCACCCAAAAATGGCCAAACTCGTGAAAGGTTACCAGCACACCCAGCGCAACCAGGGTGCCAACAATCATATATAGCGCGCTCATTGCTGTTCTCCTGGCAGGGGCTCATCCAAGCATGCGCAAATCCACTGACATGTATTCAATAGCATGGCCGGCTCAACGCCCATTGCGGCTGAGCCACTGCTCGGCCAGCCCGCGGGCCTTCGCGTCGACAGCGAAGACAGCCTCAAGCTCGCCCACAGCCACCACAGGCTCCTGATTCAAAACCTCGTCGATCATACTCGCGATTTCCGGATAACGAATCCGCCGGTCCAGAAACGCAGCCACGGCGACTTCGTTGACCGCATTGAGCATCGCCGGAGCACTGTCGCCGGTCTCCGCAGCTTGCCGCGCCAACCGCAGGCATGGGAAGCGCACTTCGTCAGGCGCATGAAAATCCAGGCGCGCGATGGTGAACAGATCCAACGGCGCAACGCCTGAATCGATGCGCTCGGGCCAGGCCAGGGCATGGGCGATGGGGGTGCGCATGTCCGGATTGCCCAACTGCGCCAGCACCGAACCGTCTACGTAATCCACCATCGAGTGAATAACGCTTTGAGGATGGATCACCACTTCGATCTGCGCCGGCCGGGCATCGAACAACCAGCAGGCCTCGATCAACTCCAGGCCCTTGTTCATCATGCTCGCCGAGTCGACGGAGATCTTGCGGCCCATCGACCAGTTGGGATGAGCGCAAGCCTGCTCTGGCGACACACCGGCCAGTTCGGACAACGGGGTTTCACGAAACGGGCCGCCTGACGCCGTCAGCAGGATGCGCCGCACGCCGACAGCGCCCAGGCCATTGGCGTAATCGCCAGGCAGGCATTGAAAGATCGCGTTGTGTTCACTGTCGATGGGCAACAGCACGGCACCGCTACGGCGAACCGCCTGCATGAACAAGGCGCCGGACATGACCAGCGCTTCTTTATTGGCCAGCAGTACTTTTTTCCCGGCCTCTACAGCGGCCAGCGTCGGACGCAAACCTGCCGCGCCGACAATGGCGGCCAGGACCGTGTCCACCATTGGGTGAGCCGACACTTCGCAGAGTCCGCCCTCCCCCACCAGTACGCGCGTCCCCAGACCCGCAGCCTGCAGTTCGGACTGCAGCCCATCGGCGATCGCCTGGGTCGGCACGACGGTGAACTGCGGCTTATGCCGGACACACAGCGCCAGCAATTCGGTGAGACGGCTGAAGCCGGTCAGTGCAAAAACCTGGTAGCGGTCAGGGTGACGGGCGATGACGTCCAGGGTGCTGAGACCGACGGAGCCCGTGGCGCCCAGCACGGTAATCTGCTGTGGCTGGCTCACATCACGCCCCAATCCGCTGCCCACAGCAACAAGGCGAAGATGGGGATTGCAGCGGTGAGGCTGTCGATCCGATCAAGCACCCCGCCATGGCCGGGCAGCAGGTTACTGCTGTCCTTGATGCCGGATTTGCGCTTGAACATGCTCTCGGTCAAATCGCCAACCACGGAAATCAGCACCACGATGGCGGCGCCGATCAGGGAAAAGAAGAACTGCGAAGCAGACCAGCCGCGGAAGATACCGACCACCGCCGTGATGAGCAGACTGGCGACCAGTCCTCCGTAGAGCCCTTCCCAGCTTTTACCCGGGCTCACCTTCGGTGCCAGCTTGCGCTTGCCGAAGGCCTTGCCGGAGAAATAGGCGCCGATGTCCGCGCCCCACACCAGCACCATGACCGACAGGATGAGCCAGTTGCCCAGCGGCCATTGTTTGATCAGGATCAACCCCTGCCACGCGGGCAACAGGATCAGCAAGCCGATGACCAGTTTGCAGATGGCGGTGGACCAGTGCTCGCTGGACTCCGGGTAGATCAGCACCAGCCAGGTCGCAACCACCCACCAAAGCAGGGCCGCCACCAGTACCCAAGGCGCCAGTGCCGGAAGCAGATAAAGAAGGAACAGCAGAACAGCGACCACAACCGAATAAAGCACCCGGGAAGATTGCGCCTCAAACCCTGCCAGACGCGCCCATTCCCAGGCACCCAGCGTGACGACCACACCGATGAACAGCGCGAAGCTGCCGCCCGTGAGCAGAAAAAAACCGCACAGAGCGATCGGCAGCAAAATCAGCGCCGTGATGATCCGTTGTTTCAACATTAAGCTCGGGCTCCAGCTTCTACCTGCTCGCTGGTTTTCCCAAAGCGGCGTTGGCGCAAAGCAAAATCGGCCAGCGCCTTGCGCATGGCATCGTGTTTGAAGTCCGGCCAGAACAGGTCGGAGAAGTACAGCTCGGCGTACGCCAGCTGCCACAGCAGGAAATTGCTCACGCGGTGCTCGCCACCGGTCCGGATGCAGAGGTCGGGCAGCGGCAAATCACCCGTCGACAGGCAAGTCTGCAACAACTCGGGCGTGATGTCCTCAGGACGCAAATGCCCCGCCTGAACTTCACGCGCCAGACGCTGTGCCGCCTGGGCAATATCCCACTGACCGCCATAATTGGCGGCAATCTGCAGAACGAAACGGTTATTACCGGCCGTGCGTGCTTCCGCTTCACGGATCGCTGCTTGCAGCTCGGGATGAAAGCGTGAGCGATCCCCGATAATCCGCAGGCTGATGCCGTTGTCATTCAGGCGCTTGGTCTCGCGACGCAACGCCGTGAAGAACAACTCCATCAACGCGCCGACTTCTTCAGCCGGACGCTGCCAGTTTTCGCTTGAGAAGGCGAACAGGGTCAATACTTCGACCTTGGCCTCGGCACACACCTCGATGACCGCCCTCACAGCGTCCACGCCCGCTTTATGACCGGCGACACCCGGCAGCAGACGTTTTTTCGCCCAACGATTATTACCGTCCATGATGATCGCGACGTGACGCGGCACAGACGATGGTTCAGCCAGCTTTGTCTTATCCATGAAAGCTTCCGGCCCCTTAAACGGCCATCAGGTCTGCTTCTTTGGTCTTGGTCGCCGCGTCGATGTCAGCTTCAGCCTTATCGGTCAGCTTCTGAATGTCTGCCGCGCCACGACGCTCTTCGTCCTCGCTGATTTCTTTGTCTTTGACCAGTTTCTTCAATTCGCCCAAGGCATCGCGACGAATGTTGCGCACGGCAACCCGGGCATCTTCTGCAGCACTGCGCGCCTGCTTCGTGAAGCCCTTGCGGGTTTCCTCGGTCAGGGCTGGCATGGAAATCAGCAGCATCTCACCCAGGTTGGTCGGGTTGAGATTGAGGCCGGCACTCTGGATAGCCTTGTCGACAGCGCCGAGCATGTTGCGCTCAAACGCCACGACCTGCAGGGTCCGGGAATCCTTGACGGTTACGTTGGCAACACCGCTCAACGGGGTGTCGGAGCCGTAGTAAGGCACCATCACGCTGCCCAGGATGCTCGGGTGCGCTTTGCCGGTTCGGATCTGGCCAAACGCCTGAGAAAGCGACTCGAGAGATTTTTGCATACGCGCCTGGGCGTCTTTCTTGATTTCATTGATCATTGTTTGCCTTCCTCGATCAGGGTGCCCTCAGCGCCGCCATGCACGATGTTCAGCAGGGCGCCGGGCTTGTTCATATTGAATACACGCAGCGGCATCTTGTGGTCGCGACACAAGCAAATCGCCGTCAGATCCATTACGCCCAGCTTGCGATCCAGAACTTCATCGTAAGTCAGATGATCGAACTTCTCGGCATGCGGGTCTTTGAATGGGTCCGCAGTGTACACGCCATCGACCTTGGTCGCCTTCAACACGACATCGGCATCGATTTCGATTGCCCGCAGGCACGCGGCCGAGTCGGTCGTGAAGAACGGATTGCCGGTACCTGCGGCGAAAATCACCACATCCTTGGCATTCAGATGGCGCATCGCCTTGCGACGGTCATAGTGATCGGTCACACCCACCATGGAAATGGCAGACATGACGATGGCCGAAATATTGGCGCGTTCCAGCGCATCACGCATCGCCAACGCATTCATCACAGTGGCAAGCATGCCCATGTGATCGCCGGTAACCCGATCCATGCCCGCTGCACTCAGTGCGGCGCCACGGAACAAGTTGCCGCCGCCGATGACCAGACCGACCTGGACACCAATACCCACCAACTGGCCGACTTCCAGCGCCATACGATCCAAAACCTTAGGATCAATACCGAATTCTTCCGACCCCATCAGGGCCTCGCCGCTAAGCTTGAGTAGAATGCGTTTATAGCGAGCTTGATAACCACTGCCCTGCTGAGCCATTGCGAATCTCTCCTGCGGCGTTTAAAAAAAATCTACGTTGCGAGCTGATTTCAGCTTGCGCCAACTCTAGGCTACCACCTCAGGGAAACGCAGCGTTGCAAGCCGCTCCCTGAAAAACAAATTCCCTCGGCCGCTTTGACAAAGAGGCTGCGCGCGTGAGCGGGCAGCCTCTTTGGGGCGACAGCGGGATAACCGTCTTACTTCTTGCTGGCAGCTACTTGAGCAGCAACTTCTTCAGCGAAGTTGTCCACTGGCTTGTCGATGCCTTCGCCTACCTTGAAGTAGGTGAAAGAAACGATTTCAGCGCCGGCTTTCTTGGCCAGTTCGCCCACCTTGATTTCCGGGTTCTTGACGAACGCCTGTTCAACGAGGCTAGCCTCGGCGAGGAACTTGGTGATACGACCGCCAACCATTTTCTCAACGATTTCGGCTGGCTTGCCTTTGATCTTGTCTTCGTTCAACTGCAGGAAGACGCCCTTCTCGCGCTCGATCGCTTCAGGTGAAACTTCCGAAGGGAACAGGAACTCAGGGTTGCTTGCAGCCACGTGCATGGCAATATCTTTGGCCAGCTCTGCGTCACCGCCTTTCAGAACGACGACTACGCCGATCTTGTTGCCGTGCAGGTAGGCATTGACCACATCACCTTCGATGCTCGCCAGGCGACGGATGTTGACGTTTTCGCCAACCTTGGCAACCAGCGCGGTGCGCTCGACTTCCTGTGCTTCGATCAACGGAGCGGCATCAGTCAGTTTGTCAGCGAAGGCTTTTTCCAGGCTGCTGTTGACGAAGTTCTTGAAGTCGTCTTGCAGGGCCAGGAAGTCAGTCTGCGAGTTGACCTCAATGATGCTGGCGCGCTTGCCGTCTGCGCTTACCTTGACGGCGATAGCGCCTTCAGCAGCGACGTTGCCTGCTTTCTTGGCGGCCTTGATGGCGCCCGAAGCACGCATGTCATCAATGGCTTTTTCGATGTCGCCGCCAGCCTTGGTCAAGGCCTTCTTGCAGTCCATCATGCCTTCGCCGGTACGCTCGCGCAGTTCTTTGACCAACGCTGCAGTAATCTCTGCCATTTCAAAATCCTCTTGGATAGGTCTTCAACCATTCCACCCGTTTGCGCGGGCGTTCAAATTCTGGAAAATCCATGCTGACAGCTGCAGATGACCATTTGATCGACGGCAACGCCAGAGGGTTTTCGAGGTGGCAAAAAGGGGGCAGAGCCCCCTTTTTGCGTACTGAGTAAACGCTAGGCGTTAGCTACTCAGCCTTCAACCACGGCTGCTGCTGGAGCTTCTTCGACGAAAACGTCGGTGCCGCCAGCAACATTGTTGCGACCACGGATTACAGCGTCAGCCATCGAACCCATGTACAACTGGATAGCGCGGATTGCGTCATCGTTGCCTGGGATGATGTAGTCAACGCCTTCCGGGCTGCTGTTGGTATCGACAACGCCGATTACCGGGATGCCCAGCTTGTTGGCTTCGGTGATCGCGATGCGCTCGTGATCAACGTCGATAACGAACAGTGCGTCTGGCAGACCGCCCATGTCCTTGATACCACCCAGGCTGCGATCCAGCTTTTCCAGATCGCGAGTACGCATCAGCGCCTCTTTCTTGGTCAGCTTGGCGAAGGTACCGTCTTCAGCCTGGATTTCAAGATCACGCAGACGCTTGATGGAAGCGCGGATGGTTTTGAAGTTGGTGAGCATGCCGCCCAACCAGCGGTGATCGACGTACGGCGAGTTGCAACGTGCAGCTTCTTCGGCAACGATCTTGCCAGCTGAACGCTTGGTGCCGACGAACAGGATCTTGTTTTTGCCCTGAGCCAGGCGCTCAACGAAGGTCAACGCTTCGTTGAACATAGGCAGGGTTTTTTCAAGGTTGATGATGTGGATCTTGTTACGCGCGCCGAAAATGTATTTACCCATTTTCGGGTTCCAGTAACGGGTTTGGTGACCGAAGTGCACACCGGCCTTCAGCATATCGCGCATATTGACTTGGGACATGATAGTTCCTTGATAAGTCGGGTTAGGCCTCCACGTATCCCAATGACCAACCAACGGCTCGAGCCGAGGGCACCCAGGTCATCGTGTCGACACGTGTGTGGGTTTAAGCTCCCGGGACGTACCCCGGAAAGCGGCGCATTTTATATCACAAAAGCCCCTGATAACAAAATACGAAATAAGCGCCTGTTTCGCGAAGTGTTTTCGCGTCTCGTGCAGGACCCCCGCCTGCTCTGGCACCTTCTATATAGGCTGCGATGATAACCGCACCTTCAACGGTCTGGTAGAATCGTGCTTTTCGTGTTCAGCAGCGGCCCCGCCGCGCTTAGAGAGCCTTGTATGACCGTTACCGTCAAAACCCCTGAAGACATCGAAATGATGCGCATCGCCGGACGTCTGGCCGCCGACGTCCTGGAGATGATCGCCCCCCACGTCAAGCCTGGCGTCACCACCGATGAACTGGATCGCCTTTGCCATGACTACATCGTCAACGAGCAGAAAGCCATTCCCGCACCCCTCAATTACAAAGGTTTCCCGAAGTCCATCTGCACCTCGATCAACCACGTCGTGTGCCATGGCATTCCCAATGAAAAGTCGTTGAAGGACGGCGACGTGCTCAACATCGACGTCACGGTCATCAAAGATGGCTACCACGGCGACACCAGCAAGATGTTTCATGTCGGTAAAGTGCCGGAGTGGGCTGAACGCCTCTCCCGCATCACTCAGGAATGCCTGTACAAGGGCATCGAAGTGGTAAAACCGGGCGCCCACCTGGGTGACATCGGCGAAGTGATCCAGAAGCACGCCGAGAAGAACGGCTTCTCGGTGGTGCGAGAGTACTGCGGCCATGGCATCGGCAAGGTGTTCCACGAAGAACCCCAGGTCCTGCACTACGGCAAGGCCGGCACCGGCATCGAACTCAAGGAAGGCATGACCTTCACCATCGAGCCCATGATCAACCAGGGCAAGGCTGAAACGCGTCTGCTGGGCGATGGCTGGACAGCCATCACCAAGGACCGCAAGCTGTCCGCGCAATGGGAACACACGGTGCTCGTCACCGCCGATGGCTACGAAATCTTCACCCTTCGCAGCGACGACACGATCGCCCGCACGTCGGCCTGATACCTGCGCCGACGTAGATGATGTACGGCCCGATATAGATAGAAGGAAAGCAGTTCGATGCCGCAGGTGGACCCAGATTTGTTCGATCGCGGCCAGTTTCAGGCCGAACTGGCGCTGAAAGCGAGCCCGATCGCCGCGTTCAAGAAAGCCATTCGTCAAGCGCATGACGTGCTGGACGCCCGCTTCAAGTCCGGGCGCGACATCCGTCGACTGATCGAAGACCGCGCCTGGTTCGTCGACAACATCCTGCAGCAGGCGTGGGACCACTTCGACTGGAGTGAGGACGCCGACATCGCGCTGCTGGCGGTCGGTGGCTACGGCCGTGGCGAACTGCACCCCTATTCCGACATCGATCTGCTGGTCCTGCTGGACAGCGCCGACCATGAGGTTTTCCGCGAGCCCATCGAGCGTTTTCTGACGCTGCTGTGGGACATCGGTCTGGAAGTCGGGCAAAGCGTGCGCTCGGTCGATGAATGCGCCGTCGAGGCCCGTGCCGACCTGACCGTGATCACCAACCTGATGGAAAGCCGCACCATTGCCGGCCCCGAGCGCCTGCGCCAGCGCATGCTGGAAGTCACCAGCCCACGCGAGATGTGGCCGAGCAAGGAGTTCTTTCTGGCCAAGCGCGCCGAGCAGAAGAACCGTCATCACAAATACAACGACACCGAATACAACCTGGAGCCCAACGTAAAGGGTTCTCCGGGAGGCCTGCGGGACATTCAAACCATCTTGTGGGTCGCCCGCCGCCAGTACGGCACGCTGAACCTGCACGCTCTGGCCGGTGAAGGCTTTCTGCTGGAGAGCGAAAACAACCTGCTGGCCTCCTCCCAGGACTTTCTCTGGAAAGTGCGCTACGCCCTGCACATGCTGGCCGGACGCTCCGAAGACCGTCTGCTGTTCGATCATCAAAGCGCGATCGCACGGCTGCTGGGTTATCAGGACAGTGACGCGAAGCTGGCGATCGAGCGCTTCATGCAGAAGTACTACCGGGTGGTCATGAGCATTGCGCAGCTGAGCGACCTGATCATCCAGCACTTCGAAGAAGTCATTCTCTCGGACGATCAGAACGCGCAGGCCGAATCGATCAACTCGCGGTTTCAGTTGCACGACGGCTACATCGAAGCCACGCACCCGAACGTCTTCAAGCGCACGCCGTTCGCGATGCTGGAGATTTTCGTGCTGATGGCTCAGCGCCCCGAAATCAAGGGCGTGCGGGCGGACACAATTCGCCTGCTGCGTGAGCACCGGCACCTGATCAACGACGACTTCCGCAACGATATCCGCAACACCAGCCTGTTCATCGAGCTGTTCAAATGTGAAATCGGCATCCACCGCAACCTGCGACGGATGAACCGTTACGGCATTCTCGGGCTGTACCTGCCGGAATTCGGGCACATCATCGGGCAAATGCAGCACGACCTGTACCACATCTATACCGTCGACGCGCACACGCTGAACCTGATAAAGCACCTGCGTAAGCTGCAGTACACACAGGTGTCAGAAAAATTCCCGCTGGCCAGCAAGATCATGGCCCGGCTGCCCAAGCCCGAGCTGATCTATCTGGCCGGGCTGTACCACGACATCGGCAAGGGCCGTGGCGGCGACCATTCGGAACTGGGCGCACACGATGCCCAGGCGTTCGGCGTTCGTCATCACCTGCCAACGTGGGACACAGACCTGATCGTCTGGCTGGTGCAACACCACCTGGCGATGTCCACCACCGCGCAACGCAAGGACCTGTCCGATCCGCAGGTGATCCACGATTTCGCCCAGTTCGTCGGCGACGAAGTGCACCTGGATTATCTGTACGTGCTGACGGTCGCCGACATCAACGCCACCAACCCGACGCTGTGGAATTCCTGGCGTGCCAGCCTGTTGCGCCAGCTCTATACCGAGACCAAGCGCGCCCTCAAGCGCGGTCTGGAAAACCCGGTGGACCGCGAAGAGCAGATCCGTCGCACGCAAATCGCCGCGCTGGATATTCTCGTGCGCAACGGCACCGACCCGGACGACGTCGAGCAGCTGTGGTCGCAACTGGGCGATGATTATTTCCTGCGCCATACCGCCGGCGACGTGGCCTGGCACAGCGACGCCATCCTGCAGCAGCCGGCAGATGGCGGGCCGCTGGTGCTGATCAAGGAAACCACGCAACGGGAATTCGAGGGCGGCACCCAGATCTTCATCTATGCCCCCGACCAGCACGATTTCTTCGCGGTGACCGTGGCAGCCATGGACCAGTTGAACCTGAACATCCATGACGCGAGGGTCATCACCTCCAGCAGCCGGTTTACCCTGGACACCTACATCGTGCTCGACAGTGAAGGGGGCTCGATCGGCGACAACCCTCAGCGCATCCAGGACATTCGCAATGGTTTGACCGAGGCGCTGCGCAACCCGGACGAATACCCGACGATCATCAAGCGCCGGGTGCCCCGTCAGCTCAAGCATTTCGCGTTCCCGCCCCAAGTGACGATCTCCAACGACGCCCAGCGCCCGGTCACCGTGCTGGAACTGAGCGCGCCGGACCGTCCGGGGCTACTCGCACGCATCGGCAAGATCTTCCTGGAGTTCGACGTATCCCTGCAGAACGCCAAGATCGCCACCTTGGGCGAACGCGTGGAAGACGTGTTTTTCATCACCGACGAGAACAATCAGCCGTTGTCCGACCCTCAGCTGTGTACTCGGCTGCAGGCGGCGATCGTCGAACAGCTCAGCGTCAATCCGGAGCCCGGCGGCGAGTGGCGCATCAGCATTTGATGGCCTGAACATTCGATTCATCGGCGCCTGCCTTCCCGGCCAACCGGACCCGGGCGCCCTGCTTATTGAGACCGACACCCGATGAATAACGCTCTGCAACAGCTTCAGCCCTACCCGTTCGAAAAGCTTCGCGCCCTGCTCGGCGGCGTCACGCCAACCCCGGCCAAGCGCCCCATCGCGCTGTCGATTGGCGAGCCCAAGCATCAATCGCCTGCTTTCGTAGCCAAGGCGATGACCGATAACCTCGATCAGATGGCGGTCTATCCCACCACCGCAGGGATTGCCCCACTGCGCGAAGCCATTACCGGCTGGTGCGAGCGGCGCTTTGGTGTGCCGGGCGGCTGGCTCGATGCGGCACGGCACGTCCTGCCGGTAAACGGCACCCGTGAAGCGCTGTTCGCGTTCACGCAAACGGTGGTCAATCGCAGCGACGACGGTCTGGTGATCAGCCCCAACCCGTTCTATCAAATCTACGAAGGCGCAGCATTGCTCGCCGGCGCTCAGCCGCACTACCTGCCCTGCCTGAAAAGCCATGGTTTCAATCCGGATTTTGACGCGGTGTCCGATGACATCTGGGACCGCTGCCAGATTCTGTTCCTGTGCTCTCCGGGCAACCCGACCGGCGCCCTGATCCCGCTGGACGTGCTGAAAAAGCTCATCGCACTGGCCGACAAGCATGATTTCGTGATCGCCGCGGACGAATGCTACAGCGAGCTGTATTTTGACGAAGCGACGCCGCCTGCCGGCTTGCTCAGCGCCTGCGTGGCTTTGGGGCGTCAGGATTTCAAACGCTGCGTGGTGTTCCACAGCCTGTCCAAGCGTTCGAACCTGCCGGGCCTGCGTTCAGGGTTCGTGGCGGGCGATGCCGAGATTCTCAAGGCGTTTCTGCTGTATCGCACCTACCACGGTTGCGCCATGCCGGTTCAGACCCAGCTGGCCAGTATCGCGGCCTGGAATGACGAGGAGCACGTGCGCGCCAACCGGACGCTGTACCGCGAGAAATTCGATGCGGTGCTGGAGATCCTGTCACCGGTAATGGACGTGCAACGCCCGGACGGCGGTTTCTACCTGTGGCCTGACGTGGGCACCGACGACGCCGTGTTCTGCCGCGATCTGTACATGACCGAACACGTGACCGTGGTGCCGGGTTCGTACCTGTCCCGCGACGTGGACGGCTTTAATCCGGGCGCAGGACGTGTACGACTGGCGCTGGTTGCGCCGCTGGCCGAGTGCATCGAAGCGGCTGAGCGGATCAGGGATTTCGTTCAGAAGCGTTGATCGCGCAGGTATTGAATGGAATCTGAAACTGGACGTTGGACTTGCAGGAGTCCGGGTTAACACACCGGTTGATCGTCCCACGTTGTAGGAGCTGACGACCCTACGGGAGGCTGCGATGCAGTACATCTGACACACCGCCATCGCAGCCTCCATCAGGGTCGTCAGCTCCTACAGGGGTCCCGCACACAGGGGCCCGCGCGCTTATCGAACAATGCCAAGATTCGCCTCGTTAAGGTCCAGCTCCGCCAGCACCTGCCGCAGCACGTCATCCCCGATCTGGTGATGACGATGCAGCCGGTACAACTCAAGCCGCTGGGCCCGCAGCGCAGTGATGCGCATCTTGCGCTCCAGCACATCCATCTGGAACGCCAGTGCCTGGGCCTCGGCGGTGTCGTTGAACATTTCCAGCCGCTGCCGATATTCCGACATGATCCGCGCCTTGACCTCCGTGGCGAGCACCGCCTGAGCCGCATCCGGCGACACGGTGGCGTCGGTCATTTCCTCGCTTTCCAGCGCATGAATCGCCGCCTCGGCGGTGTGCTTCCAGGCGTCACGCACTTCCTGCTTCATCTTGAGGTCGGGCTTGTTCTCGACCCCGCGCAACAATATCGGCAGCGCCACACTGGCCGCCACCAGCGACAGCAGAATCACCCCCGCCGCGATGAAGATCAGCAAGTCACGCTCGGGGAAATTCACACCGGCGGATATCAACATCGGTACCGACAGCGTACCGGCCAGGGTGACCGCCCCGCGCACGCCGCCCACGGTCAATAACAACGAAGACCGGGTGGTCAGTTTCAGCGAGTCATCCCCACGACCGCGCCATTGCCTGAGTGCAATGATCAGCCGCCAGGTGCTTTGCACCCAGATGAAACGCAGCGCGATCAGAACCAGGAAAATCACCAGCACGTCCAGGCAGCGCCACATCAGCGTCGGCCACAGCGTGACCTGATCATGGGTGACTGCGCTGATGATGTCCGGCAGTTGCAGGCCCAGCAGCAGAAAAATCAGCCCGTTGAAAGCAAACTCCAGCAGTGTCCAGACGCTGCGATTGAGCAGCCGGGTGGTGGTTTGACGAGGCAGCAGGTCGACCCAGCTTTGCATCATCCCCGCCGCCACGGCCGACAAAATACCCGACGCGCCCAGTCGTTCGGCGAGCACGTAGGCGGCAAACGGCACCAGCAGCATGAACACGACATGGGTCGCCGGATCATCCCATCCGCGCGCGATCATCCAGCTGCGAAGACGGCCCACCAGCCAGCTCAGGGCCACCCCCACTGCCAAGCCGCCCACCGCCACCAGCACGAACGTCAGGCTGGCATCGGCCAGAGAAAACACCCCGGTGATCGCCGCCGCCAAGGCGAATTTGAACGTCACCAGGCCTGACGCATCATTCATCAGCGCCTCGCCTTGCAGCAGACGCATGATCGGCGCAGGCAAGCGGTCCTGGGAAATGGCTGAAACCGCGACGGCGTCCGTAGGCGACAGCACCGCCGCCAGTGCGAAGGCGACCGGAAGTGGGATGGTCGGCAAAATCCAGTGAATGAAATAGCCGGCACCGACCACCGTGAAGATCACCAAACCGACCGCCAGCGTCAGAATCGGCCCGCGATAGCGCCAGAGATCACGTTTTGGCATGCGCCAACCGTCTGAAAATAACAGCGGAGGCAGGAACAAAAAGAGGAAGAGTTCAGGGTCCATGGCCACGTGCAGGCCCAGGGTCGGCCAGGCGAGCAACGCGCCAGCGGCGATCTGCACCAGCGGCAACGGCAAGGGAATCACCCGTGCGACCAACCGTGAGAGGCCTACCAGCGTCAGCAGGATAAGGACGGTATAGGCTGTTTGCATCGGTAAACGTTCCTGATCGGGCGAGTTCTGGACAAGGCCCAGAGACTGACTGCAGTGCAGCTTCGAAGTGCCATCTTAACGGGTTAGGCTGTCGCTTCACGGTTGACCCGGCGTTTAAACGGTGGCTGTACAAGTATTGGCGGCAGAAACCCGCCACCGGGCCACGCCCAATTGGTTTGTCCGTGGCATAATCCGTGACCGTTTTTTCAATCCCTCTCACCGGCGGCACGTTCATGGCTGATGACAACAACACGCTGCACCTGTTTGGGATCAAAGCGTGCGACACGATGAAGAAGGCTCGCACCTGGCTCGACGAACATTCGGTGAGTTACGATTTCCACGACTACAAAGCGGCAGGCATTGATCGCGAGCACTTGACCCAGTGGTGCAACGAACACGGCTGGCAGGTGGTACTGAACCGCGCGGGCACGACCTTCCGCAAACTCGACGACACTCAGAAAGCCGATCTCGACCAAGAGAAGGCCATCGAGCTGATGCTTGCCCAGCCATCGATGATCAAGCGCCCGGTGCTCGATCTCGGTGGCAAAACCCTGATTGGCTTCAAACCCGAACTGTACGCAGCGGCTATCGCCTGATTGAGATAGCCTTTAATCGTTAAGAGGTATTTACATGTCCACTTCCCTGTTCAGCCTGGCCTTCGGCGTCGGCACACAAAACCGTCAAGGCACATGGCTGGAAGTGTTTTACGCGCTGCCGCTGATCAATCCGTCTGCCGAAATGATCGCAGCCGTTGCCCCGGTCCTGGGCTACACCGGTGGCAACCAGGCCATCACCTTCACCACTGACCTGGCGTCCAAATTGGCCGATGCGCTGAAATCGGTCGACGCCGCCCAGGCCGCACTGCTGACCCGTCTGGCTGAAAGCCACAAGCCGCTGGTGGCCACGCTGCTGGCCGAAGACGCCACGCTGACCTCCACGCCCGAGGCGTACCTCAAGCTGCATCTGCTGTCCCACCGCCTGGCCAAGCCGCACGGCCTGAACCTGGCGGGCATCTTCCCGCTGCTGCCGAACGTGGCATGGACCAGCCAGGGCGCCATTGACCTGGTGGAGCTGCCACAACGTCAGCTGGAAGCGCGCTTGAAAGGCGAGCTGCTGGAAGTGTTCTCCGTCGATAAATTCCCGAAAATGACCGACTACGTCGTGCCGAGCGGTGTGCGTATCGCCGACAGCGCGCGTGTGCGCCTGGGCGCCTACATCGGCGAAGGCACCACCGTGATGCACGAAGGTTTCGTCAACTTCAACGGCGGCACCGAAGGCCCGGGCATGATCGAAGGCCGCGTATCGGCGGGCGTGTTCGTCGGCAAAGGGTCGGACCTGGGCGGCGGATGCTCCACCATGGGCACCCTGTCCGGCGGCGGCAATATCGTGATCAAGGTCGGCGAAGGCTGCCTGATCGGCGCGAACGCCGGTATCGGCATTCCACTGGGTGACCGCAACACGGTTGAATCTGGCCTCTACGTCACCGCAGGCACCAAGGTCGCGCTGCTGGACGAGAACAACGAACTGGTCAAAGTGCTCAAGGCGCGTGACCTGGCCGGTCAGCCTGATCTGCTGTTCCGTCGCAACTCGCAAACCGGCGCCGTGGAATGCAAAACCCACAAGTCGGCCATCGAGCTGAACGAAGCGCTGCACGCTCATAACTGACCCATACCTTTATTCGCCGCCAAAACGCGGCGACTGAAGGCGACATGACGCTCGCTTTTGATTCTGGCCGAAGGCCGTGGGAGCGAGGCTTGTCCCGCGATCTGGCGCGCAGCGGCAGCAAAACCGGTGAATGCGGTGTGCCAGATCCGGCCGATGTCCCGACTAGTGCGGCCAGTGCCTGGCCGATCGCTGGCAAGCCAAGCTCCCACGCCCTCCGGGCAGAAGCAGGGAGTCGCACCTTTTCCGCTTCAGCCGATAAGCGCAAACCGAGTTCCCGACCATGCTGCTTCCCTCTCCCTGGCGCGCTGACTTTCCGGCCATCGCCGCCCTGCACGCGCAAGGCCAGACCTATCTGGACAGCGCCGCCACCGCACAAAAGCCCCAACGCCTGATTGACGCCCTGAGCCATTACTACGCCAATGGCGCCGCCAACGTACACCGTGCGCAGCACTTGCCGGGCGCGCAGGCAACGCAGGCGTTTGAGGACGCCCGCAGTACTGTCGGCCGGTGGCTCAATGTCGGCTCATCCGGGCACATCGTCTTCACCCACGGCGCGACGTCGGCGCTCAATTTGTTGGCGTATGGGCTGGAGCACGTGTTTGAAGCTGGCGATGAGATCGTCATCAGCGCACTGGAGCATCACGCCAATCTGTTGCCGTGGCAGCAACTGGCGCTGCGCCGCGATTTGAAACTGGTGGTGTTGCCCCTGTCTGACACCGGGCTGATCGACCTGAACGCCGCAGCCACACTGATCGGACCGCGCACCCGCCTGTTGGCGGTGAGCCAATTATCCAACGTGCTAGGCGCCTGGCAGCCGCTGGCCGAATTGCTGGCGCTGGCCAAGGCCCACGACGCGATCACCGTGGTCGATGGCGCGCAAGGCGCGGTGCACGGTCGGGAGGACGTGCAGGCGCTGGGCTGCGATTTTTATGTATTTTCCAGCCACAAACTGTACGGGCCTGATGGCGTCGGCGTGCTGTTTGGCCGCGAGGAGGCGCTGGCGACGTTGCGGCACTGGCAATTCGGCGGCGAGATGCTGTTGCAGACCAGTTATCACGAGGCCACCTTCCGCCCCGCGCCGCTGGGATTTGAAGCCGGCACCCCGCCGATTGCCGGGGTGATCGGGCTGGGTGCGACGCTTGATTACCTTAACGGTCTGGACGCTCACGCCATCACCGTGCATGAAGCCGGGCTTCACACCTTGCTGCGCGAGGGCCTGCTGGCCCGCGACGGAGTACAACTGCTCGGGAATCCAAAGCTGGCGCTCGCCAGCTTCGTGGTCGCGGGCGTGCACAACGCTGATCTGGCGCACCTGCTCACCGAACAGGGCATTGCGGTGCGGGCCGGTCATCACTGCGCCATCCCGCTGATGAAAAGCCTGGGGCAGGCCGGCGCCATTCGTGTGTCGCTGGGGATGTACAACGATTCCGACGACCTCGCGCGATTTTTCGCTGCGCTGGATCAGGCCCTGGAGCTGCTGCGATGACCTTGCCCACCGACGCACAGGCCGCCCTGGATATATTCAGCGCAGCCTTGAGCTGGGAGCAACGCGCCAGGCTGTTGATGCAATGGGGCGAGCGTTTACCGCCGCTGGCCGAAGACGAGAAAACCGACACGCATCTGGTGGACGGCTGCGAGAGCAAAGTCTGGTTGCTGGGCGATTTCAGCGACGGCCGCTGGCAGTTTCGGGCGGCGAGCGATGCGCGGCTCATCCGTGGGCTGGTGGCGCTGCTGCTGTCGCGGGTCAACGGTTTGTCAGCGGATGAACTGCAAACGGTTGACCTGCACGCCTGGTTCGATCAACTGGGCCTCAGTCGCCAGCTCTCGCCATCGCGCAGCAACGGGCTCAACGCCGTGCTGCAGCGGATGCGTCAGCTGGCGGGCTGAGGCGTTGCGGCGGGCTTGATCCGGTCGGACGGCCGCCGCACGCCGGCGACGATTTTGTCCACGGCTTTGGTGGCCGCCACCATGCCGAACGTAGCGGTCACCATCATCACCGCGCCAAAACCGCCGGCGCAATCGAGCTTCACCCCGTCGCCCACGAAGCTTTTCTGCAGGCAAATGCTGCCATCCGGTTTGGGGTAGCGCAGCTGTTCGGTGGAAAACACACACGGCACGCTGTAATGGCGGGTGACGGTGCGCGAGAAGCCGTAATCCCGGCGCAAGGTCGAACGCACTTTTGAAGCCAGCGGGTCGTTGAAGGTACGGTTGAGGTCACACACCTGGATCAGCGTCGGGTCGATCTGCCCGCCCGCGCCGCCGGTGGTGATGATTTGAATCTTGCGGCGCTTGCACCAGGCGATCAGCGCGGCCTTGGCGTTGACGCTGTCGATGCAATCGACCACGCAGTCGATGTCGGGCGTGATGTACTCGGCCATGGTCTCGCGGGTGACGAAGTCAGCCACCGCGTGGACGACGCAGTCGGGGTTAATCTCCCGCAGCCGGTCCGCCATGACCTCGACCTTCGCCCGGCCAACGGTGCTGGTCAGGGCGTGCAACTGGCGGTTGCTGTTGCTCACGCACACGTCGTCCAGGTCGAACAGCGAGATTTCGCCGACGCCGCAGCGGGCCATGGCTTCCGCGGCCCACGAGCCCACGCCGCCGATGCCCACCACCGCCACATGCGCGGCACGCAGCCGCTCTAGGCCCTCGATGCCATACAAACGGGCGACGCCAGCAAATCGCGGATCTTCTGTGCTCATGACCAATACCCCAAAAACCGGCGCGCATTATAGGGCGTGCTGCCGTTAAGGACATCCGTTGATGCGGGGGGCTGGTCGGAAAGTCTCGTCACACCCCAGGCTGTAGGAGCGCGCTTGCCCGCGAACGCGGTGTGTCAGATCCATCTAGGGTTACCGAAAAAATGCAATCGCGGGCAAGCGCGCTCCTACAGGGATGACCGTCGTATCTGCTTTAATGCCCATTGCAAAAAGTACATCAACAGCTCAATCGAACTTCACGCCGCACTGGCTGACAAAAATCAAGCCCACCGAAGTGCTTCGGTTATCGCTTGTTCCACCTTTCGGAACCCGAAACATCTATGTCATCGCGTAAATTTGGACTCAACCTGGTCGTGGTCGTGGCAATCGCTGCGCTGTTCACCGGTTTCTGGGCGCTGATCAATCGCCCGATCACGGCGCCGAACTGGCCGGAACAAATCTCGGGCTTCTCCTATTCGCCCTTTCGTCTGGGTCAAAACCCACAGAAAGGCGTGTATCCGTCCGACGATGAAATGCGCCAGGACCTGGAGCTGATCAGTAAACAAACCGACAGCATCCGGATTTATTCCGTGGACGGCCCGTTGGGTAACATCCCCAAGCTGGCCGAAGAGTTCGGCCTGCGCGTCACCCTCGGCATCTGGATCAGTCCGGACCAGGAACGCAACGAGCGTGAGATCACCCGCGCCATCGAACTGGCCAACACCACCCGCAGTGTGGTTCGGGTCACGGTGGGCAACGAAGCGCTGTTCCGCAAGGAAATCACGGTCAAAGAGCTGATCGCCGTGATCGATCGGGTGCGCGCGGCGGTGAAAGTCCCGGTGACCACTTCGGAGCAGTGGCACATCTGGAAAGACAACCCGGAGCTGGGTAAACACGTCGATCTAATTGCCGCGCACATTCTCCCCTACTGGGAATTCGTCCCCATGGCCGATGCCGGGCAATTCGTCTTCGACCGGGCGCGAGAGCTGAAGCGCATGTTTCCGAAAAAGCCGTTATTGCTGTCGGAAGTCGGCTGGCCGAGCAACGGACACATGCGTGGTGGTGCGGACGCGACGCCGGCCGATCAGGCGGTTTACCTGCGCACGCTGGTCAATAAACTCAACCGTCAGGGTTTCAACTACTTCGTGATCGAAGCGTTCGACCAGCCGTGGAAGGCCAGCGACGAAGGCTCGGTGGGGGCGTACTGGGGGGTGTATAACGCCAACCGCCAGCAGAAATTCAACTTTGAAGGGCCGGTGGTGGCGATCCCGCAATGGCGCGTGCTGGCCACCGGCTCAGCGGTGCTGGCGATGCTGTCCCTGGCCCTGTTGCTGATCGACGGCTCGGCATTGCGTCAACGCGGCCGCACGTTCCTGACCTTCATCGCCTTCCTGTGCGGGTCGGTGCTGGTGTGGATCGGTTACGACTACAGCCAGCAATACAGCACATGGTTCAGCCTGCTGGTGGGCTTTTTACTGGCGTTGGGCGCGCTCGGCGTGTTCATCGTGTTGCTCACCGAAGCCCATGAACTGGCGGAAGCGGTCTGGACCCACAAGCGCCGTCGGGAATTCCTGCCGGTCGAAACGGACAGCGCCTACAGACCGAAAGTCTCTGTCCACGTGCCCTGCTACAACGAACCTCCGGAGATGGTCAAACAGACCCTCAATGCCCTCGCCGCGCTGGACTACCCGGACTTCGAAGTGTTGCTGATCGACAACAACACCAGGGACCCGGCGGTCTGGGAGCCGGTGAAGGCGCACTGCGAAATGCTCGGCCCGCGCTTCAAGTTTTTCCATGTCGCGCCCCTGGCCGGCTTCAAGGGCGGCGCACTCAATTACCTGATCCCGCACACCGCCCCCGATGCCGAAGTCATCGCCGTGATCGATTCGGATTACTGCGTCGACCGCAACTGGCTCAAACACATGGTTCCGCACTTCGCCGACCCGAAAATCGCGGTGGTGCAGTCGCCCCAGGACTACCGCGACCAGAACGAAAGCACCTTCAAAAAGCTGTGCTACTCCGAATACAAAGGCTTTTTCTACATCGGCATGGTCACCCGCAACGACCGCGACGCGATCATTCAGCACGGCACCATGACCATGACCCGTCGCTCGGTGCTCGAAGAACTCGGCTGGGCCGACTGGTGCATCTGCGAGGACGCGGAACTGGGCCTGCGGGTCTTCGAAAAAGGCCTTTCGGCTGCTTATTCCCACAACAGCTTCGGCAAAGGGCTGATGCCGGACACCTTCATTGACTTCAAGAAGCAGCGATTCCGCTGGGCGTATGGCGCGATCCAGATCATCAAGCGCCACACCGCGAGCCTCTTGCGCGGCAAGGACACCGAACTGACCCGTGGCCAGCGCTATCACTTCCTGGCCGGCTGGCTGCCGTGGGTGGCGGACGGCATGAACATCTTCTTCACCGTCGGCGCGCTGATGTGGTCGTCGGCGATGATCATCGTGCCCAAGCGGGTCGATCCGCCGTTGCTGATCTTCGCGATTCCGCCGTTGGCGTTGTTCTTCTTCAAGGTCGGCAAGATCATCTTCCTGTATCGCCGCGCCGTGGGGGTGAACCTCAAGGACGCCTTCGCCGCCGCACTGGCGGGTCTGGCGCTGTCGCACACCATCGCCAAAGCGGTGCTGTACGGGTTCTTCACCACCAGCATCCCGTTCTTCCGCACCCCGAAAAACGCGACCAGCCACGGTTTCCTGGTCGCCATTTCCGAGGCCCGCGAAGAGGTGTTCATCATGCTGCTGTTGTGGGGCGCGGCGGCCGGCATCTGCCTGGTGCAAGGCCTGCCCAGCAATGACATGCGCTTCTGGGTCGCCATGCTGCTGGTGCAATCGCTGCCTTACCTGGCGGCCTTGATCATGGCGTTTCTGTCATCGCTGCCCAAACCCAAGGCCGTGGTTGAGCCGGTAGCGGTCTGAGGCGGGTCACTGCATAGCCAAACGGCGGCCTTCGGGCTGCCGTTTTGCTTTAAGATGTCCCCCTTTTTTGCACGGTTGGAGCGAGGCTTGCCCGCGAAGGCGTTGTGTCAGCCGCCTCATCTACACCTGACCCGCTGCCTTCGCGGGCAAGCCTCGCTCCAACGGGTTTTAATTTCATTTCATCGGACCTTTCATGACAGCCCCAGCCGACCTTTCGCCCACGCTCCAACTCGCCTGCGACCTGATCCGTCGCCCATCGGTCACGCCCCTGGACGCCGACTGTCAGACCGTGATGATGAAACGCCTGGGCGCTGCCGGCTTTGCGCTGGAGCCGATGCGCATCGAGGATGTGGATAACTTCTGGGCAACCCATGGCACGCAGGACGGTCCGGTGCTGTGTTTCGCCGGCCACACCGACGTGGTGCCCACCGGCCCGGTGCAGGCGTGGCAGAACGACCCCTTCAGCGCGTCGATCGATGAAAACGGCATGCTGTGTGGCCGTGGCGCGGCGGACATGAAAGGCAGCCTGGCGTCGATGATCATCGCCAGCGAACGCTTTGTCGCCGAATACCCCGATCACAAGGGCAAAATTGCCTACCTGATCACCAGTGACGAAGAAGGCCCGGCGCACCACGGCACCAAAGCGGTGGTGGAACGGCTGGCGGCGCGCAAGGAGCGTCTGGACTGGTGCATCGTCGGCGAACCATCGAGCACGACACTGGTGGGCGATGTGGTGAAGAATGGCCGTCGCGGTTCATTGGGCGCCACCCTCACCGTTCGCGGCATTCAGGGCCACGTGGCCTATCCGCATCTGGCGAAGAACCCGATTCATTTGGCCGCCCCTGCGCTGGCCGAACTGGCCGCCGAGCATTGGGACGAAGGCAACGCGTTCTTTCCGCCCACCAGCTTCCAGATCTCCAACCTCAATTCCGGCACCGGCGCGACCAACGTCATCCCCGGTGATCTGGTGGCGGTGTTCAATTTCCGCTTCTCCACCGAATCCACCGTCGAAGGCCTGCAGAAACGCGTGGCCGACATTTTCGACAAGCATCAGCTGGACTGGCACGTGGAATGGGCCTTGTCCGGCCTGCCCTTCCTCACCGAACCCGGCGCGTTGCTGGATGCGGTGGCGGCGAGCATCAAGCAGGTCACCGGTCGCGAGACCAAGGCGTCCACCAGCGGCGGCACGTCGGACGGGCGCTTTATCGCCACCCTCGGCACTCAGGTGGTGGAACTGGGCCCAGTCAACGCGACGATCCATCAGGTCAACGAACGCATCCTGGCCAGCGACCTCGACGTGCTGACCGAGATCTACTACCAGACCCTGGTCAAGTTGCTCGCGTGATGCTGACCTGCCCGATTTGCTCAGCCGCCCTGGATGCAGCGGATAACGGCGTGGTGTGCCCGGTCGGCCACCGTTTCGACCGCGCGCGTCAGGGGTATCTCAATCTGCTCCCGGTGCAGCACAAGAACAGCCGCGACCCTGGCGACAATCAAGCCATGGTCGAAGCCCGCCGGGACTTTCTCAACGCCGGGCATTACGCCCCGGTGGCCAAACGCCTGGCAGAGCTGGCCGCCGAATACAAACCCCAGCGCTGGCTCGACATCGGCTGCGGCGAGGGCTACTACACCGCGCAGATCGCCGAGGCGCTGCCGGACGCCGAAGGTTATGCGCTGGACATCTCCCGTGAAGCCATCAAGCGTGCCTGCCGCCGCAACCCGTCACTGACGTGGTTGATTGCCAGCATGGCCCGGGTGCCGTTGCCGGACGACAGCTGCCAGTTCATCGCCAGCGTGTTCAGCCCTCTCGACTGGCAAGAAGCCAAGCGGCTGTTGAGCCCCGGCGGTGGACTGATGCGCGTAGGACCGACCAACGAACACCTGATGCAATTGCGCGAACGGCTGTACGACGAAGTGCGGGATTACGCCGACGACAAACACCTGGCCCTGGTGCCGGACGGCATGACGCTGGCCCACAGCGAAACCCTGCGTTACACCCTGAGCCTGGCGGACGGCCCGGCCCGCGCCAACCTGCTGGCCATGACGCCCCACGGCTGGCGCGCCAGTGCCGAGCGCCGGGCGGCGGTCATCGAGCAGGCCGAGCCTTTCGAGGTCACGGTGTCGATGCGCTACGATTATTTTGTCCTGGGGTGAGCCGCCAGCGGCTGACCTGACCGGCTGAACACCTGACTCAAGACTGAATCCGCGAATGGATTTTCAAGAACACTGACGAGGCATCCATGCGCCAACCCGATATCGAGATTTACCTGAAAGACAGCGACGTTGACCACAAGGCCATTACCGCCTGGCTGACGTCGGCCATCGGCCCGTGCAGCGACTGGGCGCAACAGGGCCAGACCTGGAAGTGCAGCGCGGCCGGCGTCCCGGTGACGTGGTTTCCAAAAGCCGTAGGCAAATGGAACAGCCTGCTGCTGGAGAGCGATCAAACCCCGTGGGAAGACGACATCGCCTGCGCCCGCGCCGCCTTTGCCGCCCTCAACGTGGAAGTGCGCTGCGCCCCCGGGACCTGGGTCGAAGAGGAAGCCGACGAAGCGGCGGATCGCTGGATGCGCATCAGCGCGGATGGTGAAGAAGAGATCACCTGGCGCACGGCGTAGGTCGCCCTCCTATAGCCCACTGTTGGAGCGAGGCTTGCCCGCGAAGGCTTTGTGTCAGTCGACTCATCGTTGTCTGATACACCGCCTTCGCGGGCAAGCCTCGCTCCAACATGTGCACTGTGCGGATAGATACGGCAAACTGGCGCCCTCGCGGGCCTCGCCCCTTTTTTGCAGATTCCGTATGACCCGTTCCCCGTTCCGCCGTCTTGTGTTCGGCACCGTGCGTCGATTGCTGTACCTGTGGATCCGTTCGGAGACGATCAATCAATCGTCCTTTACCCTCAACCTGGACCGCAGCCGGCCGGTGTTCTACAGCCTGCAAAATCCTTCCCTCAGCGATCTGGCGGTGCTCGACACCGAATGCCGCAAGGCCGGTCTGCCCAGGCCTGTGCTGTCGGTAGCGGTGGGTAATCTGACCGAGCCTGCCGCTTTCTTTCACCTGACCCCGGCACCTGACTGGCTCGGCCGTCAGGACAAACGCGGCGCGCCGCCGACCCTGGAGCGGCTGGTGGGTGCGGTGACACAGAACGCCGCCGAGGACGCGCAAATCATCCCGGTCAGCGTGTTCTGGGGCCAGTCGCCGGATAAAGAGGACAGTCCCTGGAAACTGCTGTTTGCCGACAGTTGGGCGGTCACCGGGCGGCTGCGAAAACTCATCACGATTCTGATTCTGGGCCGCAAGACCCGCGTGCAGTTTTCCGCGCCGATTCATTTGCGCGAACTGGTTGACCAGAACAAAGGCTACGAACGCACGGTGCGCATGGCGCAACGCTTGCTGCGGGTGCATTTCCGCAACCTGAAAACCGCGGTCATCGGGCCGGACCTGTCCCACCGGCGCAATCTGGTGAAGGGCCTGCTGGCCGACCCTCTGGTCAAGCAAGCGATCCTCGAGGAAGCCGAGCGCGAGAAGATTCCCGAAGCCAAGGCGCGGGAAAAAGCCCTGCATTACGGCAACGAAATTGCCTCGGACTACACCTACACGGCGATCCGCTTTCTGGAAGTGGTGCTGAGCTGGTTCTGGAACAAGATTTACGACGGCATCAAGGTCAGTCATATCGAGGGCGTGCAGAACGTTGCGCAAGGGCATGAGGTGATTTACGTCCCCTGTCACCGCAGCCACATCGATTACCTGCTGCTGTCTTATCTGCTGTTTCGCAACGGCCTGACCCCGCCTCACGTGGCGGCGGGCATCAACCTGAACATGCCGGTGATCGGCAGTCTGTTACGACGCGGTGGCGCGTTTTTCATGCGCCGCACGTTCAAGGGCAACCCGCTGTACACCGCAGTGTTCAACGAATACCTGCACACCCTGTTCACCAAGGGCTTCCCGGTGGAGTACTTCGTCGAAGGCGGCCGCTCGCGCACGGGGCGCATGCTCCAGCCGAAAACCGGCATGCTGGCCATCACGCTGCGCAGCTTCCTGCGCAACGCGCGGATGCCGATCGTCTTCGTCCCGGTGTACATCGGCTACGAGCGCGTCCTTGAAGGCCGTACCTACCTGGGTGAGCTGCGCGGCGCGGCGAAGAAGAAAGAATCGATCTTCGATATTTTCAAAGTCATCGGTGCGCTCAAGCAGAAGTTCGGGCAGGTGTCGGTCAACTTCGGCGAGCCCATCAAACTGGCGCAATTTCTCGACGATGAGCAACCCGATTGGCGCACGCAGTCACTGGGCCCGCAGTTCAAGCCGGCGTGGCTGCACGAGACCACCTACCGCCTGGGTGAGCGCGTGGCCCAGGGTCTGAACGAAGCGGCGGCCATTAACCCGGTCAATCTGGTGGCGCTGGCGTTGCTCTCGACGCAACGCCACGCCCTGGACGATCAAGCCCTGGCGCGGGTGCTGGACCTGTACCTCACGCTGCTGCGACGTGTGCCCTACTCGCCGCACACCACGCTGCCCGAAGGTGATGGCCGCGCCCTGATCGAACACGTGAAGAGCATGAGCCTGCTGGCCGAGCAGAAAGACGCCTTGGGCCAGATTCTGTATCTGGACGAGCCCAACGCCGTTCTGATGACCTACTACCGCAACAACGTGCTGCACATCTTCGCCCTGCCCTCGCTGCTGGCCAGCTTCTTTCAGAGCTCGTCGCGCATGAGTCGCGAGCAGGTCCTGCGTTACACCCGCGCACTGTACCCGTACTTGCAGTCGGAGCTGTTCATTCGCTGGTCGATGGACGAACTGGACGCGGTCGTCGATCAGTGGCTGGAGGCGTTCGTCGAACAAGGGCTGCTGCGCCTGGAAACCGACGTTTACCTGCGTCCCGCGCCAAGCTCACGCCACTTTGTGTTGTTGACCCTGTTGTCCCGGGCCATCGCGCAAACGTTGCAGCGCTTCTACATGGCCATTTCGCTGCTGCTCAACAGCGGCCGCAACACCCTGACCGCCGAAGAGCTGGAAGACCTGTGTACGGTCATGGCCCAGCGCCTGTCGATTCTGCACGGCCTCAACGCCCCGGAGTTTTTCGACAAAAGCCTGTTCCGTCACTTCATTCAGTCGCTGCTGGACCAGGGCGTATTGCGCAAGGACGCGGCCGGCCGGCTCGGCTACCACGCCTTGCTGGGCGAACTGGCCGAAGGTGCGGCCAAACGCGTGCTGCCCGCGGAGATTCGTCTGTCGATCCGGCAAGTCGCTCTGCACCGCAATGACGAAACCTCCGAGACGCCGCCGGTTCTCTGAGCTGGCTAAAGTAATAAAAGGGCGCTCGCCTGTCGCGAGCGCCTGACGATAAGGATTTCCTGCATGAAACCGATTTTGATGACCCTGATGGCCACCCTGTTGACCGCCTGTGCTCACGCCCCGGCACCTGTCAGCGGCAAACTGGACGGCGAGGTGTTCTACCTGCAACGCATTGCCCTGCCACCCACTGCAACGCTGACGGTCACGTTGCAGGACGTGTCGGTCGCGGATGCCCCGGCCCAGACCCTGGCCAGGCAGAGCGGACCGATTCAGGGACAGGTGCCGTTGCCGTTTCACCTGACCTATGACCAGAAGCAGATTCAGGACGGCCACACCTATGCCGTCAACGCGCGCATTGAACTGGACGGCAAGTTGCTGATGATCAGTACCGAACGCTACAGCGTGGACCTGAGCCTGGATGAAAAGCCGCCGGTGCGCATTCGCTTGAATCCGGCGCGCTAGGCGCGTCGCTCCGTTCCTCCAGGGGCTTCAAACGGGACGGACTTATCACGCGGGCCAATCGCCCCTTGTGATGCGTGAACAGGCTGAGTAACGTGGCGGCACTTGTCTGGAGACCCGCCCCATGTTCGCTGCTCGTTCTGTTGTGATGTTTGCCCTGCTGCCACTCTTCGCCGGATGCCAGATGCTGGCGCCATCGTCTGATGAAGCCAAGGTGTCCACGGCGGGGATGATCCGCATGCAGGGCGAATTGACCGGCCAGAACGGCAAGCTGATGTTCCAGCCCTGCGACGAACATCGTCTGTACGTGGTGCAGGACAAAGGCAATACCGGCATTCTTCAGGAAGCTGCGTCCGTGGTGGACAAGAGCGGCAAAGCGTTCGCCGACGTGCGCGGCAACTTCGTCGCCAGCAAGGCCGCGGGCGCTGAGGGTGAGCTGAGCCTGTATCAGTTTTACCGTGTCGAGCGCCCGAGCGACGCCTGCATGGACCCCAACTTCAAGCGCCTGACCATTCACGCCAGCGGCAACGGCCCCAAGTGGAACCTTAACGCCAGCGGCAAGGGCATGGTGCTTGAGCGCGAAGGCAAAGAGCCGTTCGCCGTGCCGTACATGGAAGAGCAGTTGCCGGACGGTCGCTTCAATCTGGTGACCGATGCCAATGACCAGCACGTCGAACTGTGGGTCGCACCGCAACGCTGCGTCGACCCGGTCAACGGTTCGGTCCAGCACCTCACCGCGCAATTGCGGGTCAATGGCCAGGTGCAGAAGGGCTGCGCCTATTACGGCGGTGCCCGTAACGATTGAGCCCCACCACCTCTGTAGGAGCGCGCTTGCCCGCGAAATGAACAACCCTTGTTGGAGCGAGGCTTGCCCGCGAAATGAACAACCCTTGTTGGAGCGAGGCTTGCCCGCGAAGCTGTTTTAGCATTAAACAGGTATTGCGCCGACACCCCTTCGCGGGCAAGCCTCGCTCCAACAGATCTCGGCGCTTATCAGATCGATTCACCCCACTCCTGCGCTGGCCAACCGATTCGGCTTATAATCGCCGGTTCTTGTAGCGCTGCCGGGCAGAACCTGCGGCCCCGGAACCTGGACTTTTCAATGTTACGAATCACCGAACTCAAACTTCCCCTGGAACATGCGGACGAAGCGCTGCGCCCCGCGCTCCTGCAACGCCTGGGGATCGATAGCGATGAACTGATCCACTTCACGCTGTTCAAGCGCAGCTACGACGCGCGCAAGAAATCCTCCGAACTGCAATTCATCTACACCGTTGACGTAGAAGTCCGTGACGAAGCCACGGTGCTGGCGCGCCTGCCCAATGACCGCCACGTTACCCCTGCGCCGGATGTCAGCTACAAGATCGTCGGCCATGCGCCTGCCGACCTCACTGAACGCCCGATCGTGGTCGGCTTCGGCCCCTGCGGTATTTTCGCCGGCCTGCTGTTGGCGCAGATGGGCTTCAAGCCGATCATCCTCGAACGCGGCACCGAAGTGCGCCAGCGCACCAAAGACACCTGGGGCCTGTGGCGCAAGAACGTGCTGAAGCCCGAATCCAACGTGCAGTTCGGCGAAGGCGGTGCAGGCACCTTTTCCGACGGCAAGCTCTACAGCCAGATCAAGGACCCGAAATTCCACGGCCGCAAAGTGCTGCACGAGTTCGTCAAAGCGGGCGCGCCGGATGAAATCCTCTACGTCAGCAAACCGCACATCGGCACCTTCCGCCTGACTGGCGTGGTGGAAAACATGCGTCAGCAAATCATCGCCCTGGGCGGTGAGGTGCGTTTCCAGCAGCGTGTAACGGATGTCCTCATCGAAGACGGTCAACTGCACGGCGTGGTGCTGGAGGGCGGCGAACGCCTCGAGTCGCGTCATGTGATTCTCG
Source organism: Xanthomonas sp. WHRI 1810A (assembly GCF_040202885.1). NCBI lineage: Bacteria > Pseudomonadati > Pseudomonadota > Gammaproteobacteria > Lysobacterales > Lysobacteraceae > Xanthomonas > Xanthomonas sp. WHRI 1810A. The sequence goes on from NZ_JBEGED010000001.1 coordinate 300,456, forward strand.
CCCTCGGCCACAGCGCACGGGACACGTTCCGCATGCTTCACGGCCGTGGCGTGTATATGGAGGCCAAGCCGTTCTCGGTGGGTTTCCGCATTGAACACCCGCAGGGCCTGATCGACCGGGCCCGGCTGGGCAAGTACGCCGGTCACCCGAAGCTGGGTGCGGCCGATTACAAACTGGTGCACCACGCCAAGAATGGCCGTTCGGTCTACAGCTTCTGCATGTGCCCGGGCGGCACCGTGGTGGCCGCCACCTCCGAACCTCATCGCGTCGTCACCAACGGCATGAGCCAGTATTCGCGTAACGAGCGCAACGCCAATTCGGGCATCGTGGTCGGCATCACGCCGGACGAGGACTACCCAGGCAGCCCGCTGGCCGGGATCGAACTGCAGGAACGCCTGGAATCGCTGGCCTACGTGCTGGGTGGTAGCAACTACGAAGCGCCAGCGCAGTTGGTAGGGGATTTCATCAACGGCAAGGCGTCCAGTGAACTGGGCAGCGTCGAACCGTCCTACAAGCCGGGCGTGAAGCTGGTGGACCTGGCCGACGCCCTGCCCGCCTTCGCCATCGAGGCGATCCGCGAAGCACTGCCGGCGTTCGACAAGCAGATCAAAGGCTTCGCCCAGCATGATGCCGTACTGACCGGGATCGAAACCCGCACCTCGTCCCCGCTGCGCATTACCCGTGGCGACGACATGCAAAGCCTGAACGTCAAAGGCCTGTTTCCGGCCGGCGAAGGCGCAGGTTACGCGGGCGGGATTTTGTCAGCAGGCGTGGACGGCATTCGGATTGCCGAGGCGCTGGCGAAGAGTATGTTGGGTATCGCGATTTAAGATCGCCCATAAAAAACGCCCCGAACAGTCGGGGCGTTTTTGTGTAACAACACTTTACATCAGCACTGGAAGACCCGATCAGACTCAGCGAGTGACGCGACTGGTGCCGTTGACGCTCATGATGCGAACACGGTCGCCGACCCGGAAAATCTCGTTTTCCTGAACCTGCTGAACGTAGGCGCGCATGGTGCCGTCGTCTTCACGCACGGTGATTTCCACGCCCTGGGTGCGGGTCAGACCTTCTTCGGTCATCGAACCCAACAGACCACCCGCCACCGCACCGATCACTGCCGTCACGATGCTGCCGCGACCGCCACCGATCGCGCTGCCGCCTACACCACCGACGATTGCACCGGCGCCAGCGCCGATCGGGGTCTTGGTGCCTTCGATCTTCACCGGACGCAATGACTCGACAGTACCCAAACGAACGGTCTGAACTGTCCGGGCTTCATCACGGGAGTAGGAATCGCCGGTCAGACTTGAAGTACAGCCGCCCAGTGTCAGCGCCATGGCGGTGAACGACGCAACCAACAGAACAGACTTACGCATAACAATATCTCCAGAGGAACAGGCGGCCATTAAACTCCGCGACGCCAACCGATGTCACGGCCCTGTACCGATAATTTACGTTCATTCAGGCGTGATACAGACACGCCGGCGTCTACCGATTTGGACGATTGTGCACTGATTTGATTCAACGAGAAATCGAGCCGGCGGTGGACTGTCAAGGTGCCAGGCGTTCGAGCAACCACTGGTCCTGCACCAACCGGTAATTCAATCGGTCGTGAAGACGACTCGGGCGCCCTTGCCAGAATTCGATGCGGTCGGGGACAAGGCGATAGCCGCCCCAATGCTCCGGACATGCGGGCTGGGTATCACTGAAACGTTGCTCTGTCGCGGCGAGCAGGGTTTCCAGCTCGGCCCGATCCGCGATCACCCGGCTTTGTGGCGAAGCCCAGGCACCCAGTCGGCTGCCCAGCGGACGGACCCGATAGTAGGCGTCGGATTCTTGCGCGGAGACTTTGGCAACCCGTCCTTCGATACGCACCTGGCGCTCAAGCGTCGGCCAGAAAAACGTCATGGCCGCGAACGGACGCGCAGCCAGTTGCTGGCCCTTGGCGCTGTCGTAGTTGGTGAAGAAGGTGAAGCCCTGGGCGTCGAGCCCCTTGAGCAACAGCACGCGACTGTGCGGCCGTCCGTCGGCATCGACCGTGGCCAGGGTCATGGCGTTGGCCTCCACCGGCGCCTGCTCCGTTTTCACCGCCTCATCGAACCAGCGGTGAAACAGTGCAAACGGCTCATCCGTCGCCTGGGCTTCGGTCAAACCGTCGCGGGCGTAGTTGCGGCGCATGTCGGCCAGACGCTCACTCATCACGTGCTTCCTTAATCGGCATCCGTTGTCGGGATGCCGATGTTACGTCAGTTCGCGTTGGCCTGAGTATCGGTCTTCTTCTTGACGGCGGCTTTGGCGGGCGCCGCTTTGGCCGGTGTGGTCTTCTTGACGGCCGCTTTCTTCACCGGCGCCTTGGCCGCCGTGGTTTTCTTCGCGGGGGCAGCGGCCTTTTTGACCGGCGCGGCTTTTGTTGCCGGGGTCGGTGCAACAACCGGCGCGGCCACGACAGGCTTGGGGTTCTGGACCGCGACCATAATCGGCGCGGGCGCCGGCATGTTGTACTTGGCCAGCAGCGCAACCATGGTGTCCTGCGGGGTCATGATCATTTCGACGCGGCGGTTCAATTCACGGCCCGGCGCGCTGTCGCTGGCGGCGCGGGGTTGAAGATCGCCCATGCCACGCAGGTTGAGGCGGTTACGCTGCAGACCGCTGAGGCGGAAAATCGCCGCAATCGACTGCGCACGTTCGGTACTGATTTTCAGCGGCGCGTCACCGGCCACATCGGAGTGGCCCAGGACCAGTACAGCGGTCTTCGGATCGCTTTCGAGCAGTTTCGCCAGCTTGGTGATCGGGCCCAGGTTGGTGGGCAGGAGCATGGCAGGACGGTCCGGGTTGAACGTGCTGTCCACCGGCGCGGTAATCACCAGAACGTCTTCGCGGCGTTCGAGCTCGAATTTGCTGCCCTGAATGGCGTCACGCATGCGCGGCTCGTTCTGATCGAGCCAGGCCTGCGTCACCTTCGGATCGATCTTCGGCACGACGGGGGCCGCGTCTTTCTTCTCTTCGAACGGCCACCACCACTTGTTGCCGTCGCTTGCGCTGGCAACCGCAGGCGCTGATTTGGCTGCAGGCTGGGTCGCGGCCAGTTCCGGCTTGGTTTCAGTGGTGCCGTGGTCAGAACCGAACGGCCAGTACCAGTGCGTGCCGGCTTCGGAATCAGCCTTCTTCACTTCGGCAACGGCGGGTTTGACTTCGGGCTTGTTAGGTGTGGAGTCGGCGGTTTTGCCGGCACCGAACGACCACCACGGCGCGGTATCTGCCGACTGATTCTGGGGCGTCTGGGCGCAACCGGTTACGGCAAGACAAAGGGCGAGAGCAACGCTTTTATTGGTAGACATGTATGACCCGGAAAAATAATTGATCAGAAAATGAACGAAGCAGCGCCCATATAACACGCAAAAACGATCAGGTGGAAAAGGAAACTGCCCTACGGCGCGCATATCGGCCATTTAACTGACAGTCGGTTGTAAACAAGCACTTATCAGCGATACCTACTGCAAACACTCACCAAGGACGCGCGCCAGTTTTTGCGCACGCAGGTCCATCAGTACGTAGGGGCCGAGGGTGTTGGTGACGAAGCCGAAGGCGACATCACGCTCAGGGTCGGCGAACCCCGTCGAGCCGCCCGCTCCCGGGTGACCGAAGGCTTTGCCGCCGAGGCCGTAGGTCGCGTTAGGCACGGTAGGTTGATCGAGCATGCAGCCCAGGCCGAAGCGCGTCTGGGTCAGCAAGGTTTTGTCCTGGCCGACACTGTGCTCGCGGGTCAGCTCATTGAGCAGTTCCGCTTCCAGCAGGTGGCCATCGAGCAATGCGCTGTAGAAGCCAGCCAGACTGCGGGCATTGCCGTGGCCATTGGCGGCGGGCTGTTCCATGCGGCGCCATTCCGGCTTGTTGGTGCTGGTCATGACCGAGGGCGGGTTGGTAAAGGCGCGCGCGGTCATGGACGAGGGCTCACGCATCGTCGTCTGCACCAGGCGCTGCGCGGCTTCGTCGCCGGTATTGCCTTTGCCACGGGCGATGTGGGCAACGCGGTAGAACTCTTCGTCCGCCAGCCCAACATGGAAATCCAGCCCCAGCGGACGGGAGATACGCGCGGCAATGGATTCGCCTGGCCCACGACCGTCAGCGCGGCGAATCATTTCGCCCACCAGCCAGCCGTAGGTCAGCGCGGCATAGCCGTGCCCCTCACCCGGCGTCCACCAGGGTTGTTCGGCGGCCAGCGCGGCGATCATGGCCTGCCAGTCGTAAAGCGCCTGGGCGGGCAGCATCTCGCGAAGGGCGGGCAACCCCGCCTGATGGCAAAGCAGTTGACGCAAGGTGATACGGCCTTTGTCGGCGGCGGCGAACTCTGGCCAGATATCCGCGACCGGCTTGTCCAGGTGCAGCTTGCCCTCATCCACCAGTTGCAGGGCGGCGACGGCGGTGAAGGGTTTGGTGCAGGAGAACAGGTTGGCGATTGTGTCCGTGTGCCAGGCTTCGGCGCCGTCCTTGTCGGCCGTGCCCGCCCACACATCAACCACGCTCTGCCCGCCAATCTGAATGCAAAGCGCGGCGCCACGCTCTTGAGGATCGTCGAACAGCGACGCGAAGGCCTCGCGCACTGCCTCGAATTGAAGCTCGAAATGACCCTGAATCTGCACGTGCCGCTCCCGATCGCCGCTGCCTGAAAATGGCGTGCATTGTTCCAGCGATTGGATGCTTTGGGAACCTGCAACACCCATGTAGGAGCGCGCTTGCCCGCGATTGCTTTGTGTCAGCCGATGAATCTGTCATTGATCCACCGCAATCGCGGGCAAGCGCGCTCCTACAGGGTTACGGTTTTTATTTCGGCGCGGCCTTGCCCAACACCTCCGCCACCTGGTTATTGCTCTTGCGCACCGCCTCGACAAACCCTTGATAGGGCACGTCGGTGATGCCCACCAACCCCAAGTGACCGTTTTCCCCGTCGAGCCTGCGCCCGGACACCGGCTGGTCCAGGTACTGGAACCAATGCACGCCGACAATCGATGGCTCAGCCAGGGCGTTTTTCAGGAAATTGGCGTACGCAGGGCCGCGGTCCTCCTCTTTGGCGACTTCCATGACCCCACCCCAGAACGGCCCGCGATCACGGGAGCCGAAGTGAAACTCAGTGACCATCACCGGCTTGTCCAGCACCCGCAGCTTGGCGAAGTCGAATCCATCCTGAGGCTTTGGCGTGTAAAAGTTGAAACTCAGCACGTCGCAATACCGGGCGCAGGCCTCCACCGCTTCAGGCGTGGTGATGCCAAACCGGCCGCCCAGCAAGAGATGGTTGGGCGCGTGCCATTTCAACGAGTCCGAAATGGTCTTGAAATAGGTCTCGGCGAACACCCGCTGGAAATATTTGAAATCGTTTTCGATCTCCGGGTGCTCAGCGCTGGGCAGCGGCGGCTCGAACCCCGGATCTTCCATCAACTCCCACGCTGGTAGATCAATGCCCCAGGCTTTCGACAGCCCTTCCTGATTGCGGTATTTGTCGCGCAGCTGTTTGAGAAACGCCCGCTTGGCCGGAACGTCGGTGGTCTGCTTGAGCGTGCTGTACGCCAGGGCGTATCGGGCTTTCGGGCCCTCACCCGGCGAGGCCCAGGCCAGTTCGTTGTCGGCGAAATAGCCGATCAGATACGGATCGTCGCGATGGTCGCGGGCGGCAATCGCCACCGCGCGTTCAGTGGCCATGGCAAAACGCGGATCGAACGGATCGGGCATGCCGCCCCACCAGTCCTGACCGGTGCTGATGCTGACGTAATCACCAACGATGGACAGCGGCAGCGTGTAGGGCATGCGGTCCTTGAGGCCCAGGCCCGGGTCGCTCCAGTTGCCAATAGTGTTGAAACCCCAGGCTTGCAGGCGATTGAGGGTGTGGTCGACCCAGCGCGCGGCGTCGACGCTGGCCGGTTTGCACGCGGTGGCCGGTGCCGTCGCGGCCGGTTCTTCTGTCTTGACGGCCTCTGCACAGGTGGGCACGCCATAGGTGCGTTGCAGATTCACCCCATAAAAATCAAACCAGCGGCCCTGATCAAACTGACGGTTGCGGTTCGCGCCGGTGTCGCGGTTGTCGTCGCTCTGCCCGTAGAACGCGGTCAACGGCTCGTCACCCTGCGGCAGGCTGGCAAACATGACCTCACGGCCCTGAATGTAGGTCTGGCTGTCGCTGGCGGTCACGGCATTGACCCCCAGCGAATAGAACGGATGCCCCTCGGGGGTCACCAGATACCAGCGGTCGTCGCGTTTTTCGGTGCGGAAAAAGCCCTTGGCTTCAAAGCTCGGACCCTTGAGCACGCCACCGAATTTATCGTGGGCGGGACGCTCTGCCAGCCAGGTCTTGAGCTGCTGTGACTCCTTGCTGGCCGAAGCCTTGAGCTGATCGTCGCTGGTGATCTTTTCCGGCCATTTGCCTCGGCTGTACTGCCCATAGGCGTCCACCAGATTGCCGTAGACCGCCTTTTGCAAGGCGTCACCTTCCTGCACCCCAAAGCGCTCGATCAACACGCTCTGCGCCACATTGGGCTGGGACATCGAGACCGTCACTGACGCTACCTGGCTCAGGTTCAGCTCGCCTTCGCTGTCGGCCAGCAGCACCCGCTGGCCCTCGAACGTCCACGGCATCGGCGGCCCGGCCCGCATGCCCTGGCTCATCGGCGAGCTGGCGCGCAACGGCACGAACAATGTCTGAGCTGGGCCGGCCGGCAAGTCGATGCGACTGTTGAGGGTCTTGCCGTCCGTGCTCTGAATCTGCACATACAGCGTCAGCGCCCAGTCCATTGCGCTCTGGAGGCGCAAGGTCATGGTGCTGTCGGCTGACCAGTCCCAGACCCCGGCCTGAGGCGTCAAACGCACGCTGGGTTTGGCCACCGGATTGAACGTGACGCGGCGCAACACTTCGCCTTCGGGCGTTTGCTCGGCGTTGGATTGCGGCAGGCTGGCGTCCTGGGTCGTGACCTGAACAACGTCGGCGGGCCGCACGAAATTGAACAGCGTCTGCTGGCCGTCGGGTGCGGCAACGGCGGGTCCGGCGCAGAGAATAGCGAGGACAGCAGGCAATGAACGGCGAATCATGTGATCGGGTGCTCCTGATGTGGTCTTGATGCCACGGCTAAGTATGTTGGAGCGAGGCTTGCCCGCGAACGCGTTGTAACCGGCAACTGTTTAATCGTCTGGAAAACAATTCGCGCGCAAGCCTCGCTCCAACAAACCGTGTCCTTGCAACGAAGGGGTAGATCGACGTGAGACACGGCCCTGTACGATTAATCCCGACGCCTATCAGGATATTTCGCGGCGGAACGGGGGAAGCGCATTGAGGATCGCCTTGCCATAACGCTGGGTGACGACACGTCGGTCCAGCAGCGTGATGGTGCCGCGATCGGCTTCGGTGCGCAGCAGACGGCCGCAGGCCTGAATCAGGCGCAACGACGCATCCGGCACGGCGATTTCCATGAACGGGTTGCCGCCCCGGGCTTCGATCCATTCGGCCAGCGCGGCTTCGACCGGATCATCCGGCACGGCAAACGGAATCTTGGCGATCACCACGTGCTCGCAGTAGGCGCCGGGCAAGTCGACGCCTTCGGCAAAGCTCGCCAGACCGAAGAGCACGCTGGCATCCCCGCCGTCGACCCGCGCCTTGTGCTTGTTCAGGGTTTCCTGTTTGGACAGGTTGCCCTGAATGAACACGCGCTTGCGCCAGTCCCGTTCCAGCCCGTCGAACACGTCCTGCATCTGCTTGCGCGAGGAGAACAACACCAGCGTGCCTTTGGAGCCTTCCACCAGATCCGGCAGGTCACGAATGATCGCGGCGGTGTGCTCGGCGGCGTTGCGCGGATCGGCCTTGAGGTCGGGCACCCGCAACACACCGGCATCGGCGTGATGGAAGGGGCTGGGCACCACGGCAGTCACCGCGCCCTTGGGCAGCCCGGCGCGCATGCGGAAGCGGTCGAACTTGCCCAGGGCGGTGAGCGTGGCCGACGTCACCAGCGCGCCATAGGCCACGTTCCACAGATTGCGACGCAGCATTTCGGCGGCCAGGATCGGGCTGGCGTTGACCTCGATGTCGAACAGCGAACCGCTGTCCGCCAGGGTCAGCCAACGGGCCATCGGCGGGCTGTTTTCCGGGTCTTCGGCGGTGAAGGCCGTCCACAACTCCCAACTGCCATGGGCGCGGGCCAGCAGACTGCCAAACAGCGGGTACCACTCCTCCGCCTGATGGCTGGCGATGCCGATGTTGACCTCGCCGTCCATGCCGTCCTTGAGCAGTTCGGTCAGCCGGGTGAACAGGTCATCCAGCCGGGCGAAACCTTTCTTCAGTTCGATGCCCATTTCGCGCATGTGCTCAGGCACCACGCCCCCGACGAAACGATGACGAGGGCGCTCGCGGCCCTCCATGTCTTCGCCGGCCTTGAAGTCGGCCAGTTGCTCGCAGGCGGTGAACATGAACTGCTGTTGGGTCTTGATCTCCCGCGCCAGCTCCGGCACCTGCTCGATCAGCTTGCCCAGATCGCCCGGCAACGGGTGCTGGGCGAGCAGCTTGGTGAGGTTCTTGGCGGTGGTTTCCAGCCAGTCGGCGGTGGAGCGCAGACGCGAATAATGGGCGAAGTGGCCGATGGCTTTGTCCGGCAGATGGTGACCTTCGTCGAACACGTAAAGCGTGTCCCGGGGGTCGGGCAACACCGCGCCGCCACCCAAAGCAAGATCGGCCAGCACCATGTCGTGGTTCGTCACGATCACGTCGACTTTTCCCATGCCCTCACGCGCTTTATAGAAGGCGCATTGTTGAAAGTTCGGACAATGGCGGTTCGTGCACTGGCTGTGATCGGTGGTCAGGCGCGCCCAGTCCTGATCGGCCAGCTCCTGGGGCCAGCTGTCGCGGTCGCCGTCCCATTTGTTGCCGGCCAGCTTCTCGATCATCGTGGTGAAGAGCTTCTGACTGGCCTCATCGACTTCGATCTTGAAGCCTTCTTCTTCGAAAAGCTGCGCCGTGGCGCTCTGGGCGTCGCCTTCCTGCAGCAGTACATCCAGCTTGGACAGGCACATGTAGCGGCCACGCCCCTTGGCCAGCGAGAACGTGAAGTTCAGGCCGCTGTTGCGCATGAGGTCGGGGAGGTCTTTGTAGACGATTTGTTCTTGCAGCGCGACGGTGGCCGTGGCGATCACCAGACGCTTGCCCGCCGCCTTGGCCGTGGGAATCGCCGCGATGGCGTACGCCACCGTCTTGCCGGTGCCGGTGCCCGCTTCCACTGCCACCACCGCCGGGTCGCCCGAACGACGGCCTTCCTCGTCGGTGTCGATGTCGCCCAATACCTTGGCGACTTCGGCGATCATCAGACGCTGGCCGTACCGCGGTTTCAGGCTTTTGGCTTCAAGGAAACGTGAGTAGGCGCCTTGAATCTGGGATTTGAGTTCGGTGCTGATCATCGGGCTACGGTCTTCGCTCGGGCGCTTAAACAGGTGCTGACAGGCGTCATGCGGTACATCACGCTGCAAAACTGCTGGATATATCGTCAGTAGTTCCAGCGGGCGGCTATCATACCGCGCTTAATCCTTGCGCGCAGAACGGAGTTCCGCATGTCACCGACCGCCCTCGTCTACACCCTCCATCTGCTGGCAGCAATCCTCTGGGTCGGGGGCATGTTTTTCGCGTGGATGATCCTGCGACCGGCGGTCATCGCTGCCCTTGAAGGGCCGATCCGCCTGAAATTGTGGCTGCAGGTGTTCGCGCGGTTCTTTGTGTGGGTGTGGATGGCGGTGGTCATGCTGCCGGTCACGGGTATCGGCATGATCCAGATGACGTTCTCCGGGTTTGAAACCGCGCCGCGCTACGTGCAGATAATGATCGGGCTGTACATCGTGATGGTGGCGCTGTTCATCAAAATTCAGTCGGTGCAATTGCCTGAACTGCGCAAGGCGGTTGAAGCACAGCAGTGGCCGGAGGGCGTGGCAGCGCTGGGCAAGATTCGGCGGCTGGTGGGTGCGAACCTGCTGGTGGGGATTGCGGTGGTGTGCATCGCGGCGGCCCGCCCGATGTTTTGAGGCCGCTGACCTTTACCCTGTAGGAGCGCGCTTGCCTGCGAAAAGCGTTGTGCCAGACGACATTTCTGGCACAGGCATACCGCAATCGCGGGCAAGCGCGCTCCTACACGTGTTTGCTGTCAGAGCTGCTTCAAATATACCGCACCGGCCGGGCCTTTCGCGCCGTCCTGGCCTTTTTCGCCGGTCTTGCCCGCTTTGGCGCCGTCGGCGCGATAGACGATGCAACCCTTCGATGAACCGCCTCTGCCGCCCTTCCCGCCTGCGCCACCCAACCCGCCGGCACCGCCTGCGACATTGACCTTCACACGGTCCTCCGGAAAGTCACGCGGCAGTTCCAGACGGACTAATCCCCCTGCCGCGCCTTCATGACCGCTGCTGCCATCGTCGCCATCGGTACCGCGACTGGCCGCGCCAAAGGTACACCCCGGATCTTCGCCATTACCGCCATCGAGCCCGGCAAACCCTGGCACCCCGGAGCCGCCCCGTGCGTCGACGGACAACACCTCGGCGCTGAGTTGCTCAATGCGCAGCGTCAGATTGCGCCCCGGAAGCGGCGCTTTGCTGAACGTACCCGGTGCGCCGCGCGCGGTGATCTGGCTACCGGTGCCGAGCTCGCCCTGCTTGATCTGGAAATTGAACGGCTGCTGGCTGGGCACGATGGCGATGCGCGCTTCGTGGCCCAGCACCAACTGGTCAACCGTCACCTGGGTCAGCCCGGCGGGGATCAGCAACGTGCCGTAATCGGCCACTTCCAGACGGTCAAGCTGCAGCACGCTGGTGCTGTTGGGCAAACGCATCAGGGAATGGGCCTGGACCGAAATCGTCTGCGCCATCGCCCAGGAACTGCCCAACGCCGAGACCAGCGCGGCCGTCACCAGCCATCCATTACGCATGTTGAACCTCCGCAGGACGACGACCGAAAGATTGCAGATGAAAAATACCGAACAGCAGAATCAGCACCCGGTCACGCCAGGGTTGCGCACGGCCGCGCAGGCTGCCGTTGAACAGAAACAATTCAAGCACATGCGTCAGCGCCAGCAGGCTGCCCGCCAGGCTGACCAACACATCGAAAGGGTTAGGCAGCATCACGACCTGATTGATCAGCACCACCGCCCAGAACCCCAGCGTCAACATCTTTCCCAAACCCCAAAACACCCTCATGTCACGCCCCTGCTGTTTTGTTCTTCAAACCCGTTTTTGAACATGGAACGAGATTTCCCGGCGCACAGTACGGCGACGGCCACGACTATGCCAGAAGCCCATGAAAATAGTTGCGCGAGCGCGGTCAGCAAGCAAACGACCGCGTAAAAAACCCCGGCACCAGGCCAGGGTTTTCTAAAGGTTTGTTGCCTGGCAACGTGCCGTGATCAACGGTTGATCTTGATCTCTACACGACGGTTGAGCGCGCGCCCTTCAGCCGTTTTGTTGTCTGCAACCGGACGGGCTTCACCGTCGCCTTCCACCGACACGAACGCACTGCGCGCGATACCGGCACTGATCAGATAGTCAGTCACGGAATTGGCACGTTTTTCCGAGAGCTTCTGGTTGTAAGCATCGCCGCCCACGCTGTCGGTGTGTCCGCTGACATGCAATTGCACGTTCGCAGCTTCGGTCTTCAGGCGGGTGGCGACCATGTCCAGCTGCACCTTGTCGGCGGAGGTCAGGACAGCCTTGTTGAACTCGAAATGCACATCACGGATGGTGATGACTTCTTCTTTGGGTTGAACCGCAGTTTCTACAACAGGTGCAGGTGCGGCCGGTACGATCGGGCAACCGGTCGCATCGACGCGCGTGCCTTTGGGCGTATCGGGGCACTTGTCGACGCTGTTCAACACACCGTCGCCGTCATCATCGCCATCGCCGTGAACCCAGCAATACGCGCCGGCCATGACGCCGGTCGCCGCACCCAGCCCCCCTGCCACAGACGCGCTCTGAAACGCGCCGAGCGCCGCGCCGCTCAACGCACCGCCCGCCGCACACAGAGGCCAGTCGGTCTTTTGCAGGCCCGCACAGCCCGTCAATACACTTGTAACCAAAATCAGAGGTAATGCTGTCCGAATCATGCTCATACAGTTCTTCTCCTTTGGTATCGGCTAAAACCGACTGGGGTGGAGTAAAGACGGGGCGATGGCAGTTTTCCACTTCAGCGCGTCTGCGCCCGGTAATACAGGGTGAAATCTGGCTCGAAACGCTCTTTGAAGAGCATGAACGGCAGGTACGGGCACTGATTGCGATGCCACTGCGTACCGGGTAACCCTGAGATGGACACTGTTCTCTTTTTACATAGCCAATTGCCTGCACTCCGTACGTTTGGTCATGGCGGCACGGGAAAAAGTTCAAGCACTAGGCCATCTGGGTTGAGCAAGCTAGTCTTGGGGGCTTAATTGAGGGATTTAGATGACCGATAGCTACTCAACCCGCACGCCGCAGCAGGCGCTGGCCGCCTTGCTGGATCTGCATGCGCCCAAGCGTCTGTTGCTGATCGGTGCCCAGATGTTCCCGGCGTTGCAGGCGTTTCAAGAGGCCCACCCGGACACCGAGCTGTCACTGGCTGCGCCCGGACCTCTTCCCCCGGCGCTGGCTGCGCAACGCTTCGATCTGGCGTTGGTGGTCGACTGCCTGGAGCACATTTCCAAGCGTCAGGGTCTGGAGCTGCTGGGCGGGATTCGCAACCTCAACGCCAGCCGCATCGCGGTGCTGGCCGATCTTCACGCCGCTCAGTGGCAGACCACCGATTTTTATTCACTGGCGCTGCAACTGAGCGAACGCTTCAAGCGCGACGATCAAGTCCTGACCCTGTTCACCTACGATCTGCGCGAATACAAACAGGTCCCGGATTGGCTGAATGCCCGCTTTTGGGCGAATCCGGAAAACTTCGGCAAATACTGGTGGTGAGAAAAGCCTCATGAGCAGTTCATCCTGTCCCTGCGGCAGCGGCAATCTGTTGGACGCCTGCTGCGGGCATTACCACGCCGGCCAGCCCGCGCCCTGCGCCGAAGCACTGATGCGCTCGCGCTACAGCGCTTATGTGCTGGGGTTGATCGATTATCTGGTGGCGACCACATTACCTGCGCAAGCCCCCGGCCTTGATCGGGCGGCGATCAGTCAATGGAGCGCGCAAAGCACCTGGCTGGGGCTTGAAGTGGAGGCCGCCGAAGTACTCGGCGGCAGACCCGAGCACGCGTTTGTGACCTTCACCGCCCGCTGGCACGACGACGCCGGCGAGCACAGCCATCGCGAGCGCTCAGCGTTTGTGCAGCATCAGGACCGCTGGTACTTCATCGACCCGACGGTGCCGTTCAAAGCCGGCCGCAATGACGCCTGCCCCTGCGCAAGCTCGCAAAAATTCAAGAAATGCTGCGCGGCGTACGTCGGCTGAACATGATCCATTTAGGAGCTGCCGAGCTAAAGCGAGGCTGCGATGCGGTGTGTCAGGCAGAACGCAATCGCAGCCTTCGGCAGCTCCTAAAGGGAAACGTGGCTTCAGTTCTTGGACAGGCTCAAGTGCGAGGTATCAGGCACTGGCCCTGCGGCCGGGCGCTTCAATGATTCGATGTCGCTGCCAGTAGGTGCAAGGCTCAGCCCGGACAGATCAAGTTGAGGCGCTGCTGCAGTGGCCTTGGGCTCCTGTACGTCGCTGCCCAGTTCGGCGATGGAGAAATCCGGCGCCTCGACTTCCACAAACGCGGCCATGTACACATCCCGCGGCTCGACTTTAGTGTTGCGAGCGGTATTCCCATTGCTGGGACGGTCGGCCAGTGACGCCGCTTTGCGCGTCCAGGTAGGCTCGTCAGGTGGCGGCGCGAGTTCGACCTCCTCCACCTCGACCCCGGTGTTAGCGTGCGCTTCAACCGCTTGTTCCGCCGGCATCTGCACCACCTCAGCGAACGCGCCGGCGCGTTCCAGGGTGGAGCGGTATTTCTCGGCACCGGCCTGATCCAGGTTGTTCTTGAGCACCAGACGCCGCCCTGAAAACAGCAGCGCCACGCGCTGAGCGTCCGCCTGGAACAATTTGCCCAGGTTGGCCTGAACCTTCTCTGCCTGAGCCCCGGGTACCAATTGGCCTGAAAATACAATTTCGTATAACTTCACGGGTCAATACTCCTTCGACGCATCTCTCTCAGACAGCATGACGAGACTGCGAGTTGCCCTCAATCGGTCCATTGCTAGACTCAAGCCCGACAGGGAGTAAATGAATGTTTTCTCAGGCACGCGTTTTACAAGTGCTCGGCCTGGCGATGCTGCTGGGTTTGACCGGGTGCTCGACCTGGATCACCGGGAGTTACCAGGACCCTGACGTTCGACTGATGAAAGTCGACGTGGTCAAGGCCAAACTGCTGCGCCAGGACTTCAAGCTGCGCTTTCGCGTCGATAACCCCAATGACTCGGGCGTATTGGTGCGCGGCCTGCGTTACAAGATCCTGCTCAATGACATCCTGCTGAGCGAAGGCGAGTACAGCGACTGGTTCGTCGTCAAGGCCCATAGCCATCGAAACTTCTCGGTGCCGGTGCGCACCAACCTGTGGGAGCACCTCAAGGACATCTCGAAAATGCTCGGCAATGCCAAAGAGCCTATTCGTTACCGACTGGAAGGCAAGCTCAAGACCGGATTTTTATTCGGACATAGCGTGCGTCTTGGCCGCAACGGCGAGATAATCCCCGCCGATTTAATTCCGGAGTAACCCGATGAACCAGCAAGCCCACGTGCACGGTCCTGATTGCGACCATGACCACGATCACGCCCATGAACATCATCATCACGATCACGGCCATGTCCACGGCCCGAACTGCAATCACGAACCTCAGGAGCCCGTGCGCAACGCGCTGAAGGACGTAGGCCGCAACGACCCATGCCCTTGCGGCAGCGAGAAGAAATTCAAGAAATGCCACGGCGCCTGATCCCCGCCCGCATTGCCAACGGCCTGTGAATCAGGCCGTTTTTTTGCGCTTCGTTTCACCAGGTGGACTTTTCCCACCCTCCCCGCTCGACATTTCCCGAAATAAACTCCTGCTGCCTGCTTGCGTGCCGCCTGCCCGCTCACTAACGTAGCGCCTTTCGTACGCCTTCCCCCGCAGGAGCTTCAACATGGCCTCGCCAGCCCTTTTATGTGTCAAAAACCGGTTCGGCGTCGCCGCAGCCATGACGGGGCTTTTGAGCCTTGCCGGTTGCCAGTTGAATGGGGGTGACAGCAGCACGCTTGCGCCCACCAGCGGCGTGTTCGCCATCAAGGGGCTTGCGCAGAACGTCTCGGTGCGACGCAACAATCAGGGCATGCCGCTGATTGAGAGCAACACCTTCCACGACGCGCTGTTCACCCTCGGTTATGTGCACGCCACCGACCGCATCAGCCAAATGGTGCAGATGCGCTTGCTGGCCCAGGGTCGTCTGTCGGAGATCGCAGGCCCCGGCGCCCTCGATCTGGACCGCATGATGCGCGCGGCCAACCTCAAGCAGAATGCTGGCGAGCTGTACGCCGCCTCGTCGCCGCGTCTCAAGCGCTTCTTTGAAGTCTATGCGCGCGGGGTCAACGCCTACCTGTTCCGCTACCGCGACAAACTGCCGGCCGACCTGACCGACGCGGGCTACAAACCGGAATACTGGAAGCCTGAGGATTCGGCGCTGATCTTCAGCCTGCTGAACTTCAGCCTGTCGGTGAACCTGCAGGAAGAAATTTCCTCGCTGGTGCTGGCGCAGAAGGTCGGTGCCGACAAACTGGCCTGGCTGCTGCCGACCTACCCGGACGAAGAACTGCCCGTCGCCGAAGCCGAAAAGCTCGCCGGGCTGAACCTCGGCACGCAACTGCCGGGCCTCTCCGATCTGGACAAGGCAGCGCTGCAGCTGTCCGACCTCAACCTGCTGGGCGTGGCCGCTTCGAACAACTGGGTCGTCGCGCCACCGCGCGCGCGGGCCGGCAAAAGTCTGCTGGCCACCGACAGTCAACTGCCGACCACCTTGCCATCGCTGTGGAATGTCGTGCAGATCCGCGCGCCGAAGTATCAGGCTGCCGGGGTGACCGTGGCCGGTCTGCCGCTGGTCCTGTCGGGTTTCAACGGCAAGCTGGCGTGGGGCATGGGCCCGGCACTGGGCGACAACCAGGACCTGTTCCTGGAAAAGATTAAACGCGAAAACAATCGCCTGATGTACATGGCTGACGGCAAATGGCTGGCCGCTGCCGCCCATGAGGAAACCTATTTCGTCAAAGGTCAGCGCCCGGTGCGTGAAGCGGCCTATGCCACCCGCCACGGCGCCCTGCTCAACGGCAGTGCTGCGCAGGCAGGCGCGGGGCTGGGCGTGGTGCTGCAGACCCCGGACGCCAAAGACGACAAGACACTCGATGCCCTGTTTGACCTGACCCGCGCTCAAAGCGTGGAGCGTGCGTTCGACACCACCCGCGAGGTCCGAGCGATCACGCTGAATATGGTGTTCGCCGATGCATCCGACGTTGGCTGGCAGGTCACCGGTAAATACCCGAACCGCCGTGAAGGCCTGGGCTTGATGCCGTCGCCGGGTTGGGACAGCCGTTTCGACTGGGACGGGTTCGCCGACGCGATGCTGCATCCCTACGATCAGGCCCCGCAATCGGGCTGGATCGGTAACGCCAACAACCGCACGGTGCCCAAGGGTTACGGCATGCAGCTGTCCAATTCATGGGATTACCCTGAACGTGCCGAGCGCATGGCAGCATTGGCTAACAGCGGCAAGCAAGACAGCCGCAGCACCATCGCCATGCAATACGACCAGACCACAACATTTGCAGCCAAGCTGAAGAAGATGTTCGAGGCGCCTGGCATGTCCCAGCCGCTGAAGAAGGCCATCGATGCCCTGCCCGCGCCAGAGCGAGACAAAGCCCGGGAGGCTTACACCCGGCTGATGGCATTCGACGGCAAACTGTCGCCGACGTCGTCCGATGCCGCGGTGTACGAGCTGTTCCTGCAAGAAAGCGCCAGGCAGATTTTCCTCGATGAGCTGGGGCCGGAAAGCAGCCTGGCGTGGAAAGCACTGGTGCAGGATGCCGAACTGTCCTACTCGGCACAGGCCGATCACCTGCTGGGGCGTGAGGACAGTCCGTATTGGGATGACGTAAAAACCCCGCAGAAGGAAGACAAACCGGCCATTCTGGCGCGCAGTCTGGCAGCGGCGATCACTTCCGGCGACAGCCTGTTGGGCGCCGACCACAAGGCGTGGCAGTGGGGCAAACTGCACCGTTACAGCTGGACCAGCCAAAGCGCGCAGTTGGCCGCAGCACTGGGCGGCAGCAAAGCCGAAGTGGTCAAGGGCCCTGTGGCAGCGGGCGGCGATCACACCACGCTGAACGCGTCGGGCTATCGCTGGGGTCAGGACTTCGACGCCGTGCAGGCTACGACCTTGCGCCTCATCGTCGACTTCTCGCAGCAGGAGCCGATGATGAGCCAGAACGGCGCAGGCCAATCCGGCAACCCCGCCAGCCCGAATTATGCCGATGGCATCGAGCCTTGGCTGAAGGGCCAGTACCTGTCGATCCCGATGCAGCCGCAGAACTTCGAGAAGGTGTATGGCAAAGCGCGGTTGACGTTGACGCCCGGGAAGTAAAGCCACCGATGAGCGTACGCACGTTCATCGATTCCTGTAGGAGCGCGCTTGCCCGCGATCAGGGTGTGTCAGAAACGATGATGGTGACTGACACAACGCCTTCGCGGGCAAGGGCGCTCCTACAAAGAGCAATCCACGTAGGCATGCTCATCACGAGCAAGCGCCCTCCCACAGCGCGATCATCAGATGTTGAAAAGGGGAACGATCACCCGCCCCTCCCGCTCATAACTGACAAGCCCCTCCATCTGGTTATCCCATGGATCTTGTCGTCGCCCGCCCCGAAGGTTTGTACTGCCCACCCGGTGATTTCTATATCGACCCGTGGCGTCCGGTGGAACGCGCGGTCATCACCCACGGCCATGGCGATCACGCGCACACCGGCAACAAACACTACCTGGCCGCAGCACCCGGGGAAGGCATCCTGCGTTCGCGACTGGGTCAGGACATCAACCTGCAAACCCTTGAATACGGCGAAAGCATCACCCACCACGGCGTGAAGCTGAGCCTGCACCCGGCCGGTCACGTCCTGGGCTCGGCTCAGGTGCGTCTGGAATACGAAGGCGAAGTCTGGGTGGCGTCCGGCGATTACAAAGTCGAACCAGATGGCACGTGCGCGCCGTTTGAGCCGGTGCGTTGCCACACGTTCATCACCGAATCCACCTTCGGCCTGCCGATTTACCGTTGGCAGCCGCAGTCTGAAATCTTCACCGGCATCAACGACTGGTGGCGCGCCAACGCCGCCGTGGGCAAGGCCAGCGTGCTGTTCGCCTACTCCTTCGGCAAGGCGCAACGCATCCTGCACGGCATCGACCCCAGCATCGGCCCGATTCTGGTCCATGGCGCGGTGGAACCGCTGAACCGCGTCTACCGCGCAGCCGGCATTCGCATCCCCGAAACGCAATACGCCGGCGACTTCAAAAAGACCGACCCGGTACTGCGTCAGGCATTGATCATTGCGCCGCCCTCCGCTGGCGGCAGCACGTGGATGCGGCGCTTCGGCGAATTCAGCGATGCGTTCGCCAGCGGCTGGATGATGCTGCGCGGCCCGCGACGTCGGCGCGGTGTGGACCGGGGTTTTGTCCTGTCCGATCACGCCGACTGGCCCGGGCTGTTGTGGGCGATTGAAAACACCGGCGCAGAGCGGGTGATGGTGACCCATGGCTCAGTAGCGATTCTGGTGCGTTATCTGCGAGAATTAGGCCTCGACGCGCAAGGCTTCACTACCGAATACGGCGCTGAGGAAGACGAGACCCCCGTCACGCCCGAACCTGCCGACGAGGCCCAGGCATGAAGGCGTTCGCTGAGCTGTATTCGATGCTAGATGCCACGACGTCAAGCAACGCCAAACTGGCGGCCATGCAGCAGTATTTTGCCGCTGCAGCGCCGGAAGATGCGGCGTGGGCGGTGTACTTTCTGTCCGGCGGTCGGCCTCGGCAACTGGTGCCGACTCGCCTGCTCAGGGAACAGGCGATCACCTTGTCGGCGCTCCCGGAATGGTTGTTCGAGGAAAGTTATCAGGCGGTGGGCGACATCGCCGAAACGCTGTCGCTGCTGTTGCCCGAGGCCGAACACAGTTCTGACGAAGGCCTGGCAACGTGGATGGAAAACAAACTGCTGCCCTTGCGCGGCCTGCCACCGGAAGAGTTGATGGCGCGGCTGCCGATGTTCTGGGCGCAGCTGGATCGCCTCAGCCTGATGGTGTGCCTGAAGCTGATCACCGGCAGTTTCCGGGTTGGCGTGTCAAAGTTGCTGGTGACGCGCGCCCTCGCCGCGCTGGCCGATATCGACAGCAAACGCGTCGCGCAGCGGCTGGTGGGTTACACCGACTTGTCTCATCGGCCCAGTGCCGAGGGCTACCTGAAACTGATCGCCGCCGAATCCGCCGACGAACACGCGCAACGGGGCGGCCAGCCGTATCCGTTCTTTCTCGCCCACGCCTTGCAGCAGCCGGTGGATCAGTTCGAGACCCTGCTCGGGCCGGCGGAGAACTGGCAAGTGGAATGGAAGTGGGACGGCATCCGCGCGCAGATCGTCAAGCGTGAAGGCCGCCTGTGGATCTGGTCCCGGGGCGAAGAGCTGGTCACCGAACGCTTCCCCGAACTGCACAGCCTGACCCAGTGCCTGCCGGACGGCACGGTGATCGACGGCGAGATCGTGGTGTGGAAAGCGCCGGTGATCGAGGCCGAAAATGCCGAAGGGTTCGCCCTCGAATCCCTGGCCCCCGGCACACCCGATGTCGCGTCCCCATCGGTTCAGCCCTTCGCTTTGCTGCAACAGCGCATCGGCCGCAAGACCCTGGGCAAGAAGATTCTCGAAGACGTGCCGGTGGTGATCCTCGCCTACGACCTGCTGGAATGGCAGGAGCATGACTGGCGCAGCCGCCCGCAACATGAGCGCCGCGCGCAACTGGAAACCCTGATTCACACCTGCCAGAGCCCGGTGCTGCTGCCCTCCCCGGTGCTCAGCGGCAAGGACTGGCTGGACCTGGGCAAACAGCGCGAGGCATCACGTAGCCTCGGCGTTGAAGGCATGATGCTCAAGGCCCGGGACTCCATGTACGGCGTGGGGCGTACCAAGGACATGGGTGTCTGGTGGAAGTGGAAAGTCGACCCCTTCAGCGTCGACGCGGTGTTGATTTATGCCCAGCGCGGTCATGGTCGGCGCGCCAGCCTGTACAGCGACTACACCTTCGCCGTGTGGGACGGCCCCGAAGAGGCCAGCGAACGGACCCTCGTGCCCTTCGCCAAGGCGTATTCCGGCCTGACCGATGAGGAAATGCGCAAAGTCGATGCAATCATTCGCAAGACCACCGTCGAGAAATTCGGCCCGGTGCGCAGTGTCACGCCGACGCTGGTGTTTGAGCTGGGCTTTGAAGGCATCGCCCTGTCCAAACGGCATAAAAGCGGGATTGCGGTGCGGTTTCCGCGGATGCTTCGGTGGCGGCAGGACAAGCCGGTGGCCGAAGCCGACAGCCTGGCGACGTTGCAGGACTTGCTAAGCTGAGCACCGTTTTGGGGCGCTCATGTTCGAGCGCACCAGTTTGGTCGGAGTAGGAGCGCGCTTGCCCGCGATGGCATTTGTTCACCCACCATTAGGCCAACCTGTTACACCGCAATCGCGGGCAAGCGCGCTCCTACAGAGTGAGAAAAGGCGTCGCTGCCCCAATGTAGATACTCTCCCTGCATTTGACGGCGCCCAAAATGCGCAAAAGATGGCGCAAAGTCATCATTGCGACAACGGCGTACATTTAAAACGCACGTTTGTATCTTTGGTTCGGAAATTGCTGTCTATTTGCCGTCTGGCACTCGCCGGTAGCAAGCCTTCGCGTGTTCCCAACGCTCAATTTGGTTTTAAGGACTGAACGATGAAAAAAGCATGGCTGACCCTTTCTGCACTCGCCATCTGTCTGGCCGCTGGTAATGCAATGGCCAAGGAATACAAGGAGCTGCGTTTTGGCGTCGATCCTTCCTACGCACCTTTTGAATCGAAAGCCGCTGACGGCAGCCTGGTAGGCTTCGACATCGATCTGGGCAACGCGATCTGTGCTGAGCTGAAGGTCAAGTGCAAGTGGGTCGAGAGCGATTTCGACGGCATGATCCCTGGCCTGAAAGCCAACAAGTTCGACGGCGTTATCTCCTCGATGACCGTCACCGAGGCCCGTTCGAAGGTCATCGACTTCTCAAACGAACTGTTCTCCGGCCCGACGTCGCTGGTGTTCAAGAAAGGCGCTGGCTTCACTGAAGACCCGGCCTCGCTCAAAGGCAAAACCGTCGGCTACGAGCAAGGCACCATCCAGGAAGCCTACGCCAAGGCCGTGCTGGACAAGGCAGGCGTGAAAACCCAGGCCTACGCTAACCAGGATCAGGTTTACGCCGACCTGGTATCGGGCCGTCTCGACGCCTCCGTTCAAGACATGCTGCAAGCTGAGCTGGGCTTCCTGAAGTCGCCACAAGGCGCCGGCTACGAAGTCAGCAAGCCCATCGACAGCCCACTGCTGCCGGCCAAAACCGCCATCGGTATCTCCAAAGGTAACAAAGACCTGAAAGCGCTTTTGGACAAAGGTATCAAAGCGTTACACGACGACGGCAAATACGCCGAGATCCAGAAAAAGCACTTCGGCGATCTGAATCTGTACAGCGGTAAATAAGAAAACAAACGCCCGTTGATTTCAGCGAGAATGCCCCCGCTGACAACGGGCGTTTTATTGACTGTATAGGTTGCACATGTTCGAAACCCTCCTGCAAAACCTGGGACTGTCAGCATTCAGCTTGAAAGGCTTCGGCCCGCTGTTGCTCGAAGGCACCTGGATGACCATCAAACTCTCCCTGATGTCGCTGCTGGTGAGCATCGTGCTCGGCCTGCTCGGCGCCAGTGCCAAACTCTCCAAATCCGCCCTCCTGCGAGTACCCGCTCAGGTCTACACGACCCTGATTCGTGGCGTGCCCGATCTGGTGCTGATGCTGTTGATCTTCTACAGCCTGCAAACCTGGCTGAGTACCCTGACCGACGCGATGGAATGGGACTACATCGAAATCGATCCTTTCAGCGCGGGCGTCATCACCCTGGGTTTCATTTACGGCGCGTACTTCACCGAAACCTTCCGTGGCGCAATCCTCGCGGTGCCCCGTGGTCAGGTCGAAGCCTGCACCGCTTACGGCTTGTCCCGCAGCCAGCGTTTTCGCTACGTGGTGTTCCCGCAGATGATGCGTTTCGCGCTCCCCGGGATCGGTAACAACTGGCAAGTGGTGCTCAAGGCCACGGCTCTGGTGTCGATCATCGGCCTGGCCGATCTGGTGAAAGCGGCGCAGGACGCCGGCAAAAGCACGTATCAACTGTTCTACTTTCTGGTGCTCGCGGCGCTGATCTACCTGTTGATCACCAGTGCATCCAACTTCGCACTGCGCTGGGCTGAACGGCGTTACGCAGCGGGCAGCCGGGAGGCGCAACGATGATTGAGTTGCTTCAGGAATACTGGCGCGCGTTTCTGTACACCGACGGCCAGAACATCACCGGTCTGGCCATGACGATGTGGTTGCTGAGCGCGTCCATCGCCATTGGCTTCATCGTCTCGATTCCGCTGTCCATTGCCCGCGTGTCGCGCAACCCCGCCGTGCGCTGGCCGGTGCAGTTCTACACTTACCTGTTCCGCGGGACGCCGCTGTATATCCAGCTGCTGATTTGCTACACCGGCATTTACAGCATCGCTGCTGTGCGTGAGCAGCCCATGCTCGGCGCGTTCTTTCGCGATGCCATGAACTGCACCATCCTCGCCTTCGCCATGAACACCTGCGCCTACACCACCGAGATTTTTGCCGGCGCGATCCGCAGCATGAATCACGGCGAAGTCGAAGCGGCCAAGGCGTACGGTCTGACAGGCTGGAAGCTGTATGCCTACGTCATCATGCCGTCGGCCCTGCGTCGCTCGCTGCCGTATTACAGCAACGAAGTGATTCTGATGCTGCACTCGACCACCGTAGCCTTCACCGCCACGGTGCCCGACATCCTGAAAGTAGCGCGCGACGCCAACTCGGCGACCTTCCTGACGTTCCAGTCGTTTGGCATCGCGGCGCTGATCTACCTGGCGATTACCTTCATTCTGGTCGGCCTGTTCCGACTCGCAGAGCGCCGCTGGCTGGCGTTTCTCGGCCCCTCTCACTAAGGCGGCGTCTCACCGGCGCGCCTCACCAGGACTTTTCAATGCGACACCAGACCCATGATTTGCTGGCGCCGGTGCCAGGCACGGCGCGGCAGATTCACAGTTTTCACTACGGCCCGGAAAACGGCGCCTGCAAAATCTACATCCAGGCGTCCCTGCACGCCGATGAGTTGCCCGGCATGCTGGTGGCCTGGTACCTCAAGCAGCGGCTGGCCGAGCTGGAAAATGCCGGTCAACTGCTGGGTGAAATCGTGGTGGTCCCGGTGGCCAACCCCATTGGCCTGGAACAGGTGCTGATGGACATCCCGTTGGGTCGATACGACCTGGAGAGCGGGCAGAACTTCAACCGCTGGTTCGTCGATTTGAGCCAGCAGGTGGGCGATGAAATCGAATCGTCACTGACCGACCACAACGCGCACAACGTGCAGTTGATCCGCACGACGTTACTCGCCGCGCTCAACGCCCGCGTCCCCGCGACCCAGCTGGAATCCCAGCGCCTGACGCTGCAGCGCCTGGCCTGTGACGCCGATATGGTGCTGGACCTGCATTGCGATTTCGAAGCGGTGGAACATCTCTACACCACGCCCGAAGCCTGGCCGCAGGTCGAGGCGCTGTCGCGCTATCTGGGTTCCCAGGCGAGCCTGCTGGCGACCGACTCCGGCGGCCAGTCTTTCGACGAGTGCTTCACGCTGGTGTGGTGGCAGTTGCAGCAGCGCTTCACCGGCCGCTTCGATCTGCCGCTGGGCAGCTTTTCAGTGACCCTGGAGTTGCGCGGCCAGGGCGACGTCAATCACGCACTTGGCAGCCGCGACAGTCAGGCGATCATCAGTTACCTGATGCACTACGGCGCCATTGCCGGCGAACCCGAGGATCAACCGCAACTGTTGTACCCGGCCACGCCACTGGCGGCGGTCGAACCGGTTGCCACGCCGGCCGGCGGCCTGCTGGTATTTTGCGCCCAGCCGGGCGAGCACGTTGAAGCGGGGCAGTTGCTCGCCGAGGTCATCGACCCGATCAGCGATGCGGTCACGCCTATTCACGCGCTCAACCCCGGCCTGATGTACGCTCGCTCCCTGCGCCGCATGGCCACGGCCGGTATGGTCGTTGCCCATATCGCCGGTGTCGAGGCCTACCGCAGCGGCTACCTACTTTCACCTTAAGGATTGCCAGTCATGTACAAACTGACCATCGACGGCCTGCATAAAAGCTACGGCGACCATCAGGTGCTCAAGGGCGTGTCGCTCAAGGCCAACGTGGGCGACGTGATCTGCCTGATCGGCGCCAGTGGCTCGGGCAAGAGTACGTTCCTGCGCTGCATCAACTTTCTCGAACAACCCAACGACGGCGCCATGAGCCTGGATGGCCAGCAAGTGCGCATGGTCAGCGATGTCGGTGGCATGCGCGTGGCGGACCCGGCCGAGTTGCAACGCATCCGCACGCGGCTGGCGATGGTGTTCCAGCACTTCAATCTGTGGAGCCACATGACGGTGCTGGAAAACATCACCATGGCCCCGCGCCGGGTGCTGGGGGTGTCCAAGGTCGAAGCCGAGGCGCGCGCCCGCAAGTACCTGGACAAGGTCGGCCTGCCGGCACGTGTCGCGGATCAATACCCGGCGTTTCTGTCCGGGGGCCAGCAGCAGCGTGTCGCCATCGCCCGCGCCCTGGCGATGGAACCGGAAATCATGCTGTTCGACGAGCCCACCTCAGCCCTCGACCCGGAGTTGGTGGGTGAAGTACTGAAAGTGATTCAAGGGCTGGCTGAAGAAGGCCGGACCATGATCCTGGTGACCCACGAAATGGGTTTCGCGCGCAAAGTGGCCAATCAAGTGGTGTTCCTGCACCAGGGCCAGGTCGAGGAAATGGGCCACCCGGACGAAGTGCTAGGCAATCCGAAGAGCGAACGGTTGCAGCAATTCCTGAGCGGGAACCTGAAGTAACCCGCCGCTGTATTTAGCTGAAATTCTCCTGCACCTGACCCGATCTCTCAAACCACTGGGTCAGGTAGTCGGCGACGACTTGCGTTCTGCGCGGCAACTGCCCCTCGAACGGATGCACCAGAAACAGCGACGAGGTGGGTGTCTGGTAATCGCGCAGCAGCGTGTACAGGCGCCCATCGGCGAGCTCTTCATGGATCATGCAGGACGGCAATCGGGCAATGCCTGACCCGTTCAGCACCGCCCGCTTCAACAGCCCACGGTGATTGCTGGCGAACATCCCCCTGACAGGGACCCGCTGCACTTCGTGATGCTGGTGATACACCCAGGATTCGCGACCGCCGAAATGGCGCTGAAGCAGACAGCGATGGGCCCGCAGCTCCTCGGGCGATTGCGGTGCGCCAAACCGCTCCACGTAGGCCGGGCTGGCGCAGGTCACGTCCTGCAGCGCCACCAGCGGCAGGGCCACCAGACGCTCGTCGATCCCGACGCTGGAGCGAATGCCCAGGTCAAACCCGTCGCGGCGCAAGTCCCTGAAATCGTCCGTGAGGTCCATTTCCACCTGCAGCTGCGGGTAGCTGTCCGCGAACCCCGCCAGCAGCCCCTCGAATAAACTTTCCCCCAGCCCCACCGGCACCGTGAGGCGTACGACGCCGGACACGCTGTCGCTCAGGTAAGCCATAGCGTCGCGCACCCGGTCCCGCTGCACCACCAGTGCACGCGCTTCGGGCAACAGAATGGCGCCGGCGGAGGTCAGCGTCAGGCTGCGGGTGGTGCGGTGTAACAGGCGCACGCCGTAGCTTTTTTCCAGCTTGCTGATGCGTTTGGACAGCTGGCTGGTGCTGGTGTCCAGCCATTGCGCGGCGAGGGTAAAACTGTTCGCTTGAACCAGCATCGCGAACGCGGCCAGATCATCCATTTCGCTCATGATTGCTTCCCTGTCGGCACCGTGGCCAAGAACGGGAAGATGGTAGTGGCCGAGCGTCGATCGGGAAACTATCCGAACGGGCTGCTCTTTTGATACCAGGAAGGGATGCCATATGGACCCCGTTGGAGCGAGGCTTGCCCGCGAAGGCGTTTTGCCAACTACGCATTCATCCACTGACACCCCCCATTCGCGAGCAAGCCTCGCTCCAACAAGGGCCCACGCACGGCAGCGCAATTGCCCTACGACTTCAACGCCTTCTTCGGGTAGATATCGTAGCGACTGGATTTGCCATCCAGTGCATAACCCGGTTTCGGGCCATCGATGCAGGGCGCTTTGCGCGGACGTTTGACCACAACGCGGTGGGTCGCCAGGGCCAACGCCGCTTCGAGCAACGCCGGCGCGTCGAGATCATCACCGACCAGGGGCCGGAACAGGCGCATTTCCTTCTTCACCAACGCGGTTTTCTCTCGGTGGGGAAACATCGGGTCGAGGTAGATCACCTGCGGCGGCTCCCCTTCCCAGGCGCGAATCAGCTCGATGGCATTGCCGGTCAACAGGCGCATCTGGCTGATGATCGACCCGACCTCCCGGTCCCGTCGTCCCCGGGCGAGGCCGTCTTCCAGCAGCGCGGCGATGATGGGCTGACGTTCGATCAGGCTCATCTCGCACCCCAGGCTCGCCAGCACGAACGCGTCCTTGCCCAGCCCCGCCGTTGCGTCGAGTACCCTGGGCCGCACGCCCGGCTGGATGCCCACGGCCTTGGCGATCATCTGGCCGCTGCCGCCACCGAACAAACGTCGATGGGCCACCGCGCCTTCGACGAAATCCACCCGCACCGCCCCCGGCGCCTCTTCACTCAACTGCTGCAATTGCAGGCCGGCCTCGGTCACCTGCAGGGCAAAATCGGCCTCGGCGTCGTCCAATGGCAACCCCAGGCGCTGCGCCCATTGCTCGGCCTGCGCCTGCCCGTCGACGCTCAGCGCCTGGACCCGAATGCGGCTGCCCGCTTGTTGCTCACTCATTGTGTCCACACGCCCAAATTTTCTTAATGATTGGCAACGACTGCCGATAACAAAAGTATCCGGCATTTTGCCAGAACCCACGGTATGTACTGAGCGCTATGTCAGACATTCAGCAATCATCCTCCCTAGGTTACTTGACGTACGTTGGCGACTACAGCGTACGCAATACCCAGACCTTGAGCGGCGTCACGCAGCTCTGGCAGGATGCATTCGCGCGGGCGATGGCGCAGGAGATCGACGACACCGCGGGCGAAGCCCCGGCGTTCCAGCTCCAAACGACGACGGACAGCACAACCGTTGAGCCTCTGGCTGGCGGGACAACACTGGACAAGATCGTCGACCAACGAGCGTTACCGGTGCAGGACACCGAGCGCAACCCGCCTGAACCGCTGTTTCTGCCGATCGCAGAATTGGAGTGGGACCTGGCTGACAAACCCGCCGCACCGTTCAGCGCCAGCGAGTTGATCGAGCAACAGCGCAACCTGGAATTCGACAGCAGCTGGGTGCGCCCTACCGTGCTGGCGCCGTATGACGACAGCGTCATACCCGGTCCCGGCCCTGAGCCACGCGCGCTGTTCCTGCCCATCGCCGAGCTGGAATGGGACCTGGCCGACAAGCCTGCCGAACCGTTCAGCGTGAGCGAAATGATCGAACAACAGCGCAATCTGGACTTCGACAACGGCTGGGCACGGCCGGTGGTGTTGCAGAATCTGCGCTTGGCGGCTTGATCTTCGGGAACCGCCCGCTCCATCTGACAAAACACTCGCCGCTGTAGGAGCCAACTTGTTGGCGAAGCGGCTTTAGAGTCACCCGCAGGATCGCTTCACTTGTAGGAGCGCGCTTGCCCGCGATTGCTTACTCTCAGCCAACATCTTCTGTTCTGACCCACCGCAATTCGCGGGCAAGCGCGCTCCTACAAAAACTACCTGCGCGACTCACCGACACACCCGCCATCCCCCCATATCCACGTGAAAGTGATTACGATGCGCCGCGTTGTAATCCGGGCTGAGCACGGTGTTGAAGTGTTTGCACGCCCCGTCCCGCACCAGCCTGAGAAAGCGCGCGTCATCGCCTTCAGTCTTCCAGTCCTTGAGCACCGAAACCCGCTGACCGTCCGCAAGCCGAAACCCCGCGATGTCCAGCGCATTGGCAGTCGCGTGCTGGCTGAGCCGCCCTTGCGCCCGTCCGTAGACATTGCGACAGGCGAAGCTGCCGAGATGATCGACCTGCGTCACCTTCTGCCCGAACACCTGCTGCGCCGCCGGTTGCAGCGCGTGAATATCAAACAGCGCATACGCCACCGCCAGCGGACAACTGGCGAGAAAACTGCTGCTGAGGGCCACATCACCCCCCTGAATCCGTAGCGTGTTGGTGAGCGGGCATTTGGCGTCGGCCGGGCTGTCGGCCTGATGACTGAAGCGCAGGGATGACGTGCGCAACGCCTGATCGCACAGCGCCGGATCGTCCCGAAGCCGCGCCAGTTTGTAGGTCGTCAGCAGATTCGGCGCGTCCCGCACATCCAGCGGCGCCCAGGGATTGAAGCGCGGCGGCACGTCCAGCCAGCCTCGCCACACCGAAACCGCCGCCGCCCCACAGGCCAACAGCAACAGCAGAAATACCCAAGAACCGCGCACCGTTAGCCTTTAAACAGCTTGTTCAGATGATCGAACGGCAGCGCATCCTGCGCGTAGCTGAACGTGCCTGCGGTGCGGATCTCTTCGGCAGCGCGGTAGAAACCGCCCCACGCCGCGCGAGCCAGTGACGAACCGACGCTGATGCGCTTGACCCCGCAATCGGCCAAGTCCGCCACGCTCAGCGTTACCCCGCCTAATCCCATCAACACGTTCACCGGTCTCGGCGCGACCGCACGCACGACGGCGATAACGTCTTCGCGGGTGCGCAGGCCTGGGGCGTATAGCACGTCTGCGCCTGCGTCAGCGTAGGCTTCCAGGCGTTTGATGGTGTCGTGCAGATCGGCGCGGCCGTGCAAAAGGTTTTCCGCACGGGCCGTGAGCATGAACGGGAATGGCAAGCTGCGAGCTGCTGCGACCGCCGCCTTGACCCGCGCGACCGCCAGTTCGAAGTCATAAATCGGTGCATCCGCCTGGCCGCTGGCATCCTCGATGGAGCCACCAACGATGCCGGTGGCGGCCGCTTTCAACAAGGTGTCTGCGCAACCTTGCGGCGTATCGGCGAAACAGTTCTCCAGGTCCGCCGCCACCGGCAGTGGGGTGGCGGACACAATGGTCGCAATATTGGCCAACGATTCATCGCGGTTTAGCGCCCCTTCAGCGTCCGCCCTTCCCAAGACAAACGCCAGCCCTGCACTGGTGGTGGCCAACGCCTGAAAACCCATGGCAGCGAGCATCTTTGCCGAACCCGCGTCCCACGGGTTGGGAATGACAAATGCCCCTTGACGCTCATGCAGGGCTTTAAAAGCGTGGGCGCGGAGAAGCTGTGACGGTTCCATGGGTTCGGCCTCTGAGGATCGGGATGGCACACAGTAGTGCACTTTCCTACACAGCAGTTCAGTGGGATACGTTGCCAATCGTTACTCAGAGCAGACCGAGCTGTTCGACCTGTGGCCCGCGATCCAGCTCGGGCAGCGCAGGCAGTCCGGGCAGCAGCGTCATCAGTTGCTGATGAAAACGTCGCGCCAGATCCGGTGCCTGGAGGTTGTCCGGGGTGTGCAGGAACACATAGGGCGTACGTCCTTCCTCGATCCAGCCCGCGACTTTTTGCGCCCACTGTTCGATGTAGCTGTCGTTGGCCTCAAGCTCAGGTCGGCCAATGAAGCGCACTTGCGGGAATTGGGTCAGGGCAGCAGGTCGGGGCGGGACTTTGGGTTTTTTCGACTGCGCGAGCAGCACGGCAGGCTCGGTGGAGAAGCAGCTGAACAGCGGACGGGAGTCCAGACAGATGCGCTCCACCCCACGGTCCAGCAGCAGGCGATTGAGGTATTTCTCGTCATCGCCTTTGTCGAAGAACGCCAGGTGGCGCACTTCCACCGCCAGCGGCCGCTCCAGCGCATCGATGAACGCCGCCAGTTCACCCAGGCGCGACGGCGTGAAGCTTGCCGACAGCTGCAGCCAGAGCGGGGCAATTCGCGGGCCCAGCGGCGCGAGCAATTGGACGAAGTTCTCCACCTCGACCAAATGATCGCGCAGGTCGCCACCGTGGCTGATGTCACGGGGAAACTTGGCCGTGAAGCGAAAGTGCTCGGGCATCACGTCAGCCCAGCGCTGCACCGTGCCCGGCGAAGGGCTGGCGTAAAACGTGGTGTTGCCTTCCACGGCGTTGAACACCTGGGCATACAGCGCGAGGAAATCGGTGGGGCGGGCATCTTCGGGGTACAGCGACTGGCGCCAGGCGTTTTCACTCCAGGACGGGCAACCGAGGTAGTAAGGCGGGTGGGCGGTGTTCAAACGTGCAGATCGAGTCCTGCGACCTCAAGGTCCCAGTCGCCAAACGTGGATGTCGTCAGGTAGCTGCTCAACGCGTAGGCCACTCGAGCACTCATGGCGCGGGGGAAGATGATGTCTTGCTGGCGGGCCGGTACGTTGGCCGTGGTGCCACCTCTACGGGACGACGGCTGCGCAACGACCTCGATAACACTGTCTTCTTCAAAGCTGGCGTCGACCTGCGCAGAACCTTTACGCGGTTTGCGTTTGACGGGGTACGACTGTTGGGAAGGACCAGTGATGCGCATCGATACTTACTCGGCGTCTCGTAGTGGCAATTTAATCTCACAGGCCAGCATTAAGCAAACCTGTGGACGTTAACTAGACCACACTTATTACCTAATGTTTAAAAACACGGGCAGAAAATGCGCTTTTATTGCCGAACGGTCGTGAAGCGTGTGACTTGGGTCGCATTAATGGCGTGTGTGCAGGTTGGAGCGAGGCTTGCCCGCGAAGTTTTTGCTGAGGTGAATGGATCAGAAGCTTCGCGGGCGAGCCTCACTCCGACACGCACACAGCGGTTATCGCGCTTTCGGGGTGGCCACTTTGTCCCGCAGATAAACCGGCTGGGCCTGGTCGGCGATGATCGCTTCGCCGCGCTGCCAGGCGAAGGTGGCCAACGTCAGCAAATCCTGTGCATGGGGCAGCATCTCGGCATCGGCGCCGGTCAGCGTCACGGGAATGCGCTCGGCATAACCCCATCCGGTGCCTGCGCCAAACCAGTCGCCGCCCATATCCGCCGGCAAGGCCGCCTGCTCCGGGGGCAGTACCGCTTCGCTGCCCGCCAGGCGCATTTCCCCGGCGGTCGCCTGATAGCAACCCCAGTAGACCTCGTCCATGCGCGCATCAATGGCGGCCGCCACCTGATGGGCGCCATGCTCGCGGTAGGCCCGCTGCGCCAGCATCGCCAGGTTGGAGACCGGCAGCACCGGACGGTCCAGACCGAACGCCAGGCCTTGCACCACGCCGATAGCGATCCGCACACCGGTGAAGGCACCCGGCCCGCGACCGAACGCGATCGCGTCCAGCGCCGACAGGCTGACACCCGCCTCGGCCAGCAGGTCTTTGATCATGGGCAAGAGGCGCTGAGCGTGCAGGCGCGGAATCACCTCGTAGTGAGTCAGCACCTTGCCGTCATGCAGCAAAGCGACTGAACAGGCTTCAGTGGCGGTATCCAGGGCCAGCAAGGTGCTCATCGGGGTTTCCAGGGTGTGTGCAAAAAAGTGCCGCATTATAAACAACTACGGCCCGCAAGCGGGCCGTCGTTCACTGCACCGATCGTGTGATCAGCTCAACGCTTCCAGCACCTTGGCGGTGATGGCTTCAACCGAGCCTACGCCTTCGATATGGCTGCACTTGGGCTTGCCATTCTTGGTTTCGAGCTTTTCGTAGAAATCCACCAGCGGCTTGGTCTGCGAGTGGTAGACCGACAGACGATGGCGCACGGTGGCTTCAACGTCGTCCTTGCGCTGCACCAGCGGCTCGCCGGTCACATCGTCCAGGCCTTCGGTTTTAGGCGGGTTGTAGATCACGTGATAGACACGGCCCGAGCCTTCATGGACACGACGGCCGGAAATACGTTGAACGATCTCTTCGTCGTCGACCTTGATTTCGACCACGTTGTCGATGGTCAGGCCGGCGGCCAGCAGTGCTTCGGCTTGAGGAATGGTGCGTGGAAAGCCGTCGAACAGTACGCCATTGGCGCAGTCGGGCTGCGACAGACGATCCTTGATCAGGCCGATGATCAGGTCATCGGAGACCAGGCCGCCGCTGTCCATGACACTCTTGGCTTTCAGGCCCAGGTCGGTGCCAGCCTTGACCGCTGCGCGCAGCATGTCGCCGGTGGAAATTTGCGGGATGCCGAATTTTTCGGTGATGAACTTTGCCTGAGTACCTTTACCGGCCCCGGGAGCTCCCAGCAGAATCACGCGCATTGTTGTGCTCCTCAATTTTTATAAAGATGTCGTCGGATTCGCCTCGTGGGGCCAATCTAAAAATAAGAAATACTGACCCAACGGCCAAAGGCTGATCAAGATACACAGCCGACACAGGTGGCACAAGCCGCCAAAAGTCGCAGTAACCCCAGATAAATCGGTAGCTTGCTGGCGTTTAGCAAGCCCTCGGGACACGGCGCAACCGGATGAGCAAGCGCCGTTTCCAATCCACCTCGCGCCAGGGCTACAGGCTCAGTGCCGCCCGAGCGCCGAGCGTTTTGCGTCAGCCTGTGTTGCGCAGCCCGGCGGCGATTCCCGCGACAGACACCAGCAGTGCCTGCGCAAGGGGGCCGTCCAGCGTCGCATCCTGTGCGCGAGAGCGCGCCAACAGCTCCACCTGCAATAGATGAAGAGGATCGAGGTAGGTGTTGCGCAGGCTGATGAATTCCAGGGTTTCGGGGCTGTGCGCCAGCAGTTGATCCTGACCGGTCAGCCCCAGCACCACTTTGCACGCCTGCGACAATAGGTCGCGCAGATGGGTACCCAAATGTTTCAGTCCCGGCTCAACCAGGCGTTCGTCATACAGCTGGGCGATATCGCTGTCCGCTTTGGCCAGGACCATCTCGAGCATGTCAATGCGGGTCCGGAAGAACGGCCACTGCTCGCGCATCTGCGCCAGCACCTCGCCTTGCCCGCGTTCCAGCGCCTTGCCCAATGCTGCTTCCCAGCCCAACCAGGCCGGCAACATCAAACGGGTCTGGGTCCAGGCGAAGATCCACGGGATCGCCCGCAGGCTTTCGACCCCGCCTTCACGGCGCTTGGCCGGACGACTGCCCAGCGGCAGACGACCCAGTTCCTGCTCCGGGGTGGCCTGGCGGAAGTATTCGACGAATTCAGGGTTTTCACGGACCACCGCGCGATAGGCCGCCACCCCGTCGCCCGCCAATTGATCCATCATCGTGCGCCACGCCGGCTCCGGCATCGGCGGCGGTAGCAGGGTCGCCTCCAGCACGGCGGCCAGGTACAGATTGAGGTTTTGCTCGGCGATGTCCGGCAGTCCGAACTTGAATCGGATCATCTCGCCCTGTTCCGTGGTGCGGAAACGCCCGGACACCGATCCCGGTGGCTGCGACAGAATGGCCGCGTGCGCCGGTCCGCCGCCGCGACCGACCGTACCGCCCCGGCCGTGAAACAGCAGCAACTCGACTTGCTGCTCGCGGCAGATCTCCACCAGTTTCTCCTGGGCCCGATACTGCGCCCAGGCCGCGGCCGTGGTGCCGGCATCCTTGGCCGAATCCGAATAACCGATCATCACTTCCTGCGGACCGTGCAGGCGCAGGCGGTAGCCCGGAAGGCTCAACAGGTGCTCGATCACGGGACCGGCGTTATCGAGGTCCGCGAGGGTTTCGAACAGCGGCACAACCCGCATCGGTCGCTGCAGGCCGGCCTCTTTCAACAGCAATTGCACCGTCAGCACATCCGACGCCGCGCCCGCCATGGAGATGATGTAGGAGCCCAGGGACGCCGCCGGTGCCGCGGCGACTTCGCGGCAGGTCGCCAGCACTTCGGCGGTGTCGGCAGCCGGTTTGAAATGGTCGGGCAACAGAGGCCGGCGATTGCTCAATTCACGCAGCAGAAAATCGATGCGCGCCTCTTCGTCCCAGTCCTCGTAACGGCCCAGGCCCAGGTAATCGGTGATTTCGGTCATCGCCGAACGGTGGCGGGTGGAGTCCTGGCGCACGTCCAGCTTCACCAGAAACAAACCGAAGGTTACGGCGCGTCGCAGGCAGTCGAGCAAAGGCCCGTCGGCAATCACGCCCATGCCGCATTCGTGCAGGGACTGGTAGCACACCTGCAGGGGCTCCAGCAGATCGCGATTGCTGTGCAGCACGCTGTCGGGCGCAGGTTGGGTCTCGGCGAGCGACGCATGGGCCCAGTTACGCGTGGCCCGCAGCCGTTCGCGTAGCTGTTTGAGCACTGCGCGATAGGGTTCGGCACTGTCGCCCGACAACGCGAGCAAGGCCGCGTTGCCCTGCTGCATGGACAGCTCGGCCGCCAGTTGATCGACGTCACGCAAATACAGGTCAGCGGCCATCCAGCGCGCCAACAGCAAGACCTCGCGAGTGACGGCGGCGGTGACGTTGGGGTTGCCATCGCGGTCGCCGCCCATCCACGACGCAAAGCGAATCGGCGCTGCCTCCAGCGGCAAGTGCAAGCCAGTGGCGGCGTGCAGCACTTTGTCGGCCTTGCGCAGGTAATTGGGGATGGCCTGCCAGAGGGAATTCTCGATGACGGCAAAGCCCCATTTCGCTTCATCAACCGGCGTGGGGCGGGTGCGGCGGATTTCTTCGGTGTGCCAGGCTTCGGCGATCAGCAACTGCAGGCGTTCGGTGATCTGCGCTCGCTCCTGGGTGTTGAGGTCACGGTGATCCAGCGCGGCCAGCTGGGCAGCGATGGCGTCGTATTTCTGGATCAGCGTGCGGCGCGCCACTTCGGTGGGGTGCGCGGTGAGGACCAGTTCGATTTGCAGCTTGCCGATTTGCCGGGCCAGGGCTTCAGGCGCGTGACCGGCCTGCTTGAGGCGGTCCAGCAGCTCGGGCAACACGCGAGATTCAAACGGCTGCGGTTGGCTGTCGTCGCGGCGATGGATGAGTTGATACTGCTCGGCGATGTTGGCCAGGTTCAGAAACTGGTTGAACGCCCGGGCCACCGGGAGCAATTCGTCCTGGCTCAGGCCTTCCAGGTTTGAGCTCAACTGCTCGGTGCTCTGCGTCGACCCGCGTCGCCCCGCCTTTGCGCTCTTGCGGATACGCTCGATCTTCTCGAGAAAATCAGCGCCGCGCTGATCGCGAATCGTGTTGCCCAACAGCTCACCCAGCAGGTGAACGTCCTCACGCAAACGTGCGTCGATATCAGCCATCTCGCCCTTCTCCTTAGCGTTTTTATTCGGGGACGGTTCAGCCTGAACGGGCTCGAAACTGAACGCGTGGGGAAAATCCCTCTCTATGTATGCGTATAGAGCGACATATTCATACAGCCACGCAACCCTTTGCCTACCGACTGCCGGGATACAGCTAGTCTCATCCATGCACCAGCACCCGCCATCACGCGGGTCCTTGAAGAGGTCAGTATGAAAATTCGCGAACTCGCAAATCATTGGGAACAGACGGCCAAAGGTCGCCTGACGAAGACCGGCTACGAGGTTCACCTGGATGTTGAGGCCGCAGCCAGGCTGGCCGCGATTGCCGAGATGTACCCCAAACGCGTTCCCGAGGAACTCCTGGGCGAGCTGATCGGCGCAGCACTGGAAGAACTGGAAGCGAGCTTCCCCTACGTCAAAGGGCAGCATGTCGTCGCCACAGACGAGGAAGGCGATCCGCTGTACGAAGACGTCGGCCCTACCCCTCGGTTTCTCGAATTGTCCAAGCGTTATCTGCAGGATTTGTCCGAGCAGCAGGACAGCCCGCAGCACTGATCACGACGTCGTTTTTTGTCACGCGATATCTCCACGCCAGCCCGATCCTTTGGGCTCGGCGTGTCTTTTCTTGTGTCAATTTCGCAGCGTCAAACTTACACCACGTAACAACATCGCGCACATTCAGGTGCAAAACGGCTGAACTATTCAAAAACTGCGAAGGTCGGAGCAGTTAGCCATGGCAGGAACATCCGACCGATGGTAGCGGCTCGCGGCCTCAGGGCCAGACCGTCACGGTGCACCCCCTGTCACGGACAAAACCTAGTATTCAGGAGTTACACAATGGAGTTGACCACCATGAACACCACCACTGCCAAAACCAAGTTCAATGGCCTGCGCGGGCTGAAACTGGCCGCGCTGGCTGTAGGTACCAGCTTCATTCTCGCCGGTTGCGCGGGCAATCCCCCGTCGGAGCAGTACGCAGTGACCCAGTCGGCCGTCAACGCCGCCGTCACCGCCGGTGGCACCGAATACGCAGCAGTCGAGATGAAGTCGGCTCAGGACAAGTTCAAGCAAGCTGAACTTGCCATGCAGGAAAAGAAATACGACGAAGCCAGAAAATACGCCGAGCAAGCTGAGTGGGATGCCCGCGTAGCCGAGCGTAAGGCTCAGGCCGCCAAGGCTCAGAAAGCTGTGCAGGACGCGCGTCAGGGCGTCAACGAGTTGCGTGAAGACGGCATGCGCCAGATCCAGCCTGTCACCCAGTAATCGCACGCACCTCAAGCATTGGCCATTGATTTAAAGGACGAACCTATTATGCGTAAACAAGTACTTATCCCTGCCCTGCTGGCCCTGAGCGTTGGTCTGGCTGCATGCTCCACGCCACCGAACGTGAACCTGGAACAAGCCCGCACCAACTACTCCGCGCTGCAAAGCAATCCGAAGGCCAGCACCCTGGCCGCGCTGGAAACCAAAGACGCCAGCGAATGGCTGGACAAGGCTGACGCCGCGTACCGCTCCAGCGAAGACGAGAAAAAGGTCGACCAGCTGGCCTATCTGACCAACCAGCGCGTTGAGTTGGCCAAGCAGACCATCAACCTGAAAACCGCTGAAGAAGACCTCAAAGGCGCTGCGGCCCAGCGTGCCCAAGCGCGTCTGGACGCTCGCGATGCTCAGATCAAGGCCCTGCAGAACAGCCTGAACGCCAAGCAGACCGAACGCGGCACCCTGGTGACCTTCGGCGACGTGCTGTTTGACCTGAATAAGGCCGAGCTGAAATCCAGCGGTCTGGTCAACGTCAACAAGCTTGCGCAGTTCCTGCAGGAAAACCCTGATCGCAAAGTGATCGTCGAGGGTTACACTGACAGCAGCGGTTCGGCGTCTTACAACCAGTCGTTGTCCGAGCGTCGTGCCGCCTCTGTGCGCATGGCACTGGTGAAAATGGGTGTCGGTCCAGAGCGGATCGTGTCCCAGGGTTATGGCAAGGAATACCCGGTTGCTGATAACACCAGCAACTCCGGCCGTGCCATGAACCGTCGTGTGGAAGTGACCATTTCCAACGACAACCAGCCGGTAGCACCACGCGCTTCGATGCAGTAATCGACTGACGCGGTACCAAAAGCCCCGCCTGTGGATCACAGGCGGGGCTTTTTTTTGTGGCTATGAAGCCGGTTTGACGGTCGATCACGCCTTCCACGTGGGAGCGGACCTGTCCGCGAATACGGCGTATCAGACGCTACAAATCCGGCGAATGTACCGACCCCTTCGCGGACAGGTCCGCTCCCACAGGTTCTGGACATAGCGGAATGTCACGGCAACAACTGCTGCGGCGTCTCCTGCCCCATGCAGCGCACCGCCTGTTGCTTGCTGTTGAGCAGCACACCGGTCAGGCCCTTCTGCTCGGTGTCGAACAGCACCATCACCCCATCGATGCACTGCGCCACTTGTGCCGCCGGTTCAAGGGCAACTTTGTAGTCCTGCCCCGGCACGGTTTTGAGCAGGGTGAACTGGTCAAGCAACAACGCGTCTTCGGGCCGGGCAAAGTGCAGATAGCCGTAGTACCACAACGCACCGACCGTCCCGAGGATGCAGCCGACACCGGTGATGATCAGCGGAATGGCGTTGCGTTCTTCGCTCATTGCGGGGCCTCGGCGGAAGGTGCCGGGCGGGTGCCAGCGTCTGGATAATTGGGCACCTCGGCCAGACGCCGCAAGCCATCGAAGTGCTGCGGATCCTCCAGATAGCGAATCATCACGGCTCGCCAGGTCGGATCGCCAAAGGTCTGCACGTGCGCACCGCGCGTCAGCTGCAGCACCCGGGGCGGCGGCGCGGCCTGATACAAACTGATGCCGTTGTACAGCGGCACCTGGGTGTCATCCATGCTCTGAAACAGCAACATCGGTGTGCCCGCCAATTGCGGCATGCCGTTGATGGCGCTGTCAGTGTCAGGGATGACCCACGACAACGGACGCTTGAACGGCCAGGTCAGCCAGGACGTACCCAGCGTGTAGCGCGCGACCTCGCGGTAACTGGCCGGAACGCCGTCAAGTACCAGCGCCTTGACCCGCGCACGCTGCCGGGGATGCTCGGCCAGGTAATGCACGGCGAGCGCCCCGCCGATGCTCTGCCCCAGTACCACCAAGGGTTTGCCCTGCACCTCGGGCGCCTTGTTCAGCCAGTCGAACGCCGCGTCGATGTCCTGATAGATCGCCGGCAGGCTCGGCTCGCCCTGGGACAGCCCGTAGCCGCGGTAGTCCAGCAGCAGCACTTGATAGCCCTGTTCCGGCAGCCACCAGGTGCCGCCCAGATGCCAGGCCATATTGCCGCCGTTGCCGTGCAGGTGCAGCACCGTGCCTTTGACCGAGACACCCTCTTTGGCCGGCAAAAACCAGCCGCGCAGTTGAGTGCCATCGGCGGCGGTCAGGGTGACGTCGCGGTAAGGGAGATGGGCTTTGTCAGGTGTCAGTGGCAAGCCGCGTTCGGGGTAGAACAGCAGTTGGCTGCAGCCGGATAGGGTGAGCATCAAGACGAGGACGAAGAGTGGCTTCAAGCGCGTTCCTTTTTATTTGAATGTAGATCTGGCAGACGCGCACCCCTGTTGGAGCGAGGCTTGCCCGCGAAAGTGGTGAATCAGGCACCGCATCGATCGGATGTACCGGCCTCTTCGCGGGCAAGCCTCGCTCCAACAGGGCCTTTTTTTACAGGATATTGGAATAATCCGCCTCGATCCGGTCCAGGCTCAGGTGGTTGAGGAAGTTGGAGAAGCACATCCACGCCGACAGCGCGTTCATGTCGCGGAACTGCTCGGGCAGGTATTTAGGCGCGACCACCAGCCCTTCGTCCACCAACTGACGCATCGTGCGCATGTCTTCCAGCGTGGTCTTGCCGCAGAACAACAACGGCACCTGTTCCAGCTTGCCTTTGCGCACGGCCAGCTGAATGTAGTTGTAGACCATGATGAAGCCTTTCAGGTAGGACAAATCCTTGGTGAACGGCAGACCATTGGGGACCGAACCCCGGAACACGCGACTGGCGTTGCCGTAGCTTTCCTGCATGCCGAAGCCCTGCTCGCGGTAGAACTCGAACACCTGCAGGAAGTCCGCGCCCTCTTCGGCCATGTGAATCGCCCGGGTGCGGTTAGTGAGCTTGCGCAGACGGCTGGGATAGGACGCGAACGCGATCACTTCCATCAGGATCGCCAGCCCTTCCTGGGTGACCGTGGACGATGGCGGCCCCTTGGACAGGAAGGTGCAGATCGGCTGATTCTGGCCATTGAGCGTGGTGCCGACGTGGACCAAGCCTTCGTGGACTTCCAGGGCCCTGACGTCGCGCTCGTTGAACATCGCGTCGCTTCGGATTTTGATGTAATCGGCGCCGGCGGCGGCATCGGCCACGATCCCGTCGGACTCGAACACCCGAATCGTGCCCTCCGCTTCGCCGAACACGCGGTTCAACCGGCTCTGCAACAGGTCCACGGCGTCTTTGGCGGTCAGAATCTTCGGCTCGTCCTTCAAATCGCCGCGGCCAGCAATGTTGTTCAGGTAGTCCGACAGCATCAGACCCAGGTCGGCCAGCGTCGGGTCACCGGCGTGGAAGGCGTCGGACGCAGAGCCGTACAGCTCTTGAGAGATCAAGCCGAAATCCGGCGTGCCCCGCGCTTCGAGCATCCGGATCACCATCCGGTATTCCTTGCACATGCGCCGCATGATCTGCCCGACCGGGTTGAACTGCCCCAGTTGCCGGGTGATGTCGCGCTCGATGTTCTGGAATTCAAGCTTGACTGCGCCTGAGTCAAAACCCAGGGAGCGGTTTTCGTAGTACGCACGGTCCACAGCGGGCAACTGTTTGCCTTTTGCGGCCAGGAAACCCTGCTTGATGGATTCGTCCCACTTCACCGCGTCGAGTACACGGATGGGCGTCTGCGCCACGACGATACGGTCGGATAACGCGCGAATGGTTTGCTGGTATTCGTCCACTCAAGATTCCCTTGTGATTAGCAGCACTACTGCTTGCTGATGCGCTGGTATTGCGCGGCCTTGAGAAACACATCGGAGTTGGCAGGATCGTCCAGATAGGTGAACACCTTGTCCAGCGCGGTGGTGATCAGCACGCCGGCGCCCTTCTCCGTGTCTGTCGCTTGCCCGTCGAGCAATTTCTGGTCGACCCATTGCTGCAGTCGATCCACGTCCAGGTCGTAGACCACCAACTCATCGGCCGACGCGTCGTTGTCGATCAACTCGAACCCGGCCATGCCGTAATTGCCGCCGTACTTTTCGGGCAACGCCGCCGACAGGTACCAGCGGCTGCCATGACGGGCGACGGTGAAGGCGTACTCGTCGCGGCTCTTGCGA
This sequence comes from Xanthomonas sp. WHRI 1810A, assembly GCF_040202885.1. Lineage (NCBI taxonomy): Bacteria > Pseudomonadati > Pseudomonadota > Gammaproteobacteria > Lysobacterales > Lysobacteraceae > Xanthomonas > Xanthomonas sp. WHRI 1810A. The sequence goes on from NZ_JBEGED010000001.1 coordinate 341,267, forward strand.
TCGCCCTTGCGGTAGCTGACGGCCTTGTACTGATTGACGCCCGCGCGGGTGATTTCCAGTTCCAGCGGTTCGCCCCAGGCATTTTTGCTGGTCCAGGTGCCTAACAGCCGGGTCGGGGCGGCATCATTGGCGGGCAAGGGGTCCTTGAACGTCACAAGGCATCCGCTCAACAACACGAATGACAAGGCGAGCAGCACGCGCCAGGCTTTCATCGGATTCTCCTGAAAATGAGCGATCTCATGTGCCGAGGGGTTGCGCAGTGCCCAGCACCAGATGCATCTGGCGGCTGAGAATAGCGAGCATGTCCTGGTCGGCGTGAGGCTGTGGTCCGTTGAGCAGGCCCTGATACTCCATCCGACAGATAATGCCCGTCAACACTTGAGCGTCCAGTTGCGGCTGTTTAGAGCCCATGACCTCCAGAAACTGGCTGCTGCCCTGCAACAGAATCGCTTGATGCGCACTGACCAGCGCGCCGAGACGCGGGTTGATCAACCCCTCGTGGCGAAAAGCGTGCTCGGCGATCAATTGGTCGCGGCGGGTCAGCAGTTGATGGCGGACGTAGTCCATGACCATGCGCGCGATTTCATCGACCAGTCGCGCGCGGGCGTGTGGGCTGCCGTCGTTGCCGGCGAGCATGTCGCGCAGCACCACTTCGGTGTTGGCCCACAGCTTGGCCATGTAGGCCGCACTGCGCTCGACGTACTGGGCGAAGGCATCGGTGAGCAGGTCGTCGATGTCCTTGAAGTAATAGGTGGTGGCCGACAGCGGCACGGCGGCCTCGGCAGCCACCGCGCGATGACGCACGGCACGCACCCCGTCACGGATGACGATGCGCATGGCGGCATCGAGAATCTGCTGTCGACGCTGTTCGCTTCCCTGTCGACTGGCCTTGCGGCCCTGATACTGAACACTCTCTGCCACGGCTGTTGCCAGGCCGGCGGCGCCCTTTTGAGCGAGGGTGCGATTCACGACGGGGGTTCCTCTTTGATGCGTTGGGATGGATTGGAATCTTTATCGCCTGAACCGACGCCTTCGCGGGCAAGCGCGCTCCTACAGGGTTTGCGCTCAACTGTAGGAGCGCGATTGCCCGCGATAGCATTCGTGCAGGCTACCGAACACTCGCTGAACAGACAAAAAAAAAGCCGCCCAACACAGGCGGCTTTCTTACTCAGCGCTTACGCCTGGGGCCGCATGTGCGGGAACAGGATGACGTCGCGAATCGACGGCGAGTTGGTCAGCAGCATGACCAGACGGTCGATGCCGATGCCCTCGCCCGCTGTCGGCGGCATGCCGTATTCCAGCGCACGCACGAAGTCGGCGTCGTAGTGCATGGCTTCGTCGTCGCCCGCGTCCTTGTCAGCCACCTGGGCCATGAAACGCTCGGCCTGGTCTTCCGCGTCGTTCAACTCGGAATAGGCGTTGGCGATTTCGCGGCCGCCGATGAACAGCTCGAAGCGGTCGGTGACGTTGGGGTTGTCGTCGTTGCGACGGGCCAGCGGCGACACTTCGAACGGGTACTGCGTGATGAAGTGCGGCTGCTCCAGCTTGTGCTCGACCAGCTCTTCGAAAATCATCACCTGCAGCTTGCCCAGGCCTTCGAAGCCCAGCACCTTGGCGCCAGCTTTCTTGGCGATGGCGCGGGCCTTGTCGATGTCGTTCAGGTCGCCTGCGGTCAACTCGGGGTTGTACTTGAGGATCGAATCGAACACCGACAACCGCACGAACGGTTCGCCGAAATGGAACACCTTGTCGCCGTATGGCACGTCGGTGCTGCCCAGGACCAGCTGCGCCAATTCGCGGAACAGCTCTTCGGTCAGGTCCATGTTGTCTTCGTAGTCCGCGTACGCCTGATAGAACTCAAGCATGGTGAACTCGGGGTTGTGACGGGTCGAGACGCCTTCGTTGCGGAAGTTGCGGTTGATCTCGAACACCTTCTCGAATCCGCCCACGACCAGACGCTTCAGGTACAGCTCCGGCGCGATACGCAGGAACATTTCCAGGTCCAGCGCGTTGTGGTGGGTCTCGAACGGCTTGGCCGCGGCACCACCGGGGATGGTCTGCAGCATCGGCGTTTCGACTTCGAGGAAGTCGCGCTGCATCAGGAAGCTGCGGATGTGGGCAATGACCTGCGAGCGGACGCGGAAGGTCTCGCGCACGTCTTCGTTGACGATCAGGTCGACGTAACGCTGGCGATAGCGCTGTTCGGTGTCGGTCAGGCCGTGGTGCTTGTCGGGCAGCGGACGCAGCGACTTGGTCAGCAGGCGCACGGTGGTCATCTCGACGTACAGGTCGCCCTTGCCCGAGCGGGCCAGGGTGCCTTCGGCCGCGATGATGTCGCCCATGTCCCAGGTCTTGACCGAGGCCAGGGTTTCTTCGGACAGGGTCTTGCGGTTGACGTAGACCTGGATGCGACCGGTCATGTCCTGGATCACCATGAACGAGCCACGGTTGAGCATGATGCGACCGGCAACCTTGACCGGGATTGCAGCCTCTGCCAGCTCTTCCTTGGTCTTGTCCGCGTACTGTTTCTGCAGGTCGTTGCAGTAGCTGTCGCGGCGGAAGTCATTGGGGAAGGCATTGCCCTTGGCGCGCTCGGCGGCAAGCTTTTCCTTGCGCAGGGCGATCAGGGAGTTTTCTTCCTGTTGCAGGGCTTGCGGGTCGAGTTGTTGGTCGCTCATGTCTTTTGATTTTCCATCACAGGTTCGTTGCCCCCGGCTTATCCGGGGTTCGCGGGCAAGCGACGCTCCTTCAGAGGGTCGCGCCCGCAACAGGTGGGTCGCAGTCAGAGCCCTTGCTTGAGGCTCGCGACCAGGTATTCGTCGATGTCGCCGTCGAGCACCTTGTCGCAGTCGCTGCGTTCAACGCTGGTGCGCAGGTCCTTGATCCGCGAGGCATCCAGTACGTACGAACGAATCTGATGACCCCAGCCGATGTCGGACTTGGTGTCTTCGACCGCTTGCGACGCGGCGTTGCGCTTCTGGATTTCCTGCTCGTACAAGCGCGCCCGCAGCATTTTCATGGCGGTGTCTTTGTTGGCGTGCTGGGAGCGTTCGTTCTGGCAGCTGACCACGGTGTTGGTCGGGACGTGGGTGATACGTACCGCCGAGTCCGTGGTGTTTACGTGCTGGCCACCGGCACCCGATGAACGATAGGTGTCGATGCGCAGGTCCGACGGGTTGATGTCGATTTCGATGTTGTCATCGATTTCCGGCGACACGAACACGGCCGAGAACGAGGTGTGGCGGCGGTTGCCGGAGTCGAACGGGCTCTTGCGCACCAGACGGTGCACGCCGATTTCGGTACGCAGCCAGCCAAAGGCGTATTCGCCCTTGATGTGCACGGTGGCGCCTTTGATCCCGGCGACTTCACCGGCGGACAGTTCCATGATGATGGCCTCAAAGCCACGCTTGTCGGCCCAGCGCAGGTACATGCGCAGCAGGATGTTGGCCCAGTCCTGCGCTTCGGTGCCACCGGAGCCGGCCTGAATGTCGAGGTAGGCGTTGTTGGGGTCCATCTCACCGCTGAACATGCGGCGGAATTCGAGCTTCTCCAGCGACTCGCGCAGGCGCTCGACTTCGGCGGCGACGTCATCGACGGCGGCCTGGTCTTCTTCTTCGGCGGACATCAGCAGCAGGTCTTTGGCATCGACCAGCCCGGTGGACATTTCATCCAGGGTGTCGACGATCTGTGCCAGCAGCGAACGCTCGCGGCCCAGACTCTGTGCGTATTCGGGTTTGTTCCAGACGTTTGGATCTTCGAGCTCGCGGTTAACTTCGGTCAGACGATCATGTTTGTGATCGTAGTCAAAGATACCCCCGAATGGTTTCGGAGCGCTCGGACAGGTCTTTGATGCTGTTCAGAATCGGGTTGATTTCCATGGTAGGCAGCACTCGCAGGCGATTTTTTCAAAGCCGGCGAGTATACGCTAGCCTGCCTCAGGATGGCAGGCCGTTGGGCAGGGTTGCGAAGCCCATTTTGCAGGCACCCTACCCCACCACCACCTGATTACGCCCATTGTGCTTGGCCGCATACAGCCCCTTATCGGCGCTCTGGATCAGTTGCCGGCTGTGGCTGCCGACTTCGGGGACGACGGTGGACAGGCCGATGCTGACGGTGAGCACGGAGCCCGGGACGGGGGCGTTGTGGGGGATGTTCATCCCGGCAACGGTCTGGCGCAGCTTTTCGGCCAGCAGACGCGCGCCACCGGGGGAGGTGTTGGGCAACACCACCGCAAACTCTTCACCGCCGTAACGTGCGGGCAGGTCCGAGGGACGACTGCTGCAGGCGCGGATGGCCTTACCCACCTGGCGCAGCGCTTCGTCGCCTTCCAGGTGACCGAAGCTGTCATTGAAGGCCTTGAAGTAATCCACGTCGATCATCATCAGCGACAACTGACCCTGCTCACGCATGGCGCGGCGCCATTCCAGCTCGAGGTATTCGTCAAAGTGGCGACGGTTCGACAGCCCGGTCAGGCCGTCGGAGTTCATCAACCGTTGCAGCACCAGGTTGGTGTCGAGCAATTGCTGCTGGCTGACCCGCAGCGCGCGGTAGGCTTCGTCGCGTTGCAGCAGCGTCATGTAGGAACGCGAGTGATAGCGAATGCGCGCCACCAGTTCGATGGTGTCCGGCAGCTTGACCAGGTAATCATTGGCGCCGGCCGCAAAGGCCGCGCTCTTGACCAGCGGATCTTCCTTGGTGGACAGCACGATGATCGGTATGTCCCGGGTCAGCGGGTTGTTGCGGTACTCGCGGACCAGCGTCAGCCCGTCCAGGCCCGGCATCACCAGATCCTGCAGGATGACCGTCGGCTTGATGAGCTCGGCCTGATGGATGGCCTGATGCGGATCGGCGCAAAAATGAAAATCGATGTTGTCTTCATGGGCCAGCCCGCGCCTCACGGCCTCGCCGATCATGGCCTGATCGTCGACCAACAGCACCATCGCGGCGTTCTCGTCGGACGTCTTCACGTCATCCAACTGCAAGTCATGCATTAACAGTCTCCTGGTCACAGACGGACTGTGAAGCCACCTGGATAATCATTGGATCAATGCCTCTTTCAAGCGAGGCGCAATCGCATCCAGCGGGAGAATCTCCTTGGCGGCGTCGATGGCGGCAGCCGCTTTGGGCATACCGTATACCGCACAACTTTGCTGGTCCTGGGCGAGGGTGAGAAACCCCCGCTGACGCATCAGCTTGAGGCCCTGCGCGCCGTCCCGGCCCATACCCGTCAACAAGACACCCACTGCATCACCGTTCCAGTAACTGGCCACGCTCTCGAAAAACACATCGATCGAGGGCCTATAAATTTCGTTGACCGGCTCGGCGGTGTAAGCCAGCGTGCCGTTCTTCAACAGGCGGATATGGTGGTTGGTCCCCGCCAGCAGGACTTCGCCGGGTTGCGGCGGCTCTCCATCCTGCGCCAGACGCACCGTCAGGCCCGACGACGAACTCAACCACTGTGCCATGCCGGCGGCAAATACCTGGTCCACATGCTGCACCAACACAATGGCCACCGGAAATTTTTTGGGCAGCCCCTTGAGCAACACTTCCAGCGCGGCCGGGCCGCCGGCCGACGACCCGATGGCCACCAGCCCCCGACGTTGCGCAGCTTCACGCATGGGCGCAGGCGCGGCACGCACGCGGCTGTCGCGCTGGCCGATCAGCCAACCGATATTAAGGATTTTGCGTAACAAAGGCGCCGCCGCTTCTTTCGGGTTGCCGCCACCGATGGCAGGCGTGTCGACCACGTCCAGAGCGCCATGGCCCATGGCCTCGAACACGCGGTGGACGTTCTGCTCACGGTCTACCGTGACAATCACGATGGCGCACGGCGTGGCGGCCATGATACGCCGAGTCGCCTCGACGCCGTCCATCACCGGCATGATCAAGTCCATGAGGATCAGGTCAGGCGTCAGGGCCGCGCAGCGCTCAACCGCTTCCGCGCCATCGCGCGCCACCCAGACCACTTCATGCGCCGGCTCGAAAGCAATCGCTCGGCGCAGCGCCTCGATGGCCATGGGCATGTCGTTGACGATAGCGATCTTCATCCGTGCGCCTCTCCGATCAGATCGACGACCGCATCGAGCAGCGCGTCGTCATGAAAGCTGGCTTTGGCCAGGTAATAATCCGCGCCGGCGTCCAGCCCGCGACGACGGTCTTCTTCCCGGTCCTTGTACGACACCACCATCACCGGCAACGATTGCAGGCGACTGTCGCGGCGCAGCAAGGTCACCAGCTCGATACCGTCCATGCGCGGCATGTCGATGTCGGTGATCAGCAAATCGAAATCTTCGGCGCGCAGGGCATTCCAGCCATCCATGCCGTCCACGGCCACTGCCACTTCGTAGCCGCGACCGAGCAGCAACTTGCGCTCCAGTTCGCGCACGGTCAATGAATCGTCGACCACCAGCACGCGCTTGCGCGGCGCCGCATTGGCCTGATGGTTACGCCGGTCAATGCGCTCCAGGCGCCCGGTGTTCAGCAGCTTCTCCACCGAGCGCAGCATGTCTTCAACATCAATGATCAGCACCGCCGAACCGTCGTCCAGCAACGCGCCGGCGGAGATGTCCTGCACTTTACCCAGGCGCGGGTCCAGCGGCAGCACCACCAGCGTGCGCTCGCCGATAAAGCGCTCCACCGCCACGCCGTACACCGCATCGCGCTCGCGAATGACCACGACTTTGAGCACTTCTTCGGGGCTCTGATCCTGCGGTCGGTTGAGCAACTGACTGGCGGCGACCAGCCCCACATGCCGCTCCTCGTGCCAGAAGTGCTGGCGCCCTTCCAGTTGCACGATCTCGTCGGCCTGTACGTCGCGCATGCGTTCGATGTGCGCCAGCGGGAACGCGTAGGCTTCGCCGCCCACTTGCACCACCAGACTGCGGACCACCGACAGGGTCAGCGGCACCTCGATGTGAAACCGGCTGCCCTCGCCTGCACGCTGCTCCAGTTCGACACCGCCGCGCAGCTGCCGGACCATGTGCAACACCGCGTCCAGCCCGACGCCACGGCCGGACACTTCAGTGACCTTGTCGCGCATGCTGAAACCGGGCAGGAACAGAAAGCTGAGCAGCTCCTCCTCGCTCAGCTGCGCAGCGGTTTCGGCCGGCGACAGTTTGCGATCGATGATGCTGGTGCGCAGTTTTTCGAGATCGACGCCGCCGCCGTCATCGATCAACTCCACCACCAGCAACCCGGCCTGGTGCGAGGCCTTGAGCTGAATCAGCCCTTCAGCGGGCTTGCCCATCGCCAGGCGTTGCTCGGGGAATTCAATGCCATGGTCCACCGCGTTGCGCAGCAGGTGGGTCAGTGGCGCTTCGAGCTTTTCCAGTACGTCACGGTCGACCTGGGTTTTCTCGCCGTCGATTTCCAGCCGCACCTGTTTGCCCAGCGTGCGCCCCAGGTCCCGCACCATCCGCGCCTGCCCCACCAACACGTCGGCAAACGGCCGCATGCGGCACGCCAGTGCGGTGTCGTACAGCAGTTGCGCGCGCTGACCCGCCTGCCAGCCGAACTCATCGAGATCGGCGGTCTGCTGGATCAGCAAATGCTGGGCTTCGCTCAACAGCCGACGCGCGTCTTCCAGCGCTTTGTGTGCGTCCGGATCGACAGCGCTTTCCAGCAACGCTTCCAGGCTGTCGAGGGCACGACTGGCCCCACTTTGCGAGCGTTTGACCCGCTGCATCGCGGTCAGATAAGGCTTGAGCCGCTGGGTTTCCACCAGCGATTTGCTCGACAGGTCCAGCAGATTATTCAGCCGCTCGGCGGTGACCCGCAGCACCCGCTCGCCACCTTGAGGGCTGCGTTGCTCGCCCCGTCGAGGGTCGACCTTGGGGTCGGCGTCCGGCTCGCTTTCAACCGCGGGCGCTGCCACTTCGGGCGACGGTACGTCTTCCAGCAGGCCGGGCGCGGGTGCCGAGGTCCCCATCAGCAATTGCGCGTTGGCCAGCAGCAGTTCATCGATGGAGGGCAACGCCCCCTGCGACGCACCGGTATTCGCACCAGGCGTCAGCAAATCGTTCATCAGCGCGACGTAGCCGTCGACATCGGCCGGGCCCACGCCACTCGCACCGGGCGTGGCGATCCGCATCAGCAGGTCGGTCCCCATCAACAAGGCATCGATGTGCTCGGGCTTCAAACGCAGCCGGCCTTCCTGGGCGCTGACCAGGCAATCTTCCATCACGTGGGACACGCTCACGCCGGCATCTACCCCGACAATTCGAGCGGCCCCCTTGAGCGAGTGGGCGGCGCGCATGCACGCTTCCAGCTGATCGGCCTGCGTTGGATTGCGCTCCAGCGCCAGCAGCCCGGCACTCAGCACCTGGGTTTGCGCTTCGGCCTCCAGGGTAAACAGCTCGAACAGCGAAGCGTCACGCATCCAGTCGGGGGTCATGTGAGGCTCCGGTTCACGGCGGACAGCACTTGCTCTTCATCCAGCAGGCGCAGGCTGCGGTTTTTCCACTGCAACACACCCCGCGTGAATTTGGCGGTGGCGTGCTGACCGGGGCCGGAGGCGGCGTCCAGCAGGTGTTCTTCCATGGCGTGGATACCGTCGACTTCGTCCACCGGCACTACCACGGGCCCGCCGTCAGCGGCGAGGATCAGCATGCGCGGCGTGATGCGCCCCGAGGCGGCCAGGCCGGTGGCGCTGTCGAGGCCGAGCAATTCCACCAGCGAGATGCACGCCACCAGCGCGCCACGCACGTTGGCCACGCCCAGCAGCGCGCGGGAGCGTTGGTGCGGCAAGGAGTGAATCGCCTGCACGTTCGCCACTTCCACCAGGCAACGGGTGGGCAGGCCGAGCCATTCTTCGCCCAGACGGAACACCACAATCGAGCGGGTTTTGATTTCGCCCGCCTGCAGGCTTGACTGCTCGACCGCGCGGTCCTGGACGGTCAGGGCGTAGCGGTCCAGCAAGCGGGTGGCCGCGGCCGAGTAGACCGAGCAGTTGCGGCAGTGAATATGCTCCACCAGCAACGGGCATGAGCGATCACCGTGGATGCCGATCCGGTTCCAGCAGTCATCGATGGCGTGGGCGTCATCGGTGAGCATCAATTCGCTATGCGGTCCGCTCATCGATTGCGTCCTTCAGTGTTCGCGCCACGCGCGGCACGCTCCTGCAGGCGCCGGGCAGCGGCCACGTCGCCCTGGCTCGACAGCAACGCCGCCATGTGTGCCAGGGTTTCGGCGTGCAGCGGCTCCAGGTACAGCGCCTTGCGATAAAAGCCCATGGCCTGGACGGCATCGCCTGCGACTTCGTTGAGCAACCCGAGCCAGTAGAACACCGCCGTCACCGGCGGGTACTGCTGCAAGTAGCGGTGGCAGGCGGCCTTGGCGTCAGCGGTTTTGCCGGCGTTGGCGAGGGCCTTGATGGCGTCGAGCGCGGCGCTGGCGTCGCCGCTTTGGGAACTTGCGCCGGACGCAGGGGCGCTGGCGAGCGGCTTCACGGGGGCTCGGACCGGAAGCCGGACCGGCGCCGACACCGGCGGTTTGATCGGGGCTTTGACGCGCTCGGCCGTCGGCCAGGTGACGGCCGCGACAGGTTGTTCGACCACCGTATCGGGCCGGCGACGGAACGCGAACGACTGCGGTATCCCGATGGAGCTCATGCCCATGCGCCCCAGTAGGCTGCCCTCGGCCGGACCGATGAACATCACCCCTTCCTCGCGGGTCATGCGCATCAGCGCTTCGAACCCGAGGCGTTGGGTGGGCACGTCGAAATAGATCAACAGGTTGCGACAGAACACAAAGTCGTAGGCCGATTGCGCCAGCGGCATCTGCGGGTCCAACAAGTTGCCCGGCTGGAAATCCACGCGATCGGCCACACGTTCATCGAGCCGAAAGCCGTCCATGACCGGCTCAAAGTAGCGGTCGCGAAAACCGAGCTGGTCCCCACGAAACGAATTTTTGCCATACACACCCCGGCGCGCGCGCTGGATCGACAGCGGGCTGATGTCCACCGCGTCGACCTTGAACTGCAAGGGTGCGACGCCAGCATCGAACAGCGCCATGGCGATGGAATACGGCTCTTCGCCGGTGGAACACGGCAGGCTGAGGATGCGCAGCGGCCGGGCGCCCGCCAGTTCGGTCAGGCGCGCCAGGGCCAGTTTGCCCAGGGTGGCGAAGGACTCCGGATAACGGAAAAACCAGGTTTCGGGGACGATCACCGCTTCGATCAGCGCCTGCTGTTCGTCCGCCGAGCCGTTGAGCAGGTGCCAGTAGGCGTCGCTGTCGGCGGCGTGGGAGGCGCTGCATCGCTGGCGAACGGCGCGCTCGATGATGGCTTCGCCCACCGAGGCCACGTCCAGTCCGATACGGTCCTTGAGGAAAGCAAAAAAGCGCGTGTCTTCGCTCATGGCATGGCCTCCAACGCTTCAGCCGTCAGCGGCTGTGCCGGAAACAGCAATTCACGCACCGGGGCGCTGAGCAGGTCCTGAATCCGGATCCACTGCAACAGGCCGTGTTCGTTCTCGCGCACCGGCCCAAGGTACGGGGCCTGGCGATTGTCCACGCCGTAATCCTTGAACTCGGCGGGCGAGCAGCGCAGGGTGTCGGTGGCCTGCTCCAGCACCAGACCAAGCAACCGCGCCGGCTGATCAGCTTCGGGCCGGTAATGCACCAGCACCAGTCGGGTGCTGGTGCGCGATTGCGCCGGATGGCCGAACGTCAAAGCGCTGAGGTCGATGACCGGCACCACTGCGCCGCGATGGGCAAACACCCCCGCCACCCAGTGCGGCGCCTGGGCAATCGGTTTGAGGTTCAGCCGGGGCAGCACTTCGGCCACGTCCACCGCTTCCACCGCATAGCGCTCGGCGCCGATGCGGAACAACAGAAACAGCTTGGCCTTGGGCAACACGGGCGATCCGCGTCTGGCTGAATGTTCGATCATCGGCGCGACTCAGACCTTGAAACGCGAGACGCCGCCGCGCAGGCCCACCGCGACCTGGCTCAGCTCGTCAATGGCAAAGCTGGCCTGGCGCAGGGATTCCACGGTCTGGCTGCTGGCATCGCCCAGTTGCACCAGCGCCTGATTGATCTGCTCGGCGCCGGTGGCCTGGGCCTGCATGCCTTCGTTGACCATCAATACGCGCGGCGCGAGGGCCTGCACCTGATGGATGATCTGGGAAAGCTGCTCGCCCACCTGCGTCACTTCAAACATGCCGCGACGCACTTCTTCGGAAAACTTGTCCATGCCCATGACCCCGGCCGAGACCGCCGACTGGATCTCGCGCACCATTTGTTCGATGTCATAGGTAGCGACCGCGGTCTGGTCCGCCAGGCGCCGCACTTCGGTGGCGACCACGGCAAAACCGCGACCGTACTCACCCGCTTTTTCGGCCTCGATGGCGGCGTTGAGGGACAACAGGTTGGTCTGGTCGGCGACCTTGACGATGGTCACCACCACTTGGTTGATGTTGCCGGCCTTCTCGTTAAGGATCGCCAGCTTGGAATTCACCAGGTCTGCGGCGCCCATCACCGAATGCATGGTTTCCTCCATGCGCGCCAGGCCCTGTTGCCCGGAGCCTGCGAGTACGGAGGCCTGGTCGGCGGCGGACGTGACTTCGGTCATGGTGCGCACCAGATCGCGGGAAGTGGCCGCGATCTCCCGGGACGTCGCGCCGATTTCGGTGGTTGTGGCGGCGGTTTCGGTGGCCGTGGCCTGTTGCTGTTTGGAGGTGGCCGCGATCTCGGTGACCGAGGTGGTGACCTGCACGGAAGAGCGCTGCGCCTGTGACACCAACGCCGCCAGCTCAACCACCATGTCGTTGAACCCGGACTGCACCGCCCCGAATTCGTCATTGCGGCCCAGGTTCAGGCGGCTGCTGAGGTCACCCGTGCGCATGGTGTCGAGGATACGGACGATGAGGGTCATCGGCGCCAGGATCGCCCGCATCAACAGCAGGCCGCAGGCGCCGGCCGCCAGGACCGCCAGCAGCAGGGACAGGCCCATGCTGATTTTGGCGCTCTTGACCGCCGACGAAATGGCGTCGGTGGCATCGTCTGCGACTTTCTTGTTCATCAGGATGATGTCGTTGAGCTGACGACGACCTTCCACCCACACGGGGGTCACGCGCTCTTTGAAGATCTGCCGGGCCGCATTGAAATCGTTGACTTCATAGGCGCGCAACGTGTCGTCGAGCCCTTTATTGAAGGCTAGATGCAGCTTCTCAAAGCCGTCGATGCCCGCCTGATCGCCTGCATCGAAGATGGTTTTCCGGTAGTTGGCAATCTGCGCATTCAGGCGTGTTTCAAATTCCTGATACTGGTCCTTTTCGTCCTTGGTCAGCGGTCGGCCTTCGTCTTCGCCCAGCAATTCCAGGGTGCGCAGGTAGCTTTCTACCCAGGCGCTGCGGGTCAGGGTGCTGTAATAAACGCCCGGCAGCGCGTCGTTGCTGACCGACTCCGAACTGGACTCAATCGATAACAGGCGTGTGTAAGCCACCACCACCATCAGCAGCATGATGGCGATGATCACGGCAAAGCTCGCCAAAATCCGTTGACGCAACGTCCAGTTCTTCACAGTCAGCCCTCAAGAGTTCAACGCCAGCGCCCTGCTGGGTTCAAGAAGCGGACCGACGGACGGTCCAAAGCGAGCAGGAGTATAGCCCAGCGACCTACGCAGTTAGTTGACTGTTTCTGACATGATTAACTGAATATTCGGTACGGATATCAGACGCTTCTGACAGGTTGTCGGCATCAGGGGCGGTTGCTTGATAGCGAGATGCTGCGGACTGGCGCACGAGCCCTATGGCGGATCAAAGTGGGAGCGGACCTGTCCGCGAATACGGTTGATCAGGCGCGAGAGCGGGGGTGGGTGTTTCGGACTATTCGCGGACAGGTCCGCTCCCACGGGTCGGTGGCTGGCAGGGGTGTTGGTGTATAGCCATCAACTGTTGGAGCGAGGCGTGCCCGCGAAGGAGTTCGCAGGCGATGAACATGCCATGCCTGTAACGGCTTCGCGGGCAAGCCTCGCTCAAACAGGTCTTCTGTCTGCTGAGAAAGTTACTGCGCCTGCCGAACCTGGGTTTCCAGTTCGGTCTTGAGCGCGGGGTCGAGCTTCAGTTGCTTGGCCAGTTCATCGAGATACGCACGCTCCATGAAGTGCTCTTCGTCCACCATCATCACACTGGCGATGTACATCTCGGCGGCGATTTCCGGGGTTTTGGCGGCGCGGGCCACGTCCGACGGGTCCAGCGGTTTGTTCAGTTCGGCGTGAAGCCAGTGCTGCAATTCCTGATCGCCGGTCAAGCGGGTGAATTCGCCCTCGATCAGTTCACGTTCGCGGTCGTCCACGTGACCGTCCGCCTTGGCCGCGGCCACCAACGCCCGAAGGATCGCTTCGCTGTGCTGTTCAACCTGCGCCGGTGGCACGCGGTCAATGGTTTGCGGTTCGGTCTGCGGCGTGCCGCTTTGATTTGCCTGCCAGTTGCCGTACGCCTTGTAGGCAATGACGCCCAGCGCGGCCAGACCGCCGTAGGTCAGCACCTTGCCACCCATCTTGCGCGCGCTTTTGTTGCCGAGCAGCAAGCCCATCGCCCCTGCCGCCGCTGCCCCGCCGCCGGCACCGGACAAAAAGCCGCCGAGATTGCCGCCCCCCACTTTGCCCAACAGGTCACTCAATCCGCCCTGGCCGCTGCCTTTGGAGGGGGATTGCGCCGCGCCGCCTGCCTTGTTCTGCAGCAGGTCTTGACCGGATTTGAGTAATTGATCGAGCAAGCCACGTGTATTCATGGGAGTTCTCCTGAGTTGTCGTCGGAAAATTCAACGGCTCGCAGATTAAAACGAACTGTTCACCGGCTGTTTTCGGGTGTGCTTCCAGATGTTGCGGCCTCGAATGGCCCTTCGACTAAAACGATATAGACTCAGCGCATTCGACAAAAAAACGAGTAGCCCGTCGACCTGGGCCGTTGCGCCGGTTTCATCCCTTCACCCTGCCCCGATCATCATCTGAACAAGAGGGAACCCCATGTCAGTGCACAAGACCGCGCTCCTCAGCGCTGTGATCACCGCGTTGTTCGCCAGCGCCGCGTTGCAGGCCGCTGAAACCCTCAAGGCTGTCGGCGACGGAGAGGGGCAACTGGACATCGTCGCGTGGCCGGGCTACATCGAACGCGGGGAAAGCGACAAGGCCTACGACTGGGTGACCGGCTTCGAGCAGGAAACCGGGTGCAAGGTCAACGTCAAGACCGCGGCGACCTCCGACGAGATGGTCAGCCTGATGACCAAGGGCGGCTATGACCTGGTCACCGCGTCGGGCGATGCGTCCCTTCGGCTGATTGCCGGCAAGCGCGTGCAGCCCATCGACACCACGTTGATCCCCAACTGGAAGAACCTGGACCCCCGCCTGGTGGACGGCCAGTGGTACGTCGTCGACAAGCAGACCTACGGCACCCCGTATCAATGGGGACCGAACGTGCTGCTGTACAACACCAACGTGTTCAAGACCCCGCCCGTGAGCTGGAGTGTGGTGTTCGAGCCTCAGGACCTGCCCGATGGCAAACCGAACAAGGGCCGGGTGCAGGCCTATGACGGGCCGATCTACATCGCCGACGCCGCTCTGTACCTGAAAACCGCGCAACCCGATCTGAAGATCGTAGACCCGTATCAGTTGACCGAAACCCAGTACGAGGCGGTGCTCAATCTGCTGCGCAAACAGCATCCGCTGATCCACCGCTACTGGCACGACGCGACGGTGCAGATGAGTGACGTGAAGAACGAAGGCGTGGCGGCCTCCAGTTCGTGGGGCTACATGGTCAATGGGCTGCAGGCGGATAAACAACCCGTGGCCTCGACGATCCCCCAGGAAGGCGCCACCGGCTGGGCCGACACCACCATGCTGCACGCCGAGGCCAAGCACCCCAACTGCGCGTACAAATGGATGGACTGGTCGCTGCAACCCAAAGTCCAGGGCGATGTAGCGGCCTGGTTCGGCTCCTTGCCGGTGGTGCCCGAGGCGTGCAAGGCCAGTGAACTGCTGGGCGCTGGCGGGTGCACCACCAACGGCTTCAGCCTGTTCGACCAGATCGCCTTCTGGAAAACCCCGCAGGCCGAGGGCGGCAAGTTCGTGCCCTACAGCCGCTGGACCCAGGACTACATTGCAATTATGGGCGGGCGCTAGCCGCCCGGAAAAGCGAGACCCTTTCCTGTAGGAGTGAGCTTGCTCGCGATGCGTTTGGTCAGACACTACAACGGTGCCTGACACACCGTAATCGCGAGCAAGCTCACTCCTACAGCATTCGCAGTGCGTCAAATGGATCGTTCCCAAGCTCGGCGTGGTGACGCCACCCTCGACGCTCCGCGTCACAGCTGGGACGCGGAGCGTCGTTGAATGCATGCCTACGCGGAGCGTGGGCACGATCAAAAGCGGCCCTAAAACCTGGCGACCGTGGTGTCGATTGATACCGCATCGGCAGGTTTAGCTGCCGCTACGCGCCAGATCGCAGGCAAGCCAGCTCCCACGCCTTCGGCAGAAGCGGTTCATCGGGCCGAGAATCGATGATCGATCAGACGCGGCCCTGAAACTTGGCGACCGTGGTGTGTCAGTTGATAACGCATCGGCAGGTTTCGCTGCCGCTGCGCGCCAGATCGCAGGCAAGCCAGCTCCCACGCCTTCGGCAGAAGCGGTTCATCGGGCCGAGAATCGATGATCGTCCCCACGCTCCGCGTCGCCACTGTGACGCGGAGTGTCATCTGATGCATGCCCACGCTGAGCGTGGGCATGCTCAGGATTGATGATGAACCCTGTTGGAGCGAGGCTCGCACGCGAAGGGTCTTCAGGCGCTGAGGTGCATCGTCCGTGCCGACCTTTTCGCGGGCAAGACTCGCTCCCACGGCCTTCGGCCAGAATCAAAAGCCCAAGCGCGCGCCGTTCCGCTTCTGCCCGGAGGGCGTGGGAGCTTGGCTTGCCAGCGATCGGCCGGGAACCGGTCGTAAAATCTGACACTCCGTACTATCTGAACAAAGGCAAAGCGAGCACTAAAAGCGCTGTTAATCCTGTCCCGCAAGCTGGCCCGCGCTGCATTCTGGCGTCGGATCAATCGCGCAAATCAGACTCATGAATCGGCTGATCGCGATGGGTCGCGCGTTGGTACTGGGCCGGCCAGGTGGCTTTGCGGCCGCCCAGGTCTTCGTCGGCGCTCAGCGGCCAGTACGGGTCGCGCAACAGCTCGCGGGCCAGGAAGATCAAATCCGCCTGACCGGTGCGCAGGATGTGTTCAGCCTGAGCCGACTCAGTGATCATGCCCACCGTACCGCTGGCGATGTCCGCTTCCTGCTTCACGCGTTCGGCGAATCGGGTCTGATAACCCGGGCCTACCGGGATTTCCGCCTTGGCCGCCGTACCGCCTGACGAGACGTCGATCAGATCCGCGCCCAGGGTTTTCAAGCGACGCGCCAGCTCAACGGTGTCATCCGCATTCCAGCCGCCTTCGACCCAGTCAGTGGCGGACACGCGCACGAACAACGGCCACTCTTGCGGCCAGATCGCCCGAACAGCTTCGGTGACTTCGAGGGTCAGGCGGATACGATTCTCGAATGAGCCCCCGTACTGATCGGTACGCTGATTGCTGATCGGCGACAGGAACTGGTGCAGCAGGTAACCATGGGCCGCGTGGATCTCGACCACTTTGAAACCCGCGGTCAGGGCGCGCTTGGCGGAGTCCACAAAGGCTTGAATGATGTCCTTGATCTGCGCTTCATCCAGCGGTGTCGGCGCACGGTGGTTCGGGTCGAACGGGATAGCGGAGGCGCCAAACGCCTGCCAGCCACCCTGGTCCATCGGCACGCTGCCTTGCTGGTCGACCCAGGGACGCCAAGTGCTGCCCTTGCGGCCGGCGTGACCCAGCTGGATGCCGGCGACGGCGCCCTGGGCGTCGATGAAGCGGGTGATGCGCTGCAGCGGCTCGATCTGCTCGTCGTTCCACAAACCCAGGTCTTCAGGGGTGATGCGACCGTCCTCGGTGACCGCGGTGGCTTCGGTAAAAATCAGCCCGGCGCCGCCGACCGCGCGGCTGCCCAGGTGCACCAGATGCCAGTCGTTGGCCAGGCCGTCGACACAGGAATACTGGCACATGGGCGAGACCACGATGCGGTTGAGCAGGGTCAGTTGGCGAAGGGTGTAGGGTTCAAGCAGCAGGCTCATGGGGACCTCTCAAGTTGAAGAATCGGGTTCCAGGCACATTGTCTTTTCAGAACCGTGAGCCTAGTCGACAACCTGAGCGATCCGAGGGTTCCGACCGTCTGCGCTGCGCACCGGTCAGCGCGCAGACAGGTGCGCCACCAGCAGCTGAACCGTTTCATTGCCGCGGAATTCGTTGAGGTCCAGTTTGTAGGCCAGTTCGACCCAGCGAATCGTCGGGTTGGGCCAGACGTCACGGTCGACACCAAAGGCGATAGCGTCGAGCTTGACGCTGCCGCACTCGGTCTTGAGCACCATCTTCAAATGCCGCTCGCCGACGACGCGTTGCTCGACCAACTGGAAGACCCCGTGAAACAGCGGCTCCGGAAAATGCTGTCCCCACGGGCCGGCATTGCGCAGGGCGCGGGCCAGTTCCAGGTGAAACTCCTCCACCGCCAGCGTCCCGTCAGACAGCAAACGCCCGGTCAAGTCTTCTTCCTTGAGCTGGCGGCGTACTTCCTCATCGAACGCTTCGGCGAACGCCGGGAAGTTCTCGGCCGGAAGCGACAGCCCCGCTGCCATGGCGTGGCCGCCGAATTTGCTGATCAGCTCAGGGTGTTTCGCCGCCACAGCATCCAGTGCGTCGCGAATATGAAAGCCCGGCACCGAGCGCGCCGACCCCTTGAGCACGCCCTCCCCGGCGCTGGCGAACGCGATGGTCGGGCGGTGATAACGTTCTTTCATGCGCGAGGCGAGAATCCCGATCACGCCCTGGTGCCACTCCGCCTCATACAAACACAGGCCAAACGGCATGGACTCGATGGGCAGATCCTTGAGCTGCGCCAGTGCTTCGCGCTGCATGCCCTGTTCGATGGATTTGCGGTCCTGGTTCATCTCGTCCAGCTGCACGGCCATTTCCCGGGCGAGGGTTTCGTCGTCGCACAGCAGGCATTCGATGCCCAGGCTCATGTCGTCCAGACGACCGGCCGCGTTGAGCCGTGGGCCGATGATGAAGCCCAGGTCCGTCGAGGTGATGCGCGAGGGCTCACGCTTGGCCACTTCCAGAATCGCTCGCAGACCGGGCCGCGCACGACCGGCACGAATTCGCATCAGGCCTTGATGGACGAGGATGCGGTTGTTAGCGTCCAGCGGCACGACGTCAGCCACGCTACCCAGCGCCACCAGGTCCAGCAGTTCACCCAGATTGGGCTGGGCCTGACCGTTGGCTTCGAACCAGCCGATGTCTCGCAGCCGCGCACGCAACGCCATCAGCACGTAAAAGATCACGCCCACGCCGGCCAGCGCCTTGCTGGGGAAGGTGCAGCCGGGCTGGTTGGGGTTGACGATGGCGTCTGCGTCAGGCAACTCGTGGCCCGGCAAGTGGTGATCGGTGACCAGCACCTGCAACCCCGCTGCCTTGGCCGCCGCCACGCCATCGACGCTGGAGATGCCGTTGTCCACGGTCATCAGCAAGTCAGGGGTGCGTTCCAGGGCGACCTTGACGATTTCCGGGGTCAGGCCGTAACCGAACTCGAACCGGTTCGGCACCAGATAATCCACATGCGCGGCGCCCAGCAACCGTAAACCGAGCACGCCGACGGTGCTTGCCGTGGCGCCGTCGGCGTCGAAATCGCCCACGATCAGAATGCGCTGGCGCTGTTGCAGCGCAGTCACCAGCAGGTCCACCGCCGCGTCGATGCCCTTGAGCTGCTGATAGGGAATCAACCGCGCCAGGCCCTTGTCCAGTTCATCCTGCGAGAGCACGCCGCGCGCTGCATACAGCCGGGTCAGCAGGGGTGGCAGATCGCCGAGAAAGGGCAAGGTGTCGGGCAACAGACGAGCTTCAATGCGCATGCGGGTTCCAGGTGTTCCAAACGGATGGCGTGTGACGGTGTGGCCCGGCGTCGATCAGCCGCGCTCGCCGGCCAGCCATTGCAGCTGTACTTCGTGCTGGCCGCGATCGTCGGTCACGTACATCGTGCCTTCGTCGATCATCACGTCCCACTTGATGACGCGGGGCATGTCCTTGGCCAGCGTTTCCAGTACTTCCTGAGGGACGGAGGCGATGTTGACGTTCTTCAAGGTCTTGATCGCGGGGATCACCTTGCCTTCCCAGACACGCAGGCTGCCATAGGCAAGCAAGCTGGTGCGTTCGGTGCGACGAGAGCACCAGGTCAGGCGATCGGCGTCTGGCTGACCGACTTCGATCCAGTGCAGGACGCGGTCGTCGAGGCTTTTTTCCCACAAGGCAGGTTCGTCGACATCCGACAGACCCCGCCCAAACGCCAGGTGCTCGTTGTACCAGAAGGCGTAGGCAAGCAAGCGGACGGTCATGCGCTCTTCGGTTTCCGAAGGGTGCCGGGCGATGGTCTGTTTGACGCTCTCGTAGACCGAGCGATCAAGGTCGGTGAGATTGAGTTCGAACTTGTAGGTCGTGGACGGCTGGGCCATGAACGGGCTTCTGAAGACAGGAAAGGCGGCAAGTCTAACCGATGCAACCTCATTGAACGAACGAACTCGAAGGATCGGGCGACCGGCTGACATAAATAGAGGGTGCCGCGTCCTGCGAGCAATGCTTTACTCATGCCAGCGTTGTCGCTGTCAAATCCATGAACCACATCGCCGATGCCGTTTTAGCGAGATCGGCGCCTTCGGATTTCGGACTCATTTTCAGGGACTACAGCACTACATGGTCAAACGATCCTGGCGGCCTGCCCGGCCTTGTCTCTTTGTTTTGATGATGGCGACGACGGTGTTCGGCGCCCTCCCGCGTGAAAGCCAGGCCAAAGACACGCTGATCTGGGTGCTGCGGGACTTTCCGCCGTTGAACATCATTTCCGGGCCTTTGCAGGGCCAGGGCGCCATCGACAAACTGATGCCCGAACTGATCGCCCGGATGCCCGAATACGATCATCAGATCGTGCACGTCAACCGTGCCCGCGGGACGCAGATGCTTAACGACCCCGAGATCTTCGCCTGCGACCCGACGCTTCTGTGGACCGCTGAACGGGCGAAAACCATTTTGTTTTCCATCCCCATCTATGCCACGCCCGCCAACGGTCTGGTCACCGAACACAAACACGACGCGCTGTTGGCCCCGTTCGTCAGCGAAGACGGGCATATCGATCTGGCGGCCCTGCTGGCCAGCCATGCGGTGAAGGTCGGGATCGTTGCCGGACGCAGCTACGGCCCGGTCATCGACAACGTCCTGCAGCAATCGACGCGAGACAACATCGTCCTGCATTACGGCAATGCGGCGGTGGGCAGCATGTTGCAGATGGAGCGCGCGGGGCGGTTCCAGACCATGATCAGCTACTGGCCGGAAGCGCGCTTTCATGCGCAACAGCAGGGTATCCCGGTGAGCGACCTGGAATTCATCCCCGTCAAGGACTCGCCCAAATACCAGTTCGCCCATGTGGGCTGCTCGAACAGCGAGAAAGGCCGCCAGGCCATGGCGATCATCAACCGTGAAATGCGTGTGCTGCGCACGACCCGGCTGATTGGCTTCTACGCCGAGTGGATGGCCAGGCGCGAAGAGTATCTGGAAGACGCGAAGACGTTTTTTGCCAATCAGTGAGCGATTTGATGCTCGACGCCTGGCTGTAGTTTTGATTCTGGCTGGAGCCGTGGGAGCCTGGCTTGCCAGCGATCTGCCGGGAACCGGCCGTGAACTCGGCTAACCCGGTGATTCGGCGACCTGAGAGAGCTGCTTTGGGGCGGATTCTGCGCCCCTCGCGGGCAAGCCTCGCTCCCACGCCTTCGGCAGAAGCAGCAAGGCAGCAAGGCAGCAAGGCAGCAAGGCAGCGTTCTGCTCAAATCACAGGCAAAAAGAAACCCCGAGCAGCGGGGAGACTGTTCGGGGTAAACCGCGGCCCATTTGGGCCCGTACGACAGGTACCAATCACCGGAGCACAATGGTTGAACCTGCCGTACTCAATAGGAGCCTTGTTCCAGCCCAAGGTTCCCATCTGAGTGGACAATTCACCGTGCAGCGACGAACGCTGCGACCTGCGTCGCATTTTTCATGGCAGCGATCACGCAGGGTTCGATACGGCCTTCGGCAACCATCAAGTCGCGATGCAACCCGTCCACGACATCCGTCAGCTGGCGTCGGCCTGACAGCTGAGCGGCAGAAAACACACGTTCAATGACCGTCGCACCGGCTGCGGTGTGCAATGTCACCAGTCGCTCGCCTTGTGCGCCAGCAGGCCCGAGACGGGCTTGGTAAGGAGCCAGCGCTTCGCTGAGTAACAAGCTGATATTTTCCATCTGGATCACCACTCAACAGTTTGAATGCAAAGGTGCTAATCAATGACCATCGGCGTCACTGGAAAGTTCTTTCTGCCGTGCACTGGGGTGATGGCGCGTCACGGCGTGCTGGACTGATTCGCCTGCTCAGCCTGCCGCTGCGCCTCCTTGAGCTGCGCTTCCAGGTGCTTTCGCTCGGTGATGTCGATCCAACCACCGAGCAAGCCCTGCAACTGGCCGTCAGCGCGATGAAACGGCACTGTCCATTGATAGACGTCGACCGGCTTGCCGCACAGTTCCATGCTGCGATCGGCGAACACGGGCTGCTGGGTCTGTAACAACGTCAGGTAGTCGCCGTGCAACTGCTCAGCGCTGGACTTGGGAATCAGGTCCACATCAATCAGCCGCCGGCCGTTCATTTGCTCGAAGCTGATGCCGACGCTGTCCTCATAACTGCGATTGCAGGAAATCAGACGCCCCTGAAGGTCGCGCACATAAATGGGGTTGGGGATGCCGTCGAGCAGCGCCCGCTGGAACGCCAGCTGATCATTGAGTTGTTCTTCGGCCTGCAAGCGCTCACGTATCTGATGCTTCAAGCGGCTGCTCCAGCCGAACGACACCAGCACCATCAGCAACGCGACGACCACTGCCCAGAACACCCACGGCGGAATACGTTGCCAGATTGACGGCTGGGCAATCGTTGCACCCAGCCACTTGAGCCGGATGGCGCGCATCTCGGCGACCGGAAACTCTTCCAGCGCCTTGTTCAGAATGCTCAACAGCTCGGGCTGGGATTTGACCACCGAAAATCGATCGGGCGACCAGCGTCCCTCGACACTGCGCCCGACTTTCAGCTTGCCCGGCGGATACAGCCAGGCGGCGGCCTCGCTCTGGATGGTGGCCTGCGCCTCACCGGACTCCACCAGTCGCCGCGCCTCGTCGTAGGTCTGCACCAGGCGCAAATTGATGGCCGGGTACTCGCTGCGGATGGTCTCCTCCAGCGCGTGCCGGGCGGGCAATGCCAACACTTTCCCGGAAAGCGCCTGGAGACTGATCTTGGGCGAGTCGTCTTCGTGCACCACGAACACCCAGCTGTTGCCACCAAAGGAGTAAGTAAAATCGAGCAACTGCTTGCGTTCCGCCGTCTCGGCCAGGCTGGTATTCATATCGGCCTCGCCGCGTCGCAGGATGTCGAGGGTTTGCTGGGTCGAGGCGGTCGGTTTGTACACGAATTGCAGGCCGCTCATGCGCGAAATCCGGTTCAGCACATCGACATTCAATCCCACCCATTGACCATTGGCGGCCTGGTAGATGTAAGGGGGCAACTGGCCGGCAGCCACGGTGACCTGCGAATGACGGCGGATCCAGCGCTGTTCGAGGGGGCTGAAGTTCATGCGCTGGCGCAACAAGTCCGCGCCGAGACCCGCCGTCCATCGTCCCAGCACTTCCCGGGAAACGGACTCATCGAGGCTGCTCAAAGCGCCGTTCATCATGTTGAGCAGGCGCTGGTCGCTCTGGCGGGTGGCAAAGGCGAAGCCCACTGCAGGTAACGCGCCTTCGAATTTGATCTGCAATCCCAGGTACGGTCGCAGGGAGTTGTAGGACCGGACGATGACTTCGTTGCCGATGAACGCGTCAACGTCACCCTGCGCCAGGGCTTCGAGCGCGCTGTACAGGTTGGGCGCGAGGATGATGTCGCTGTCCGGATACGCCGCGTGCACCGTGTTCGCGTCGGCGTAGCCATCTAGCAGCACCACGCGTTTGCCTTTGAGCGACCCCGACAGACTGGCGTCATCTCCACGACCGACCACTACTGCACGGTCCGGCATGTATTCCTGGGTGAACGCCAGGTCTTTTACGCCCCGCTCAAACCCGTTGGCGCTGGTCAGCACATCAATAGCGCCGCCGCGCAACGCGGCAATGGCCTCTTCACGCTTGGCAAACCCGACCACTTCCACCGGGACCGACAGTTTGGCGCTCACCAGACTCAAGTAATCGGCGCTGAGGCCCTGATAACGGTTGCGGTCGCTGGTGATGTCCACTGGCTCATGGTCGGCGATGGCGATGCCCACACGAAGCGGCCCTCGCGCAGTCAGCCAGCGGCGGTCGGTGCCATCGAGCAGCAATGGCTGCAGCGTAAGAAAGGGGGCAACGAGCTTGAACGGCAGGCTTTGCGCTGCCATAACGACCTGACTCTGGATACCGCACAGCAGCAACAATGCTGCGGCCAGCATTCGGGTCATTGAGGGGTAATTCATGAACGCCTTGGTGGCGTACATCCTTGATTGCTTCACAGCCAGACTCATCCGTAAGGTGACTAATCCCCGAAGTGTGGCACGCACAAATGAGAAGGCCCGCCGAGTGGCGGGCCTGAAGTTGTTACACGAAGATACCCTTACAAGGGTTTGCCCCGGTTGCCGTGCTGGCTGACGAAGGCCTGCACGGCTTTGAGATCATTCGGGAGCACGGTGCAGCGTTCGTCTCGCTCGAACAAATCAGACAAATGTGCAGGCAGCTCGAGTGCTTTTCCTACACCGGCCTTGAGCACGGCCTCGGGGAATTTCACCGGATGCGCGGTGCCGAGGATCACCATCGGTGTGTCCAGGCTACGACGGCAGTCCCGCGCGGCTTTCACCCCAATCGCTGTGTGTGGGTCCAACAGTTCGCCGGTGCTGGCGAAGACCTCGGCGATGGTCTCGCAGGTCTGCTCGTCAGTGACGGCCAGTGAATCAAACAGTTTGCGGGTTTCGGTCCAGCGCTCTTCGTCGACGCTGAAGCCGCCACCCTGCTTGAAGTTGTCCATCAGCCCGGCGATCGCTGCGCCATTGCGGCCGTGCATATCGAACAGCAGGCGTTCGAAGTTCGACGACACCATGATGTCCATCGAAGGCGACAGCGTGGCGTGCAGGGTTTCCTTGACGTACTGATTGCCGCTCATGAAGCGGTGCAGAATGTCATTGCGGTTGGTGGCGACGATCAACTGGTTGATCGGCAGGCCCATGTTGCGTGCCAGGTAACCGGCGAAGATATCGCCGAAATTGCCGGTTGGCACCGAGAACGCCACCGAACGGGCCGGGCCGCCCAGTTGCAGCGACGCATGAAAGTAATAAACGATCTGGGCCATGATCCGCGCCCAGTTGATCGAGTTCACTGCGACCAGACGGGTCCCTTTGAGGAAGCCCTGGTCCGCGAAGCTGTTCTTGACCATTTCCTGGCAGTCATCGAAGTTGCCGTCGATGGCGATGTTATGGATGTTGTCGCCGAAGATGGTTGTCATCTGGCGACGCTGCACGTCCGAAACTCGGTTGTTCGGGTGTAGGATGAAGATGTCGACGTTGTCGCACTGGCGACACCCTTCGATGGCCGCAGAGCCTGTATCGCCGGAAGTCGCTCCGATGATCACGACCCGCTCGTCACGCTTGGCGAGCACGTAGTCCAGCAAGCGCCCCAGCAGTTGCAAGGCGAAATCCTTGAACGCCAGCGTCGGGCCGTGGAAGAGTTCGAGCACCCATTCATTGCCATTGAGCTGGCGCAGTGGCGCGATGGCGCTGTGGGTGAAGACGCCGTAGGTTTCTTCGAGGATTTTCTTGAAGTCGGCATCGGGAATGCTGCCGGTGACGAACGGACGCATGACCCGAAACGCCAGCTCGTGATACGGCAGGCCTGCCCAGGACGCGATTTCTTCCTGAGTGAAGCGCGGCAGGTTTTCCGGTACGTACAGGCCGCCATCACTGGCGAGACCCGTCAGCAGAACGTCTTCGAAATTCAGGGCCGGTGCCTGGCCACGGGTACTGATGTAGCGCATGTTTTCAAACCTTCGGTTTGAGCTGAAAGCTTCAAGCTGGAAGCTACAAGCTGGACTGCACGACTGGCGTCCCTCTTGCGGCTTGCCGCTTATAGCTTGCAGCTGCTGTTAATTAAGGTGTTCGACGCGGATGCGAACCACCGGTCCAACCACGTCCTGCAGGGCTTCGAGCGCCTGGATCGCATCATTCATGCGCTGCTCGACCACACGGTGAGTCAGAAGAATCATCGGCACCAGGCCGTCTTGTTCTTCGACTTCTTTCTGCATGATCGATTCGATGTTGATGCCACGCTCCGACAGGATGCTCGCCACTTGTGCCAGCACGCCCGGATGATCCTTGGCCTGAATGCGCAGGTAGTACGCGCTTTCGCAGGCTTCGATCGGCAGAATCGGGTGGGCGGACAACGAATCCGGCTGGAACGCCAGGTGCGGCACACGGTTCTCGGGATCGGTGGTCAGCGCACGCACCACGTCCACCAGGTCGGCCACCACCGAGGAGGCGGTCGGCTCCATGCCGGCGCCCGCGCCATAGAACAGGGTCGACCCGGCAGCATCACCGTTGACCATCACCGCGTTCATCACGCCATTGACGTTGGCGATCAGCCGGTCGGCGGGGATCAGCGTCGGGTGAACGCGCAGCTCGATACCGGCGGCAGTGCTTCGGGCAACACCCAGGTGCTTGATGCGATAGCCCAGCGCTTCGGCGTAGTTCACGTCGGCGGTAGTGAGCTGTGTGATGCCTTCGGTGTAGGCCTTGTCGAACTGCAGCGGAATGCCGAAGGCGATGGACGCCAGAATCGTCAGTTTGTGTGCAGCGTCGATGCCTTCGACGTCGAACGTCGGATCGGCTTCGGCGTAGCCCAGCGCCTGGGCCTCCGCCAGCACGTCAGGGAACGTACGACCCTTCTCGCGCATTTCGGTGAGGATGAAGTTGCCGGTGCCGTTGATGATGCCCGCCACCCAGTTGATGCGGTTGGCCGACAAGCCTTCACGAATGGCCTTGATCACCGGGATACCACCGGCGACGGCCGCTTCAAACGCAACGATCACGCCCTTCTCGCGGGCCTTGGCAAAGATTTCGTTGCCGTGCACGGCGATCAGCGCCTTATTGGCGGTGACCACATGCTTGCCGTTTTCGATGGCCTTGAGCACCAGTTCGCGCGCGACGGTGTAGCCGCCGATGAGCTCGATGACGATGTCGATTTCGGGATTGCTGGCCACGGCGAACACGTCGGTCGTGGTGGGGGTACCGGTAATCTGGCAATTGGGGTTTGGCGTACGCAGGGCAATTTGTGCCACTTCGATTCCACGCCCGGCGCGGCGGGCAATCTCCTCGGCGTTACGCTTTAGTACGTTGAAGGTACCGCCACCGACAGTCCCCAGCCCACAGATGCCTACTTTGACCGGTTTCACTATGAACTCCCCATAAAACGGCCGACTCGAGGCCGGCCGTGGCAACAGCCGCGGTTAACAGCGGCTTACTATTGATGAAGCGACAGCACGTGCGGCGCCTCAATGTTGGTCGCGGCGCACCGCAACCAGCAGATCACTTGACGCTGAGCGCCAGTTTGGCCACTTGCGGTGCGGGTTGGTAGCCCGGAATCACCTGACCGTCAGTCAGGACGATGGCCGGCGTACCGGTCACCCCGATCGACTGGCCCATTTCATACTGGCGGGTGACCGGGTTGTCGCACTTGGGCGCGGAAATGTTCTTGCCGTCGACCATGCGGTCCATGGCGCCGCGACGATCCTTGGAGCACCAGACCGCCTGCAGCTGTTCGTCGCCGGGCGAACCGAGGCCCTGACGCGGAAACGCCACATAACGAACCTCGATACCCAGCTTGTTCAGCGCAGGTACTTCGGCATGCAGCTTGTGGCAATACGGGCACGTGGTGTCGGTGAAGACGGTGATGTGGGATTTGGTTTCGCCGATCGCCGGGTAGACCACCATTTCACCGGCCGGGATGCCGTTGATGGTCTTGGAGATGGCCAGGCGCTCGGTCTTCTCGGTCAGGTTGACCGGCTTGCCGTCCTGAATCTGGAACAGGTAGCCCTGCATCACGAACTGGCCGTCGGGGCTGGCATAGAGCACGCGACCGCCTTTGAGTTTGACTTCGTACAGACCGTTCAACGGACTGCTGCCAATGCTTTCGACCGGCAACTCCAGATTGAGCGATTCCAGGGTTTTGCGAATGGCTTTGTCAGCCGCTTCGTCCGCTTGAGCGAACAGGCTGAAAGTACTTGCCAGCACAACTGCGGCGGCGGCAATAAAACGAGTCACGCGCATGAAAACTCCTCGAACGGTGGGCAGACGGGACATCGAAAACGCTGGGCATGGACGCCCGACAATGTTTTCTGCTGCTCCTGCCTGCGAAACCGGCAAAGCCTATCACATAAGGCCCGCAAGGCAGACGCCGTTGAAGTAAGACGCGTCGTAAATTGCAGTGGGGCTCAGCCCCGCGGATGGTGTTTGGCGTGCATTTCCTGCAGCCGGGCGCGGGCGACATGGGTGTAGATCTGGGTGGTGGAGAGGTCGCTGTGGCCGAGCAGCATCTGCACCACGCGCAGGTCGGCGCCGTGGTTGAGCAGGTGCGTGGCGAATGCGTGCCGCAGGGTGTGCGGTGACAGGGATTTGTTGATCCCCGCGACTTTGGCCTGGTGCTTGATGCGATGCCAGAAGGTCTGCCGCGTCATTTGGTCGCCCCGCTGACTGGGGAACATCACATCGCTAGGGCGCCCGTTCAGCAGTTCGTGACGCGCGTCGCGCATGTAGCGTTCAAGCCAGACGATGGCTTCCTCGCCCATGGGCACCAACCGCTCTTTGCTCCCCTTGCCCATGACCCTGAGCACGCCCTGACGCAGATTGACCTGTTCCAGCGTGAGGCTGATCAGCTCGGTGACCCGCAATCCACAGGCGTACAGCACTTCCAGCATCGCACGGTCGCGCTGCCCAATGGCTTCACTCAGGTCAGGCGCCGCCAGCAGCGCTTCGACGTCAGCTTCCGACAGGGATTTGGGCAGTGGCTTGCCGAGCTGCGGCATGTCGATTTGCAAAGTCGGGTCAACGGCGATCAGCTTTTCGCGCAGCAGGTAGCGATAGAACCCGCGCGCCCCGGACAGGAAACGCGCGGTAGACCGCGGTTTGTACGCGTTATCCACGCGCCAGGCCAGATGGTCGAGTATTGCGTCGCGGTTGATGCCCAGCAGGTCGATGCCCTTTTCCTGCAACCAGCCGTTGAATAACGTCAGGTCACTGCGGTAAGCATCGCGGGTGTTGTCAGAAAGGCCTTTCTCCAGCCACAGGGCATCGAGAAAACGGTCGATCATGGGGTGGTCGATGGCGGGCATGGGGTTCAGGCTTGAGCGGATGCGAAGGGTGGGCAGTCTTTCATATCCAGGGGCTCTACACAAAACCCGTGGGAGGGGCTTGCTCGCGACACGTTCGCACCCCCGATACATCTCTGTCGCTGGTTAGACGGATCGCGAGCAAGCTCCTTCTCACGGTTATGTGCACTAAAGCGTATTTTTGCCAGGCAACAAAAAAGCAGCCCGAAGGCTGCTTCTTTTGCATCTGGAAGCTGGACTTAAGCCAGTTTTTCCTTGATGCGAGCTGCTTTACCGGACAGGTCACGCAGGTAGTACAGCTTGGCTTTGCGAACGTCACCGCGACGTTTCACAGCCATGCTGTCGATTTGCGGGCTGTAGGTCTGGAAAGTACGCTCAACGCCAACACCGTTGGAGATTTTACGAACAGTGAACGCACTGTTCACACCACGGTTACGCTTGGCAATTACAACGCCTTCGAACGCCTGCAGACGCGAACGGTCGCCTTCCTTCACTTTCACCTGAACGACAATAGTGTCGCCCGGGGCAAAGGTAGGGATCTCTTTGGTCATCTGCTCTGCTTCGAGTGCAAGGATGATTTTGTTAGTCATGCTGTGCTCCTAAGGTAAATCATCAGGATTTACCATCGATACGTTAACTATCGTTCCGCTCGCGAAGGTAGTCCGCCAGCAGCTTCTTCTCTTCTCCAGAAAGCGAGCGGCTTTCCAGAAGATCGGCGCGTCGTTCATAGGTCCGCCCGAGGGACTGCTGTAAACGCCAACGCCGGATGTGTGCATGATTGCCACTAAGCAATACGTCGGGAACACGCTGATCCACATACACCTCCGGTCGGGTGTAATGCGGGCAATCCAGCAGACCGTCCGTGAAGGAATCCTCCTCCGCGGAGTCCGCATGCCCTAAAGCTCCAGGCAGCAGCCGTGTTACCGCATCTATCAGGACCATTGCCGGCAGCTCGCCGCCAGACAACACATAGTCACCAATGGACCACTCTTCATCGACATGAGCATCTATAAAACGCTCGTCAATGCCTTCATAACGACCTGCGATCAGGATGAGTGCTTCTTCCTGCGCCAGCTCGCGTACCGCAGACTGATCCAGCTTGCGGCCTTGTGGCGACAGGTAAATCACCTTCGCCGCCTCCCCCGCTGCCTGCCTGGCCTGAACCAGAGCATCTTCCAGGGGCTTGATCTTCATCACCATGCCCGGGCCACCGCCAAACGGGCGATCGTCCACAGTGTGATGTCGATCCGTGGTGTAGTCCCGCGGATTCCAACAAGTAAGCTGCAACAGCCCCTGTTTCACCGCGCGGCTGGTAATGCCGTATTCGCTGATGGCGGAAAACATCTCGGGAAACAAACTGATCACTTCTATGCGCAGGCTAGCCATTGCTTAGAAATCCGCGTCCCAATCCACCTTCATCTCGCCTGCATTCAGGTCGACTGCCAACACACACTGCGCCGTGTAGGGCAGCAAGCGTTCGCGATCATCCAGACTGCCAGCGCAGGGCTTGACCACAATTACGTCGTTCGAGCCGGTTTCAAGGAGATGATCGATCTGCCCGAGCAATTGCCCCAGGTGGTCGATGACCTTCAGACCAACAAGCTGGTACCAGTAGTACTCGCCGTCAGTCAGTTCAGGGAACAGGTTACGCGGCACGCAGATTTCAAAACCGGCCAGAAGACGAGCTTCTTCGCGGTCATCGAGACCCTTGAGCTTTGCGACCAGGAACTTGTCGTTCCCGCGTCCACTGACCAGCTCTACCTGTTTCACAGTGCCTTCGCGCTTGAGCGTCCAGGTTTTGTACTGCAACAGGTTTTCAGTCGGATCAGTAAAGGAATACACCTTCACTTCGCCGCGAACGCCATGAACAGAATAAATTTTGCCGATAACGATCAAATCATCAGCAACAGCTGGCGTCGCGTTCATATTGCTCAGGCCGCAGCCTTAGCAGATTCCTTCAACAGCGAAGCAACACGCTCAGAAGGCTGTGCACCAACGCTCAGCCAGTGGGCCAGACGCTCTTGGTTCACGGACAGACGGATTTCCTGACCACGGGCAACCGGGTTGAAGAAACCGATCTGTTCCTTGTGGGAACCGTCGCGTGGGTTACGGCTGTCGGTCACAGTCAGGTGGTAGAACGGGCGCTTCTTGGAGCCGCCAAGGGCAAGACGGATTGTTAGCATTGAGCAATTTCCTGTAGTCGGAGCTGCAAATCTAAAGATGCACAGCGGGCACGGGTGCCCGAAAGGCCGCATATTCTAAGGAAAATGCAAACTTTTGCAAACGACTTTTTAGGTCGAGTGCAAGTGTGTCATCCAGATTTGCCATGAGCCTGCCTTACAGGAAGGCCGGCGAATCCCCGCAAATGCGGGTCAGTGGGAGTGACCTCCCAAAGCAAGTGCGCGCGCAGGGCAACCTGCGCGCGGCGTAATTACATTTTTGGCATGCCGCCACGGGGCATCATGCCGCCCACGCCGCGCATCATTTTCGCCATTCCGCCCTTGGCGGAGAATTTCTTCATCATCTTCTGCATCTGTTTGTGCTGCTTGATCAGACGCCCGATGTCTTGCACCTGAGTGCCGGAACCCATGGCGATACGGCGCTTGCGCGAGCCGCTGATCAGCTCGGGGTCACGGCGTTCGCCCGGGGTCATCGAGTTGATGATGGCTTCCATCTGCTTGAACTGCTTCTCTGCCGCGCCCTGAGCGTTGCCCATCTGCGCCAGGTTCATGCCGCCCATGTTCGGCAGTTTGTCCATGAGTCCGCCCAGGCCGCCCATGTTTTTCATCTGCTGAAGCTGATCACGGAAGTCTTCGAGGTCGAAGCCCTTGCCCTTCTTCAGCTTCTTGGCCAGCTTGTCGGCCTTGTCCTTGTCGAGGGTCTGTTCGGCCTGCTCGATCAGGCTGAGCACATCGCCCATGCCCAGGATGCGCGAAGCAATACGGTCCGGGTGGAACGGCTCGAGGGCGTCGCTCTTCTCGCCCATACCGATGAACTTGATGGGTTTGCCGGTGATGGCGCGTACCGACAATGCGGCACCGCCACGGGCATCGCCGTCGACCTTGGTCAGGATCACACCGGTCAGCGGCAACGCATCGCCGAAGGCCTTGGCCGTGTTGGCGGCGTCCTGGCCGGTCATGGCGTCAACCACGAACAAGGTCTCGGCCGGCTTGACCGCCGCGTGCAGCGCCTGAATCTCGCCCATCATTTCGGCGTCGATGTGCAGGCGGCCGGCGGTGTCGAGGATCACGACATCAATGAACTTGAGCCGCGCTTCCTTGATGGCCGCTTCGGCGATGTCCACCGGCTTCTGGCTAAGATCAGACGGAAAGAACGTCACGCCGATGTCGTTGGCCAGGGTTTCGAGCTGCTTGATGGCCGCTGGACGGTAGACGTCCGCCGAGACCAGCATCACGGTCTTCTTTTTGCGTTCCTTGAGGAATTTGGCCAGCTTGGCCGCGGTGGTGGTTTTACCCGCACCCTGCAGGCCCGCCATCAGAATGACCGCAGGCGGTGTGACGTTGAGGGTCAGCTCTTCGTTGGCAGCCCCCATCATCTCTTCGAGTTCAGCCTGGACAATCTTCACGAACGCCTGGCCCGGGGTCAGGCTGCGCGACACCTCGGTACCGACCGCACGGTCCTTGATCTTGTTGACGAAG
The DNA here is from genome assembly GCF_040202885.1 of Xanthomonas sp. WHRI 1810A. Classification (NCBI taxonomy): domain Bacteria; kingdom Pseudomonadati; phylum Pseudomonadota; class Gammaproteobacteria; order Lysobacterales; family Lysobacteraceae; genus Xanthomonas; species Xanthomonas sp. WHRI 1810A. The sequence goes on from NZ_JBEGED010000001.1 coordinate 373,440, forward strand.
TCTTTGACCACCGGCAAGGCAACGTCGGCTTCGAGCAACGCCATACGTACTTCACGCAGGGTGTCCTTGATGTTGTCTTCGGTCAGCTTTGCCTTGCCAGTGACCTGGCGCAGGGTCTGCGAGAGACGATCTGTCAGATTTTCAAACATGCGCGATCCTTTAGGTTCGTGGCGAACCCCGGTTATGCGGCCGGCCCGTGAAGACTCTGTTATATAAAGCACCGGATGAACACAGTGCGGATGAACAGCGCTCGGCGAGCCTGTGGCTGGAACAGGTCGCGGATTATAGCGAAGAGTCTGCGTCACGGACACCACAGGGAGTCTGCTTATGTGGTCTTTCGTACGTGGTCTTTTGTGACGGGTCGGTTCTATGCCAAACTCAGCGCCTTTCGGGCACGCCCACCAGGATCTATGTTCCCCTTGTCACCCAGCCTGCTACCCAGTCTCGCCGCCGCCGTCCTCTACGCCGCTGCGACCGCTTATCAAGGCCTGCGCCTGCGCCAGGGCGCAAAGGTCGACAAATGGCTGCTGTGCCTGATCGGCACGCTGGCCGTCGCGTGCCAGGCCAGCGCCCTGGTCGGCCAACTGGTGCGTCCGATCGGCCTGGGCCTGGATTTCTTCAGCGCCGCCAGCCTGATTGCGGTCGCGGTCATCGTCGTGACGCTGCTCGCCTGCATTCAGATTCCGGTGGAGATCCTCCTGATCCTGCTATTTCCGCTTGGCCTGTTGACCACGCTGATGGCTCAATTTGCCCCGGCGGGCACACTGCAACCCATCGTTGCCGAGCAGGGCCTGATTGGCCACATCCTGCTGTCCATCCTCGCCTATGGCATGTTCACCATCGCGGTGTTCCAGGCGCTGCTGTTGCTGGTGCAGAATCGCCAGCTGAAAAACAAACACCCGTCCGGGTTGATCAAGAACTTCCCGCCGCTGCAGACCATGGAAAGCCTGCTGTTCGGCTTCCTGTGGGCCGGCTGGACGCTGCTGTCGATGTCGCTGATTTCCGGCTGGCTGTTTGTCGAGAACCTGTTCGCTCAACACCTGGTGCACAAGACGCTGCTGTCGATTCTCGCCTGGATTGTCTTCAGCGTATTGCTGTGGGGCCGTAGCCGCCTGGGATGGCGCGGGCACAAGGCCATTCGGTTGACCCTTGGCGGCTTTTGCCTGCTGATGCTGGCTTATTTCGGCAGCAAGCTGGTACGTGAATACATTCTGCACATCTGACGGGCGCTGATCATGGATAACCTGCCGATGGGCACGATGCTCGCAATTCTGGCGCTGCTGACGTTGTGGTCCGGACTGCTGACGGCAGTAGAGGCAGCTCATCATCAGCTGCGGGCCTTCGCTGCGAAAGCACGGATGAGCGACCCACCGAAGCCGACGCTGGCGTTCAACCTCAACAGCCTGATTCTGGCCAATACCATGATCAGAGCGCTGATCACGGTCGTCGCCACCCTCGTCGCCCTCAACACCTGGTACTTCAACGGCCCGACCATTGCCTGGCTGCTGGTCACCAGCGTGCTGCTGATCGTGGCCGAATTCATCCCGCGCAAACTGGCGGCTCGCCGTCCAGAATCCATTCTGTTGCTGGGCAACAGCTTGCTGCGCACGCCGATGCATTTGCTCAAACCCCTGACCTGGCTGTACAAAAACATCTCCAAATTGCTGCTGCGGCCCTTCCTGTCCAAGCGCCACGCCCACTCCCCGGTCGATGACGACGATGACGCTGGGGCCACGGTCTATCAGGAACACACCGTGCCGCAATCAGGCCGCGCGCAAGTGATCTCGGGGATTTATGCGCTGGACAGCATGACGGTCAACGACATCCTGGTGCCGCGCAGTGAAGTGGACGGCGTCAATCTGGATGAGAGCATCGAGCACATCACCGAACAGCTGATCATTTCGCGGCACACCCGCCTGCCGGTCTATCACAACGACATCAATCAGGTAGAAGGCGTCCTAAACACGCGGGTCATCAGTCACCTGCTGCCGCGCGGCCAGCTGACCAAGGAAGAGCTGATGGCCGCCTGCTACGAGCCCTACTTCGTCCCGGAAAGCACCCCGTTGCAGCTGCAATTGCTGAACTTTCACAAGCAACAGCGGCGCATGGGCGTGGTGGTCGACGAGTACGGTGAGGTCCTCGGCATCGTCAGCCTGGAGGACATTCTTGAAGAGATCGTGGGCGAGTTCGAAAGCGAGCAGTCGATGAAAAACCCGCACATCCACCCGCAGGCCGACGGCCGATTGGTGGTGGATGGCGCAGCCTCGATTCGCGACCTGAACAAAAGCCTGGGCTGGCACTTGCCGTCCGACGGCCCGAAGACGGTCAACGGCCTGATTACCGAAGCGCTGGAAAGCATTCCCGAAAGCTCGGTCTGCCTGAAGATTGGGCCGTATCGACTGGAAACCCTGGAAAGCGAGGATAACCGGGTCACGCGGGTCATGATGTGGCAGAACACCACGACCAAGGCCGTGCACTGAAACGGACGCTACCCATGCCCGGATACGGGCTAACCTGTTCACCGCAGCACCCAAAATAATTAACGTTTGCCCCAGCGCGTTCAAGATTTGTCGACGGCGCCTGACAGGCAACATGACAGCCCGGGGATACCCGCATGACGACAACTTCCGCCTATCAGCCGAGCGACGACACCGAGGCACGGCCTGCCAACTCCGCCACCCGGGTTGCGACGGCCAGCTTCATCGGCACCGCCATCGAGTTCTACGACTTCTACGTGTACGCCACTGCGGCGGCGCTGGTAATCGGCCCGGTGTTCTTCCCGCAAACGTCCAGTACCGCACAGATGCTGTCGGCGTTTCTGACGTTTGGCATCGCGTTCCTCGCACGCCCCTTCGGGTCGTTGCTCTTCGGCCACTTTGGCGACCGCATCGGACGCAAATCGACCCTGGTCGCCTCGCTGCTGTTGATGGGCGTGTGCACCACGCTGATTGGCGTATTGCCGGGTTATGACGTGATCGGCTCCTGGGCCCCGATTCTGTTGTGCGTGCTGCGCTTCGGGCAGGGCCTGGGGTTGGGCGGTGAGTGGGGCGGCGCGGCATTGCTCGCCACCGAAAACGCTCCCAAAGGCAAGCGTGCCTGGTTCGGCATGTTTCCGCAGTTGGGCCCCTCGATTGGGTTTCTCGCAGCCAACGGGTTGTTCCTCACCCTGGCCATGACGCTGGACGACGAGCAATTCCGCGCCTGGGGCTGGCGTGTCCCGTTCTTGCTCAGCGCGGTGCTGGTGATCATCGGTTTGTACGTGCGCTTGAAGCTGGAGGAAACCCCGGTCTTTGCCAAGGCCATGGCGCGTCACGAGCGGGTAAGAATGCCGGTCGCCGAGCTGTTTTCGCAGCACTGGGCGCCGATGCTGCTGGGCGCTGCGTCGATGGTCGTGTGTTACGCGCTGTTCTACATTTCGACGGTGTTTTCGCTCAGTTACGGGGTAAAAACCCTGGGTTACACGCGGGAAACCTTCCTCGCGCTGCTGTGCTTCGCGGTGCTGTTCATGGCCCTGGCGACCCCGCTCTCGGCCTGGGCGAGCGACCGCTTCGGACGCAAACCGGTGTTGATCATCGGTGGCGTGCTGGCGATTGCGTCGGGCTTTCTGATGGAGCCGCTGCTGACCTACGGCACCACGTGGGCAGTGGCGTTGTTTCTGTCCATCGAGCTGTTTCTGATGGGCGTGACGTTTGCCCCCATGGGTGCCCTCCTCCCAGAGCTGTTTCCTACGCAGGTGCGTTACACCGGTGCGTCAGCGGCCTACAACATCGGCGGCATCGTCGGCGCTTCCGTGGCGCCGTTCTTTGCGCAGAAGCTGGTGGAAATGGGCGGCCTGAGCTGGGTTGGCGGGTATGTGTCGGCGGCCGCGCTGCTCAGTCTGATTGCGGTGCTGTGCCTAAAGGAAACCCGCCATCGGGATCTGGATACCATCAGCTGATGCCTGACCTGTAGGAGCGCGCTTGCCCGCGAATAAGGTGTGTCAGATTCGATAGCACTCAATGACAGACCGCAATCGCGGGCAAGCGCGCTCCTACGGGGGATGGTTTCAATACTCAAACAAAAACGGCGCCCCGAGGGGCGCCGTTTTTCGTGGCGGTTAGCGCTTACAGCTGCACCTTCACCGCTCTTGATGCGCGAGTGGCTTTGGCGCGGGCGGCTTCGATGGACTCATCGCGAGCCAGCGCCACACCCATGCGGCGCTGACCGTTGACTTCCGGCTTGCCGAACAGACGCAGCGCGGTGTCGGGCTCGCTCAACGCTTGCTCCAGATTGGCAAACGCGGTCTGGGTCGACTTGCCGTCCACCAGGATCACCGCCGACGCCGAAGGCCCGAACTGACGAATCAGCGGGATCGGCAGGCCAAGAATGGCCCGTGCATGCAGCGCGAACTGGGACAAGTCCTGGGAAATCAGCGTCACCAGCCCGGTGTCATGGGGGCGCGGCGAGACTTCGCTGAACCAGACCTGATCACCCTTGATGAACAGCTCAACGCCAAACAGACCACGACCGCCCAGTGCTTCGGTGACCGCCTTGGCAACACGCTCCGATTCCGCCAGCGCTACCGGGCTCATGGCCTGTGGCTGCCAGGATTCCTGGTAGTCGCCGTTCTCCTGACGATGGCCGACCGGCGCGCAGAACGTGGTGCCACCGACGTGGCGCACGGTCAGCAAGGTGATTTCGTAATCAAAATCGATGAAGCCTTCGATGATCACGCGACCTTTGCCGGCGCGGCCGCCTTCCTGCGCGTAATCCCAGGCTTTCTGGATGTCGGCGTCGGTCTTGAGCAGGCTCTGGCCTTTGCCCGACGAGCTCATCACTGGCTTGACCACGCACGGGAAGCCGAGGTCTTCGACGGCTCGTTTGTAGGCTTCGAAGCTGTCAGCGAAGTGATAAGGCGAGGTCGGCAGGTCAAGCTCTTCAGCAGCCAGACGACGAATCCCTTCGCGGTTCATGGTCAGCAGCGCAGCGCGTGCGGTCGGAATCACGGTGAAGCCTTCGGACTCCAGCTCCACCAGGGTGCCGGTGGCAATGGCTTCGATTTCCGGGACGATGTAATGCGGCTTTTCGGCCTCGATCACGGCCCGCAAGGCTGCGCCGTCGAGCATGTTGATGACGTGGCTGCGGTGCGCGACCTGCATGGCGGGGGCGTTGGCATAGCGGTCGACGGCGATGACTTCGACGCCCAGGCGTTGCAGCTCGATGACCACTTCCTTGCCAAGCTCGCCGCAACCGCAGAGCAATACCCGGGTCGCAGTCGGCGACAGTGGCGTTCCGATTTGAGTCATGTCAGGTCCTCATGGAGCAGAAATCGAGGGCAACCCGCCGTGGGCGAGCAACCGCAGTGAAGAAAGGGCGCGCAATTTAACATGAAGCCCGGGGATTGGGGGTGGCGGCGGATAAGTGTAGTTGCATCCGTGTAGGAGCGCGCTTGCCCGCGATGACATCCTTATGCCAAATATAGGTGTGATGTCTGTTCAGTTTTTCGCGGGCAAGCGCGCTCCTACAGAAGAGAAGTCATCACCCCACTCGCCAGCGCCCGCTCATCGCACAGCCCTAACACTACACGCCGCGCAGCGTTGTCCATGCGGCCCCAGGCTGTAATCTCGGCACCGGTGCGCTGGCAACCGGTGCACACGTCCTGATCGTCCAGCGCACAAATATTCACGCAGGGCGAACGCACAGGCTTTTCGTTAGGGGCCGTCTCGGTGTTCATTACTCGTCCTGCGGAGCCAGGTCCCGCGCATAGCGTTGGGCGTTGAGGACGTAATGCGCAGCGCTGGCTTCCAGCATCCTCTTCTGCCCATCGGTCAGCTCGCGCACCACCCTGCCCGGCGACCCCATGACCAGCGAGCCATCGGGAATCACTTTGCCTTCGCCGATCAGCGAATTGGCGCCGATGATGCAGTACTTGCCGATCTTCGCGCCATTGAGGATCACTGAATTGATGCCGATCAGCGTGTTGTCGTCCACGTCACAGCCGTGAAGCATGACGTTATGGCCAATGGTCACGTTCTTGCCGATGTTCAGCGGCGAGCCCATGTCGGTGTGCATCACCGTCCCATCCTGAACGTTGCTGTTTTCGCCGATATGGATCAGCTCGTTGTCGCCGCGCAGCACGGCACCGAACCAGACGCTGGCGTTGGCCTCCAGCCTGACCTTGCCGATCAGCGTGGCGGTGGGTGCGACCCAGCTCTGCGGATGAGTCTCGACGCGGGAATCCCCCAGGCGGTATTTCATATTATTGTCCTCATGGCGCAACGGCCGCGGGCGAGCAATGGCTCGTGAGTGAATGAACGCAAGAATCAGGATTTCAGATTTTCGATGGCGGAGCGTTGCGGCGGTGTGTTCAGGCTTATGTTTGTGTCGTAGAGCACATTCATCAGCTCAACGATCATGATGGCGGTCAGCCCCCAGATCTTGTACTCGCCAAAACGGTAGCTCGGCACGTACCAGCTGCGGCCCTGGTAGTCGATGCGATGGGTGTGCTCCCGGGCGTCCTCGCGAAAAAACGCCAGCGGCACACTGAACACGGCGGCGATTTCATCATCGTTCGGCTTGTACTGGACGAAGTCGGGAATGAGCCCGACGTAAGGGGTGACTTTGATGCCGTGCTTGGAAATCAGCGGGCTCAGCGGACCGACCACCTCCACCAGCCCAGGCGGCAGGCCGATTTCTTCTTCGGCTTCGCGCAATGCCGTGAAGACCAGATCAGGGTCTTCGGGGTCGCGACGACCGCCCGGAAACGCCACTTCGCCACCATGGGTGGACAGGCCGCTGGCGCGCAGGGTCAGCACCAGTTCCGGTTCGTCACTGCGGGTGATCGGCAGGAGCACGGCCGCTTCGGGGAAGCGTGCATCGGAGGTGAGCGTGCCCGGCGTATGGCTTCCAATTCGGCGAATGATGTCGTCCAGCATGGGAAATCTCGATCTGTTGCCTACCCGGCATCATGCACCAAAGCGACGACCCGCCCAAGTCCTTGCAGGACAAGTTACCGACCTGGCCAAAAGCGCAGCTTGCCGATCACCCTCGGCGCGCGCCAAGATAGCCGCTGACTCAACAATCCGGTTCGATCATGAATTTCTGCAGCCATTGCGGCGAACAGGTCATCCAGCGCATCCCCGAAGGCGACAGCCGTTTGCGCTACGTGTGTGAGCACTGCCACACCATTCATTACCAGAACCCGAACATCGTGGCGGGCTGTCTTCCGGTTTGGGAAGGCAAGGTCTTGCTGTGCCGACGCGCTATCGAGCCGCGCCTGGGGTTCTGGACGCTGCCGGCCGGCTTCATGGAAAACGGCGAGAGTGTCGAACAGGCCGCTCGCCGGGAGACCGTCGAAGAAGCCTGCGCCACGTTGCGTAACCTGCAGCTGTACACGCTGATCGATGTGCCGCACATCAGTCAGGTCCACGTGTTCTATCGCGCCGAGATGCTGAATCTGGACTTTGCCGCAGGCATTGAAAGCCTGGAGGTCCGGCTGTTCGACGAAGCCGACATACCGTGGAGCGAGCTGGCTTTCCACACGGTCAGGCGTACCCTAGAATGCTACTTCGCTGACCGGCTCACCGGCGTGTTTCCGGTGCATACCGATTGCCTGCCGACGTCGCGCCCCGTCATGACCACCTGATCAATAACCGACGCGCGAGCTGTTCGCGGTCTTCATGGATACCGTCTCGATGCGTTGGTTGCTTGCCCTTTTCTGTCTGTCGTTCGTTTCGCTGTCGCAGGCTTCGTTCACGCAGACCATCGTCCCCAAAGGCAGTGAACAGAAGTTCATTGGCAACAAGGTCATCAATACCGAAAACATCGCCGATCGCACCATCGACAAAGTGCTGGTGCTCAAGTCCGCGCATCAGTTGCAGTTGATCAGCAAGGGCGAGGCGCTCAAGACGTATCGGGTGTCGCTGGGCAAAGCGCCCAAGGGCACCAAGCTTCAGGAAGGCGATCAACGCACCCCGGAAGGCTTCTATTGGCTGGACTGGCGCAAGACCAGCGATAACTACAACCTGTCGATGCACATTTCCTACCCCAACATCACCGACTCGGCCCGCGCCCGACGCGAAGGCGTGAACCCCGGCAGCATGATCATGATCCACGGAACGCCGGTGGATGAGCAGTACCCCGAGTGGTATTTCCAGACACTGGACTGGACCAACGGCTGCATCGCCATGAAGAACAGCGATATCCGTGAGGTGTGGGATCTGGTGAAGGACGGGACGATGATTGAGATTCGGCCTTAGAACACCTGATGTTCAGCAGCTAACGCGCGCTGGTGAGGCAGCGGTCAAGTCACCAGCCAGTGACAACAAATCCTATCAATGGCATTGACGTGGTATTCAAGTGGTATTAGTTTTCGGGGCATTGTCCGAGAATAAATACAACGACTTCGGAAACCACTCATGCACTCGATCCTATCCTTGCGACCCGACGACACCCAGGCCACGCCTCTTTATCTGCAACTGGCGCGCAATCTGGAAGCGGCGATTCATTCCGGCCAATGGAAAGCCGATCAAGCGCTGCCCTCCGAGCGCAGCCTGAGTGAAACCCTCAGCATCTCCCGCGTCACGGCACGCAAAGCCCTTGAAGTGCTCTTCGAACAAGGCCTCATTCGGCGCAACCAGGGCTCCGGCACCTTCATCACCCCACGCCTTGAGCAACCGCTTTCACGCCTGTCCAGCTTCAGCGAAATGCTGCGCCTCAAGGGTTTTACGCCGAGTTCGCAATGGCTGGAGCGCGAGATCACGTTGCCCACCCATGAGCAACTGATTCGCCTGAGCCTTTCGCCGTCTGACAACGTTGCGCGCCTGAAACGTCTGCGCAAGGCCGATGGCATTGTCATGGCGGTCGAAATGAGCGCCCTGCCCGCCTCCTTGCTCCCTGATCCCCTTGCCATCGGCGATTCGCTGTATGCGCATCTGGATGCGATTGGCCGGCCGGTGGTGCGTGCGCTGCAACACATCCGCGCGGTGAACGCATCGGCTCAGATGGCGGAACTGGTCGGGATCGAAACCGGCACCGCCATGCTGCTGATGACGCGGATTGGATTTCTCGCAGACAACACGCCCATCGAACTGACCGACACCTACTGCCGCGATGACTACTACGACTTCGTCGCCGAGTTGCGCCGTTAAGGCGTTGAGCCGCGCGTTGAAAAAAACCGGAGCCTTTATGTCCGAGCACAACATCTTCACCCCAAACGGCTGGGTCCGTGGCCAGCTCGAGCACCACAAGGGACGTGTGACTGCCGTCAGCGGCCGACCTTGCGATCCGCAGCAAAACGATCTGCCTTACGTGCTGCCCGGCTTCATTGACCTGCATGTCCATGGCGGCGGCGGCAGCGACATCATGGAAGGCGCCTCAGGGTTTGCAACCATTGCCCGGACCCATCTGCGTTTTGGCACGACTTCCATGCTGGCGACCACCATGACCGCGCCGCCTGAGGAGATCGAAACCGTACTCTCCCAGCTCGGTGACTACTGCGTGGACCGTGGCCATGAAAGGGCGCGTTTTCTGGGCGTGCATCTGGAAGGCCCGTACATCAACCCCGGAAAACTGGGTGCGCAACCTAATCACGCGCACACCGCACTGATGGGGGAAGTCGAGCACTACCTGAGCCTGGCGCCGATCAAGGTCATCACCATCGCGCCGGAAATCGCCGGGCACCTAGCGCTCATTCGCGCACTGTCCGATCGAGGCGTGCGCCTGCAGATTGGCCACACCCTGGGCAGCTATGAGGAAGGGGTCAACGCGCTGGATGCGGGCGCCAGCAGCTTCACTCACCTGTATAACGCCATGAGCCCGCTGCATCACCGCGAGCCCGGCATCGTCGGTGCGGCGCTGGCCCATGCGCAATACGCCGAGCTGATTCCCGACCTGTTGCACGTGCACCCCGGCGCCATGCGCGTGGCGCTGCGCTCGATCCCCTGTCTGTATTGCGTGACCGATTCCACCGCGGCCACGGGCATGCCCGACGGCCAATACAAATTGGGCAGCCACACCGTCTCCAAATGCATGGGCGGCGTGCGTCTGGCCGACGGCACCCTGGCCGGCAGTACGCTGACCATGGATCAGGCGCTGCGCAACCTGGTGAAGATAGGCTTGCCACTGGCCGAAGCCTCGCAACGCCTGTCGCAATACCCAGCCGACTATCTGGGCCTCGCGGATCGAGGCCGCCTGCAAATCGGCAGCTGGGCGGATGCGGTATTCCTTGATCGTGACCTCACCCTCAACGCGGTTATGGTCGAAGGAGAAACCCTTGAACTCAAAAATGCTTGATGAAGCCCTGGCGTCCGGCGATGCCGTGCAAGCCCAGCTGGACATGAGCGAACCCGGTGTGGTCGCACTGGCCAAGCGCCTGCGCCAGACAGCCCCGCACCTTGTGATGACAGTGGCCCGCGGCAGCTCGGATCACGCTGCCAGCTATTTCGCCTACCTGGCCATGCAACTGATCGGCGTCCCGGTGGCGTCCTTGCCGATGTCGGTCATCACGCTGCACCGCTCGCCGATGCGGGTCAGCGGCCAGCCAGCCATTGCATTCTCCCAGTCAGGGCAAAGCCCGGATCTGGTGGACAGTATCAAAGCCCTGCGTGCAGCCGGAGCGCTGACGGCAGCGATGGTAAACGCCCAGGGCTCACCGCTGGAGCAGGCCTGCGAATACGCATTGCCGTTGCACGCAGGCGCCGAGCTGAGCGTGGCGGCGACTAAAAGCTTTATCGCGACGTTGAGCGCCAGCGCCCGGCTGGTCGCCCATTGGGCGCAGGACGCAGACGTGCTGAGCGCGGGCCAATCACTGCCCCAGCGTCTTAAACAGGCAGCGCAGCAGGACTGGTCAGGCGCAATTACCGCTCTGAAGGATTGCCAGCGCCTGATGGTGATTGGCCGCGGCCTTGGCTTTGCCGTTGCTCAGGAAGCGGCACTCAAGTTCAAGGAAACCTCAGGTGTTCAGGCCGAAGCATTCAGCAGCGCAGAAGTGCGCCACGGCCCCATGGCGTTGGTGGACGAGCACTATCGGATGCTGGTCTTCGCCCCTCGGGGCGCTGAGCAGGCGGGACTATCGAGGCTGGCGGGCGACATGCGCGAGCGTGGCGCGCAGGTGCTGCTGGCCGCCCCGGCTGACGTCGCCGAGCGTGACCTGACCCTGACCTGCGCCGATCACCCTGCGCTCGATCCGATTCTCGCCATCCAGAGCTTTTACGTCATGGCCGCCGGGCTTGCACAGGCGCGCGGCCTGAATCCGGACCAACCGCGCCATTTGAGCAAAGTCACCCGGACCCACTGATTCGCCACGCGGCACAAGGACGACGTCATGCATAACAATAAAGAAATGACCCTCAGCGCCCCACTCAGTGGACCGGTGATCGCCCTGGCGGATATCCCGGACCCGGTGTTTTCAAGTGGCACCATGGGCGGCGGACTGGCCATCGACCCGCTGGACGATTGCCTGCACGCCCCATGCGCAGGGGTTGTGGTCAATGTCGCTCGCACTGGCCATGCCATCACGTTGCGCGCCGATAATGGCGCCGAATGGCTGATGCACATTGGCATCGACAGCGTCACGCTCAATGGCGACGGCTTCAAAGCGCTGGTCGCCGCCGGTCAGCGCGTCGCCGAAGGTCAGCCGCTGGTGCGCTTTGACCTGGACAAGGTCGCCGTGCACAGCCGCAGCCTGATCAGTGCGCTGATTCTGCTCAACGGCGAGGGCTTTGAACTGACGCCTGTCCAGCCTGTGAATACGGTTAACGTCGGCGAACCGTTGTTACGCGTGACGAGGCTCGCCCACGCTGACGCCAGTGATCCAACCGACAGGGCCTTGACCCAGTCTTCACGGGGCGTCATTCGTGTCGGCCATCAGGGTGGCCTGCACGCAAGACCGGCTGCTTTGGTGCGTCAGACTGCCCGTCAATTCGCCAGTCAGACCGAGCTGCGTTTTGCGGGGGCCAGTGCCTCCAGTGACAGCGTTTTGGCCATCATGGGTCTGGGCGTGGCCGAGCATGATGAAGTCGAAGTGATCTGCCTGGGCCATGACAGCGAAGTGGCATTGCACGCTTTGCTCAAGGCCCTGTCGACCCCGACTGCCGATGAAAAACCCTACACACCGACGACGTCTCCCCTACTCACGCCCGCGACCTCGAACGGCATCAAAACAGATGTGCTGACCGGCATCACGGCATCCCCGGGGCTGGCCTGTGGCCCACTCTTTCGGCTGGATGTTATCGAGCTGGAGGATGACCTCGGCAACCACATTGCCAGCGAACAGCATCAGGCACTCGATGGCGCCCTGGATCAAGTCCGCACGCATATCGCGGTGATGCTTGAACAATCGCGCCCGACCCTGGACCCGCAAGCCGCGGCTATTTTCGCCGCTCACCTGGCCATGCTGGATGATCCGGCGCTACTGGATGCCGCCTATGGCGCCATCGAACAGGGACGCTCGGCCAGCCATGCATGGAGCCAGGCGCTGATGGCGCAATGCGCCAGGCTTCAGGCGCTCGACAACGCTTTGCTGGCCGAGCGCGCCAATGACCTGCGGGATTTGCGTCAGAGAGTATTGCGCCAACTGCTGGGGGCGGATCGGCCGCTGGTCATCTCGCCCCACGCCATCGTCATTGCTCAGGAATTGACGCCATCGGACCTGATGTTGTTGAGCGAGCATCACATCGCCGGGGTGTGCGTGGCCGAAGGGGGTGCGACGTCTCACGTTGCCATTCTTGCCCGTGCCAAGGGCCTGCCTTGTGTGGTGGCCGTGGGCGGGTCGTTGCTGACGTCGACCCACGCATTGGCCGGGCAGACAGTGGTATTGGACGCCGACAATGCACAGCTGGAGCTCATGCCCGACCCGGCGCGACTGCAGCAGGTCGCCACGTTGCAAGCCCGACGTATAGAGCAACGTCATCATCACCAGCAACAGTCCCGATTGCCTGCCACCACGCGGGACGGCGTGACCATGGACATCGCTGCCAATGTCGCTTCGGCCAGCGAGGCGCGGCTGGCCCTGGAGGCAGGGGCCGACGGCGTCGGGCTATTGCGCACCGAATTTCTGTTCCTCGAACGACGCACCGCCCCCAGTGAGGACGAGCAGCTTGCGGCCTATCAGGCGGTGCTCGACGCCATGGAGGATAAACCGGTGATTATCCGCACCCTCGACATTGGCGGCGATAAGCAACTGGACTATCTGCCACTCGCGCCTGAGGCCAACCCGGTGCTGGGTTTGCGCGGGATTCGCCTGGGGCAGGCGCGACCTGAGTTACTCGATCAACAACTGCGTGCGCTGCTGCAGGTCACGCCATTGAGTCGCTGCCAGATTCTACTGCCGATGATCAGCGAGGTCGGTGAACTGATCGCCGTGCGTCAGCGGCTGGACGCGCTGGCATCGCACATGGGCATCGCCGCACGTCCGCAGCTGGGGGTGATGATTGAGGTGCCCTCAGCGGCGTTGATGGCCGGGCAACTGGCCGAACATGCAGATTTTCTCTCTATCGGCACTAATGATTTGTCGCAGTACACCCTGGCGATGGATCGAGACCATGCAGGCCTCGCAGGTCGCGTCGATGCGCTACACCCTGCACTGCTGCGGCTGATTGCCATGACGTGCGCAGCCGCAACAGGCAAATCCTGTTGGGTCGGTGTCTGTGGCGCGGTGGCATCCGACCCTCTGGCCACGGCGGCGCTGATCGGGCTCGGCGTGCGTGAGCTATCGGTCAGCTCACCACAACTGGCCGAAATCAAGGCACGGGTTCGCCAGCTTGATACCGGGGACTGCGAGCGCTTGGCCCAACGGCTTCTCACGTTGGGAAGTGCCGCGGAGGTGCGCCAGGCCTGCAGTGAATTTGCCCGGTAAAGCCTGGCCCGGCAGAGCCATTTCTCACAACAATAATCAAGGAGAGACGCCGTGTATCCGCACTTCATCGAAGGCCTGCAACGCCTTGGCCGTGCGCTCATGTTGCCCATCGCCATACTGCCCATCGCCGGCTTGCTCCTGCGCATGGGCGATACCGATCTGTTGAACATCGCAGTCATTCATGCCGCGGGCAACGCGATTTTCAGCAATCTGGCGCTGATTTTCGCCATCGGTATCTCGGTCGGTTTTGCCCGAGACAACAACGGCACCGCCGGGCTGGCCGGTGCCATCGGCTACTTGGTAATGACGGCGACGCTAAAGGTGCTCGATCCGCAGATCGACATGGGCATGCTGGCGGGAATCATCAGCGGCCTGTTGGCCGGCGGGCTGTATAACCGCTTCAAAGACGTCGCGCTGCCCGCCTATCTGGCGTTTTTCGGTGGAAGACGCTTTGTCCCGATCGTCACCGGATTGTCGGCGGTGTTGCTCGGGCTGATCTTCGGCCTGATCTGGCCCCCGATTCAGCAGGGCATCAACAGCCTGGGTCAGCTGATGCTGGAAAGCGGAAGCATTGGAGCGTTCTTTTTCGGCGTGATGAACCGCATCCTGATCATTACCGGCTTGCATCACATACTCAATAATCTGGTGTGGTTCGTGTTCGGTACGTTCACCGATCCGGAAACGGGACGCGTGGTCACCGGGGATCTGGCGCGTTATTTCGCCGGCGATCCCAAGGCCGGGCAATTCATGACCGGCATGTTTCCAGTGATGTTGTTCGGTCTGCCGGCGGCGTGTCTGGCGATGTATCGCAATGCCCTGCCGGGCCAGCGCAAGTTGATCGGTGGCGTGTTGATGTCGATGGCGCTGACCTCGTTCCTGACCGGCGTCACCGAGCCCATCGAGTTCGCGTTCATGTTCCTGGCGCCGCTGCTGTATGTGATTCACGCGCTGCTGACGGGGCTGTCCATGGCGCTGACGGACCTGTTGAACATCCGCCTGGGGTTCACCTTCTCAGGCGGGGCCATCGACATGGCGCTGGGCTGGGGCCGTTCGACCAATGGCTGGATGATTTTCCCGCTGGGGGCCGTGTATTTCGTGGTGTATTACGTGGTGTTCGACCAGTGCATTCGGCGTCTGAATCTGAAGACGCCCGGTCGTGAAGGCGTGGTCACCGCCATCACGCCCGTCGCCCACAGCGACCGCGCCGGCGCCTATATAGGTGCGCTGGGCGGCGCTCAAAACCTGCTGAGCATCGATGCCTGCACCACCCGTCTGCGCCTGCAGCTGGTTGATCGCAAAAAGGCCAATGACGCCGAACTCAAGGCCTTGGGGGCGATGGCGGTGGTGCGGCCAGGCAATGCTGGCAGTCTGCAAGTGGTTGTGGGGCCGATGGCCGATGGTATTGCCGATGAACTGCGCAGGGCGTTGCCGCACGCGACCGCTGATTTGTCACAGGCGGCAGGGGACACCCCCGTCAGCCGCGTGGCGATTGATCCAGCCCAGGCGGCTCAGTGGCTCAAGGCGCTGGGCGGCAAAGGCCTGGCCGCAGTGGAGTGCGTTGCGCTTACACGGCTGAGGGTGCAACTCAACGACGGACAACACATTGCGGTGAGCCAGTTGGAGGCGCTGGGCTGTCAAGGCGTGAGGAACGTCGGAAACGGTGTGTGGCACGTGTTGGTGGGGGAACGAGCGCCGGGGTTGAGCGAGGCGTTGCGGGGGTTGGTCGCAGCAAGATGACGGGCCAGGCCTGGCGCCGAATCGTCTAAAAATCCGCCAGCTTCCAGACTTCGTACGCTGGCGTTTCATAGGGGTGGCTGTGCTTGAGCGCAGCCACCGCCTGATGAATCAGGTCATCTGCGACCACCATCTCGACTTTCCACTCCTCCAGTTGCTCGATCTTCCCGGCCTGACCAATGAACGGCTGGCTGCCGTCCAGCGGGCGAAACTGGCCATGACCGAGCACCTGCCAAGCGCAGCAGTCATAAGCGCCAATTCGCCCCGCACCGGCGGCGAATACAGCGCTTTTGACCTGCTCCACATGGCTCGGCGGCACGAAGAACGCCAGTTTGTACATGGGGCGTCAATTGACCCAGACGCGGGCGTTTCTAAACATCCGCATCCACGCGCCGTCTTCGTTCCACTCTTCCGGGCGCCATGAGTTGTTCACCGCACGGAACACGCGCTCAGGGTGCGGCATCATGATGGTGACGCGACCGTCGCGAGTGGTCAGGCCGGTGATCCCGCGCGGCGAGCCGTTCGGGTTGGCCGGATAGCTTTCGGTGACCTTGCCGTGGTTGTCGACAAAACGCATGGCGACAGTGCCCGACAGATCGGTTTCGAGCAGCGATTCCGGGCTCTTGAATTCAGCGTGGCCTTCCCCGTGAGCAATGGCGATCGGCATGCGTGAACCAGCCATGCCCTGCAGGAAGATCGACGCCGACTCCTGAATCTGCACCATCGCCACGCGGCCTTCGAACTGCTCGGATCGGTTGCGCACGAAGTGCGGCCAGAACTCGCTGCCCGGGATCAGTTCGCTGAGGTTGGACATCATCTGGCAACCGTTGCAAACGCCCAGCGCGAAGCTGTCCTGACGCTCGAAGAAGCCCTGGAACGCGTCCCGTGCACGGGTGTTGAACAGCGCCGACTTGGCCCAGCCTTCGCCCGCGCCCAACACGTCGCCGTAGGAGAAGCCGCCGCAGGCGACCAGCCCTTTGAACTCATTCAAGTCGACGCGACCGGCGAGGATGTCGCTCATGTGCACGTCGACTGCGGCGAACCCGGCGCGGTCAAACGCGGCGGCCATTTCCACCTGACCGTTGACGCCCTGCTCACGCAGCACCGCCACCTGTGGGCGAACGCCCTTCTTGATGTAAGGCGCGGCAATGTTGTCGTTGACGTCGTAGCCCAGCTTGACGCTCAGACCCGGATTGTCTTCTTCCAACAGAGCATCGAATTCCTGATCCGCGCATTCGGCGTTGTCGCGAAGGCGCTGGACCTGATAGCTGGTCTCGGCCCACTGGCGGTGCAGCAAACGGCGCTGGCCGGTAAACACCGGTTCGTCGTTGAAGCTGATGTGCACGTCGTCGTTGTTCACCGGCTGACCGATGACCGCGACGCAACCGCCGCCCAGGCCTGCCGCGCTGAACTGTGCCAGCACATCCGGGGTGGCGTCCTGACGGACCTGAATCACCGCGCCCAACTCTTCGTTGAACAGGATCGAGGCGATGGCGGATTTGCTTTCAGCCAGAGCATCGAGTTTCAGATTCAGGCCGCAATGACCCGCGAAGGCCATTTCCAGCACCGACACCAGCAGACCGCCGTCGGACCGGTCGTGATAAGCCAGCAGATGGCCGTCTGCATTCAGGCCCTGAATGACGGCGAAGAAGGCCTTGAGGTCCTCGGCGTCGTCCACGTCCGGTGCGATCTTGCCCAGCTTGCCGTGGGTCTGCGCCAGGATCGAAGCACCCATGCGGTTCTGACCGCGACCCAGATCGATGAGAATCAGGTCGGTGACGCCCTTGTCCATGCGCAACTGCGGGGTCATCGTGCCGCGAATGTCAGTGACCGGCGCAAAGCCTGTCACGATCAGCGACATCGGCGAGGTTACGGTTTTTTCCGTGCCCTCGTCGCTCCAGCGGGTTTTCATGGACATCGAGTCCTTGCCCACCGGAATGGTGATGCCCAGCTCTGGGCACAGCTCCATGCCGACGGCCTTGACCGTGTCGTACAGACGCGCGTCCTCACCCGGGTGGCCGGCTGCGGACATCCAGTTGGCGGACAATTTGATGTCGGACAGCTTGCCGATGCGCGAGGCCGCGATGTTGGTCAGCGTCTCGCCGATGGCCATGCGCCCGGACGCCGGAGCATCCAGCAGGGCCAGCGGCGTGCGCTCACCCATCGCCATGGCTTCACCGGTGTAGACGTCGAAACTGGTGGCGGTTACGGCTACGTCAGCCACAGGCACCTGCCATGGGCCAACCATTTGATCGCGATTGACCAGACCGGTGATGCTGCGGTCGCCAATGGTGATCAGGAAGCTTTTGCTGGCCACGGCTGGATGACGAAGCACGCGCTGCACGCTTTCTTCGATGTCCAGCGTGCTTGGGTCGAAGTCGTCGCCCAGCTCGGTTTCACGCACGGCCGAACGGTGCATGCGCGGGGCTTTACCCAGCAGCACTTCCAGCGGCATGTCCACCGGGCTGTTGCCGAAATGGCTGTCAGTGACCGTCAGTTGCGGCTCTTCGGTGGCTTCGCCAACGACGGCAAACGGGCAACGCTCGCGTTCGCAGATGGCTTTAAAGCGCTCGAAGTTCTCGGCGCTGACCGCCATGACGTAGCGTTCCTGGGATTCGTTGCTCCAGATTTCCAGCGGGGCCATGCCCGGCTCGTCATTGGGCACATTGCGCAGTTCGAAGCGACCGCCGCGACCGCCATCGTTGACCAGTTCCGGGAAGGCATTGGAAAGACCGCCTGCGCCTACGTCGTGGATGAACGCAATCGGGTTCTGTTCGCCCAGCTGCCAGCAACGGTCGATGACTTCCTGGCAACGACGCTCCATTTCAGGGTTTTCACGCTGAACCGAGGCGAAGTCCAGATCGGCCGAGCTGGTGCCGGTAGCCATGGAAGAAGCTGCGCCGCCGCCCAGACCGATCAACATCGCCGGGCCACCGAGCACGATCAGCTTGGCGCCGACCTTGATTTCAGCTTTCTGGACATGGCCTTCACGGATGTTGCCCATGCCGCCCGCCAGCATGATGGGCTTGTGGTAACCACGGACTTCATTGCCCTGAGGGGTGGTGATGGTCTGCTCGAAGGTACGGAAATAGCCGGTCAGCGCCGGACGTCCGAACTCATTGTTGAACGCCGCGCCACCGAGCGGGCCTTCGATCATGATGTCCAGCGGGGTCACAATGCGCTCGGGTTTGCCGTATGGCTTTTCCCACGGCTGGACGAAACCCGGAATGTTCAGGTTGGAGACAGTGAAACCGGTCAGGCCCGCCTTGGGCTTGGCACCGCGGCCAGTCGCGCCTTCGTCGCGGATCTCGCCGCCGGAGCCGGTGGCAGCACCCGGGAATGGCGCAATCGCGGTCGGGTGGTTGTGGGTTTCCACCTTCATCAGGATATGGACAGGCTCCTGAACCGCGCCGTATTCGCGGGTGTCAGGGTCCGGAAAGAACCGTCCGGCGACGCTGCCGACGATGACCGATGCGTTGTCCTTGTACGCCGACAGCACGCCTTCGCTGTGCATGACGTAGGTGTTCTTGATCATGCCGAACAGGCTTTTTTCCTGGCTCTGGCCGTCGATGTCCCAACTGGCGTTGAAGATCTTGTGACGGCAGTGCTCGGAGTTCGCCTGGGCGAACATCATCAATTCGATGTCGTGGGGGTTGCGTTTGAGCGTGTTGAAGCTGGTGACCAGATAATCGATTTCGTCTTCGGCCAGGGCCAGACCCAGTTCGACGTTGGCTTTTTCCAGTGCGGCACGACCGCCACCCAGCACGTCAACGGCGGTCAGCGGCTTGGGTTCGGCGTGGCGGAACAAGCCGGCGGCCTGCTCCAGCGTGTCCAGCACCAGCTGCGTCATGCGGTCGTGCAGACTGTCCGCGATCAGCCGGGCTTCGGCGTCGCTGAACTGGCCTTCTACATAAAAGGCAATGCCGCGTTCCAGGCGCTGGACTTTGGTCAGGCTGCAGTTACGGGCGATATCGGTGGCCTTGCTGGACCACGGCGAGATCGTGCCGAAACGCGGAAGGACCAGAAACAAGCGGCCGCGTGGCTCTTGAACCGGCACGCTCGGGCCGTATTTCAAGAGACGGGCGAGGACCTGCTGCTCTTCGTCGGTCAGAACACCGGCGACTTCAGCGAAGTGGGCGAATTCAGCATACAGGCCACGAACAGCTGGAACTTTAGCGTTCAGCTGCTCCAGTAATTTCTTGTGGCGGAAAGCAGAAAGGGCGGGAGCACCACGCAGGATCAACATCGTCGGGACAGCCTCGGGGAAGGGGTGTGCTTTGAGGCCGTGCATTCTAGCGTAAACCGCCACCGTCGGCACCCGAAACGACTGCATCGAACGCACCCGAATGTCGGCGCGGCCCTGTGTGCGTCATGAGCGCGCACCCGGTCGCTGCTCTAACAGACGCAGCCTTTGCTGTCGAGATATGGTGCTCAGGCTGCTTTGCGTATACTGCACCGATGTTTTCCCAATCAGATATCCGCCCACGCTGCGCCAAGTGGCTCATCGCAACCGGAATCTTCCTGCTGCTCGGTGCGTGTGTTGAAAAACCCAACACGCTTGAACGAGTCAAGGAGGATGGCGTTTTGCGCGTCGTCACCCGTAACAGCCCGGCCACTTATTTTCAGGATCGCAACGGCGAAACCGGTTTCGAATACGAACTGGTGAAGCGTTTCGCCGACGACCTGGGCGTAGAGCTGAAGATCGAAACCGCCGACAACCTGGACGACCTGTTCGACCAGATGAACAAACCGGGCGGCCCCGTCCTTGCAGCGGCAGGCCTGGTCAGCACGGATCGGCGCGCACAGCAGGTGCGTTTCTCCCATCAGTATCTTGAAGTCACGCCCCAGGTCATCTACCGCAACGGTCAAAACCGCCCCACCGATCCAGGTGACCTGGTGGGAAAGCGCATTCTGGTGCTTAAAGGCAGCAGTCACGCCGAACAACTGGCGGCGCTGAAACTGAAATATCCCCAATTGCAGTACGAAGAATCTGATCAGGTTGAAGTCGTTGACCTGCTGCGCATGGTCGATGAGGGTCAGATCGATCTCACGCTGGTCGACTCCAACGAGCTGGCGATGAACCAGGTTTACTTCCCCAACGTGCGCGTGGCCTTCGACCTGGGCGATGGCCGCGATCAACGCTGGGCGGTAGCACTGGGTGACGACAATAGCCTGCTCAACGAGATCAACGCGTTCCTCGATAAAGTCCAGAAAAACGGCATGCTCCAGCGCTTGAAGGACCGTTATTACGGCCATGTGGATGTGTTGGGTTACGTCGGTGCGTACACCTTCGCCCAGCACCTGCAGGAGCGCTTGCCCAAGTACGAAAAGAGTTTTCAGTCATCGGCCAAGGAAGAGCAGGTTGACTGGCGCCTGCTGGCGGCCATCGGTTATCAGGAATCGTTATGGCAACCGAGCGTGACCTCCAAGACCGGCGTGCGCGGGCTCATGATGCTGACCCAAAGCACCGCGCAGGCCATGGGTGTTTCCAACCGGCTGGATGCCAAGCAAAGCATCAAGGGCGGCGCGAAATACCTGGCCTACGTGAAGGATCAGCTGGATGAAAAGATTCAGGAGCCGGATCGTACATGGCTGGCGCTTGCGTCCTACAACATCGGCAGCGGCCATCTGGAAGACGCGCGGAAGCTGGCGGAGAACGAGGGGCTCAATCCGAATAAATGGCTGGACGTGAAGAAGATGCTGCCGCGTCTGGCGCAGAAGCAGTGGTACAGCAAAACCCGCTACGGCTATGCCCGAGGCGGAGAGCCGGTCAGCTTTGTGGCCAACATCCGCCGTTATTACGACATCCTCACCTGGGTCACCCAGCCTCAACTGGAAGGCAGCCAGGTCGCCGAAAGCAACCTGCACGTGCCGGGCGTGGACAAAAGCAAACCGCCTGAGGAAAAGGCGCCGCTGTAACCCCGACGTCCTCCAGTCGCCTTTACCCCTTCGCGCGTCTCATCCTGAAAAACTCGCTCAACATCGCCCCGCATTCCTCGCCCAGCACCCCGCCCTCAAACAGCACGCGGTGATTGAGAAACGACTGGGTAAAGAATTGTCCCTGACTCTGCACAATCCCGGCCTTCGGCTCCAGGGCGCCGAACACGACGCGATTGATGCGGGAGTGGACGATCAAGCCCGCGCACATGCTGCACGGTTCGAGGGTCACGTAGAGTGTGCTGCCGGGTAATCGGTAATTGCTGACCGCCTGGGCGGCGGCGCGGATGGCGACCATTTCGGCATGGGCGCTGGGGTCGCTGCCACTGATGGGGCAGTTGAAACCGCCCCCGATGATGTCCCCGTCGTGTACGAGCACCGCCCCCACCGGGACTTCGCCCAGCAGCGCGCCTTGAGCGGCAAGCGCCAACGCTTCGCGCATGAAATGCTGATCGCGGCTGCGGTCAATGATTTGCGGTTGGCGCATTACGAAACCTCGATAGCTGCCATGAGACCGGTCTCCATGTGATCGATCACATGGCAGTGGAACATCCACACGCCGGGATTATCCGCTACCAGCGCGACGCGTGCGCGCTCGTTTCTGCCCAGCAAAAACGTGTCGGTGAAATACGGGATGATCTTTCTGCGATCCGAAGCAAGGACTTTGAAGCTCATGCCGTGCAAATGGATCGGGTGTTGATACTGGGTCATGTTCTTCAGTTCGAAGATGTAGCTCTTGCCCCTTTCCAGCCTGGCGATCGGACGGTCCGCACAGGTTTTATCGGTGATGTCCCACGCCTGGCCGTTGATCTGCCACAGGCTGGGCGGCTTGCCGTTATCGACATTGACCGAAACCGCCCCCACCCATTCGAAATTGAAGTTGAGCTTTTCCGCGTTGGCCAGATCCGGCTCGGCAACGGGATTGGCCGGCAGCTCAGGCGGCCAGTCGCCGGGTGTGTCTTCGTTGGCGACGGAACGGAACGTGCCCAGTCGCACCGGACCATTGCGCAGCGCGATTTCCTCCCCCACCGCCGGCGCCCTGATCGCCAGACAAATACGCATGCCCGGCCCGAGCCAATAATCCTTGCCCAAGGGCCGCGGTTTCACCGGATTGCCATCCAGGGCGTATATCTGCGCTTCGGCGCCCGGCAGGTTCAAGCGGTAAGTGACGGTGTTGTCGAGGTTGAGAATCCGCACCCGCACGATCTGCCCGGCTGGCAACTCAACGATGCCCTGGGGAATGCCGTTAATGCTCGACAACCGCCCCGCCGTGCCTTCGCGCGCGGCCTCTCGAATGCTGCTGAACGGCGTGAAGGCGCCCTCTTCGTCCACGTGCCAGCTTTTCAGGCTGATGATGCGCTCATGGGCAAAACCGGTGGGTTCGCGCTCCTCCACAATCAACGGCCCCACCAGCCCACGGCCAAGCTGCTCGCTGCTGGTGACATGGGGGTGATACCAGTAACTGCCGGCATCCGGGACACGGAACTTGTAGTCGAAGTATTCCCCCGGCTTGACCGGCAGCTGCGACACATACGGCACGCCGTCCATTTCCAGCGGCAGGCGGATACCGTGCCAGTGAATCGTGGTCTCTACAGACAGATGATTGATGAAGCGCACCCGAAGCCAGTCGCCCTGCCTGACACGCAACTCCGAGCCCGGCACCGACCCGCCAAACGCCCAGGCCGGCGTCTGATGGCCCGGAACCAATTCGACGTCCAGCGGCGCGGCGATCAGCTCGTAATCATGCCCCTCCCCCGGCCTGGTGCGGCCCAGCCAATAACGCGAAGCGCCACCGGCGCCCAACCCGACGACGGCAAGACCGGCCAGACCTCCGAGTATTTGTCGACGGGTGAAAGACATGAATACAGCGACCTCACGGGTAATGAAGGGACGCATCCGGGCAACGATGCAGGGCGGACACGATACACCTGCACTTACAGAAATTTAAGCAAACGGACGGTGCGGTACATATGCAGTACCAATTGAGTTTCGATTCGCACCACGCTATGCGCTCCATTCATCAAGGATGACGAATATGAACGCTCCCCAAGGGTATCCGTCCACCCGGCAAGACACTCAGGACATTTCCACGCTTGTCGAGATGAGTCGGCATTTGGTCGAGGCTTGTCCCGACGTGCGCGAAATGGCACGCACCATCGCGCAGGACATCCTCACGAAACACCACACTTCCGACATCGAGCCGGACCGGGTGTATTGGCACCGATTTCACACCGCTCTCAGCAGTCCTCGGTCCTTCACCGGTTGGCAGCATGTCGATCCACCTTACGAATCGATGACGCTGCCGCAACTGGCCATGCACCGCTTTAACCCTCACGATCAGGACAACGCCGACACGTTGCAGATGCTCGGCGGTTTCTATATTGCCGGCCCTCACGCGGAGAGGTACGACGAGGATAACGAAGTCAGGATGCTGCCAGCCGAGGTGCTGAACGACTTCTGGGTTATCGATTTCAAAACGCGCTATCACGATCAGTTGCAGACGTACTGGCATCACCACGCCGATGCTTTCAGGACGCTGAGCAAGGAAGTCTTTCTGGGGAAGGCGCTGGAAGACCACACCGCAGGCTGGCTGACCCGCAACGATCTGGAAATCCTGTTCCAGGCGGCAGGTGTTGATATCGCTGGCCCGGTGAACCTGCACACGCTGCAATCGGAATTCATCGCCACTGGCGAAGTCAGCTTCCGCACGTTTGACGTTGTCGGGCACGAAGCCAGCGACATCCTGCGCATCGTTCATGAATCCGGGAGGCAAATCCTCTACGTACCGGGGGAAGTCCAGGCGTTCCATGCCTTCGACACCGCCACGGACCTGCATTGGTGGCTGCTTTCGCAGAACAACCGCCCGCAGAATCGCGCCAGGTTCATGAGCCATTTCCCGCTGTCTGTCCGTGGGGAGGCTGACGACAACGCCGGTCTTTTGCGTGCCCTGGACTTGCTTTACAGCACTTGGGGAACGGCCCATCCCGGTGTGATCAATCAGAAGACCCGGACGCTGACAGGCGACCCGTTCACCTGGCTGCGTGACTCAACCCGGACGCGCATGCAGGCCGACGCCGAGATTTCCCTGCGATCCAACGCAGAGCTGCGAAAGCAGATGTGGCTGGGCTATCTCAAGGATTTCACCCGCATCAGCGGCGCCCTTGCCGCCCTTGACTGGCCGATTGCGCTGGCGGCAGTGGGCGCCGGGCTCGCGGACATGAGTCTGAACATCGATCAGGCGGTCAATGGCCACACGACGGCCGAGCGCAAGGCAGGCGTGATCGGGGCAGTCAGTGCAGGTGTCGAAGCGCTGTTCAACGGCCTTTTTCTATTGGACGCCAACGCGGCCGAAGGCGGAGAAGTACAGGAACCCGGATTGAATGGTGAGATCATCGACGAGTCTCTATCACCCGCCGACCCTGAACCCGAAGTCCCGATAGCAGATCTGTCGGTTTTGGAGCCCGGTCCTGTTTACCCGGTCGAATCAGCCACACTGCTCGCACCGTTCGAAACCAATATGATCCTCAACGCTTGGGAACCCATCGCCGAAGAAGGCCGGATGAAGGGCATCTATCTGACTGAGCGCGGCGAAACCTTCATTGAGATCGACGAGTTCGCGTATGCGGTGCGCTATGTCAATGAGCTGCAAAGCTGGGTCATCATCGATCCACAGAACCCGTTCTCGTTCTATCGGAATATGCCGGTAAGGCTCAACGCATTTGGGGAATGGCGTCCGGTCACTCGAACCGGCTTGCAGGGAGGCGGCAAGATATTTGGCAGGTTGGGTTGGGGCCGCTCCGGGACGGTTGCTCCTGAAACGCCGCCGTTCTCCAGTCCCTATGAAATCCCCGAGGCACTGCGGCCGCAGGTCAAAAACGGTGCCTTGTTCGCGGGCAAAGACGTGGATGAGGCCTACGGGGTGCCGGACCTCAATGCCCGCGACCCCTATGACCAATTCAAGCGCATCCGCCGCCAGCTGTGTGCCGATACCCAAATGTTCTATCGACAACCGGAGCTGCCCCCTCGTCCGCACGTTCCCGATATCGAGGCCGCTGAGCCAATCAAGACGACGATGAAAAATCTCCTGGCGCGCACTCAAGGGATCGTGATCGGTGAAAGCCACGCGAGCATCGGCAGCAAGAAATTCCTGATCGAAAACATGCCGCTGCTGGCCAAGTTGAAGGTCAAGACGCTGTACATGGAACACCTTCTCAGCGACTTTCATCAGGCAGACTTGGCCACCTTTACGCGTACCGGCGAGATGCCTGAAGAGCTTGCCGACTACGTGAGGGACCTGGACAAAGGCCATCGCACCGACCCGTCTGGTCAGTTCAACTTCATGACCCTGCTCAAGGCCGCCAATAAGCACCATATTCGCATACGCCCGATCGACTGCATGGCGAGCTACCGACTGCAGGGCCTGTACGATCAACACCTGCGGGTGAAGGTCATGAATTTCTTCGCGAAAACCGTTATCGATGCCGAACAGGCAGCAACGGGCGGGAAGAAATGGATCGCCCTGGTGGGCAACGCTCACGCGAACACCTACGCAGATATCGCAGGCGTGAGCGAACTGGAAGGGGCAATCGGGGTGCGCGTTGAAGACGTGGCCCTCACCGAAACCACCCGGATAGAGCCCGACCCCGGCCAGGAAATGACCGACAATCTTGGCAGACCTCAGGGCGTCATCAAAAGCGATCTGCGCCTGAGCATGCCGACCAGAGGTCCGGCGGCGCCACCCGCAGCGACACCTGAGGACTTCGAGCAAACCCTACGTAGGCCCGGCATGTTCCTGGTGGACGATCGCGGCATGACGCCGGCGATCATTCACCGCAGCAACGACGGGACACTGGTCACAACGCCTATAAAATCTGATGGGAATCGCATCTACATCGAACGACCGCGCTGGTCGGTCGTCAGCGGACGCAGATTTGAAGACATAAACGATTTGACGAGCGCGCTTGTGCTGATGGGCATGACCCGTCAACGTTGACTCTTGATGCATAAAAAAACCGGGTAAGCCTATTGGCTTACCTGGTTTTGGTTTGTGGTGAGATGACATGGGCGGTCATTCCCACTCTATTATCAATAGGCACATTTAAACCTTTGGAAGCGCACTTTTTAAAGCAACAGCTATTTCGAGACCATGAGAAATACCATACGGGAAACTCTCTTGTGGGTGATATCGCTAGGAAACACCTACCTAGGGCAACGCCGGTATAAAGCTGCCGCATCAAGACCAGAATCCGGCGAACATCAGCCCATAATCGAATCTGGCGACCGATTGGGATCTCGTCTCATCCAAGCGGCGGGAGGCCAGGAAGCGGACGGGTTGAGCGGATACGGCTTGGGCCTTAACGGCGCAGCGCAAATGCTGCTGCGTCCTCTGCACCGTGAACCTCAGCGTCAAGCAGGCGCTCGTAGATCGTCATCGCACGAGTTTTGATCTCGATTGGTGAACGCTGAAGTGCAATCACAAGTCCTATAAATTCGCCGTCGTACAACCCTCCAACGGTCCTATCTGGCGATGTACGTGCAAGCTCAGTTGCAGCCTCTGCGATTTCAAGCACAAGCATTTCAAAGCCTGGATAAAGCAACAGGTGCTGAAGCGAGCGTACAAACACCAGCCCCATCGATTCTCTGAGCAAATCAATATTTACTGCAACAGAAGCCAGCAGGGCTCGCGTCATCTCATCGGGAGGTAATCGCTCGCCACGATCTACAGCTGTAGATAGAGCATGAGCCTCGAACCCGCTGACAATGCTGGCGACATAAATGAGGTAGGCATGCGAGCGGCTTCGAATATCGAGATCAAGTTCACCCCACCCCGCTGCAGCCGCAAATAACACGCCAGACCTGGCAGAAATATCATTCCCGGCCATCACCGCTTCGACGATCTCGCCCATCCCACAAGAAGCAGCGCTATCGACAATCACGCTAGCAGCAGAGAACTCACCACCAATCTGCCTAAGCTTATGATCCCTATGACTGAGCCAGAAGTTGACAATCTCCTGCTGTAGGCTCGTATGCATGCGAACGCGCAGGCGCCACAACGACTGGACTACAGCTGCATCTTCAAACGCCGCTGGAAACCTCCGCCAAATCGCCTCAATCAGTTCGCCCACTCTTGCCGCGTCCGCCCACCAAAGTTCATGCGACCTGAACATTAGGATCGCACTCCAAACCTCGGGATCTTCAGGATGAGTAACGTGTAGCTCCAACTCCGCGAGCCAACCATCACAATCCACGCCTTCACGATGGAGATATCCCGCCGCGATCGCTGACAACAGCGTGAAATTGCGCTGAGGGACAAAATGCATCCCGTCGCCCCGGCCGAATAGCATGGCCTCAGGGCGTTGATCTGGTTTCTCATTCCGCTCACGATTGGATTTGTTTAACTCGGCATGACGTATTGTTTCTGCGGCCAGCACATTGGGGTCACGCTGCAGCCAGCCCTTGAGCAACTCGATGTCACGACCCTCAAGACCTTTCAGGCGTTTAGCAAGTACCTCCATGGCGCTGGCAACATCGTGGCGAAAGCTAGCCGACGAAAAGCCACGGGATTGGGCATCCCAAATCAAAGTTTTTTGTATCTGAGCGTCAACTGCCTCAACCGCCGACAACTCCCTAATTGCAGCGCCCGTAACCTGCTCGTGCAGACCCGGCTGTAAACGCGAAATTATACGAAGAACACGATCTGGAAACGACTTCGCAAGCGCGGCAAAAGCCCGAGACAACTCAGTAACACCGCCCTTCAGCCTGTGTCTCGGGTGCTCATGACGGCCAGTATGGTCATTTACTGCGACGAACATTTTGATAATCGCATCATCACTGGCTTTCGCCATCTGATCGTGGCTCATGGGTGATCCAACAACCTGCGCCACCCTCCGACCGCCATGCTTTGCGTTTAGCGTGGGCTGTTCGACCTGCCACTCCTTAACTTGCCTACGACGACGGGGCGTCAGCACGCACATAGGTAGTTTGGCAAGTAAACGCAACCTCCGCTCATCAGACCAACGGAGCAATTGCCTTCTATGGGCAGGATCTCGCTCTTCCTGTAATTCTTCCCCCCAAGGCTCCCAAGTCTCGATGTAATCGCGAATCCGCTCAATATCAGCGAGAGAGAGGTAGGGAATGATCTGGGCAATCAGTGTGCTTGACGACCAACCGCAGATCACGTGGCCGACACTTCTTTCATCGTCGAACGTGTTGCTACCTAGATGAAGACGCCGCTGATCGGCAAGGAGAAAAGCGAGCGCATACTCAGCAAATACAGCCGAGTTCGCCGCCAGGGTATCGGCCACTAGTGACTGGACCTCGTCAATTTCTACAGCAACGATAGTAGCAAGCAAGGTGCG
Source organism: Xanthomonas sp. WHRI 1810A (assembly GCF_040202885.1). Lineage (NCBI taxonomy): Bacteria > Pseudomonadati > Pseudomonadota > Gammaproteobacteria > Lysobacterales > Lysobacteraceae > Xanthomonas > Xanthomonas sp. WHRI 1810A. The sequence goes on from NZ_JBEGED010000001.1 coordinate 402,303, forward strand.
CACACCTAGCGGGTCAGAAACTGCTGCCTCTTCGAGCACACTCCGCAGAAGCTGCGTCAAATACCCCTCGCCAGAATCATATTCCCAATCGTATGGAACAGATATCGATTGCGGATACCGATGCCCGGGCCGCCCATCACCAACCTCTCGCGATGCAACCCCGACAAACCAAGGCAGGAGCCGCTCGGCACAATAGAGCGGTGCGGCTGCGGCAATCTTTTCAATACCATAAACCTTGATGCCATTGTGCCGATCCGCAGGCTGCAACTCAGCCCAAAATGAGATGAGATCCAAGGCAACACGGGTATTACCGTTCTCATGCAAAGTCTTGGCGTAACGGGATATTGCCCAATCTGCCAACGTCGTTCGATTAAAGATTGTACGGACATGGGCGATTGCACGGTCGGTCGCAATACCAGAACGCTCGAAGAGACTAAACACGTCTCCGTCATGTGAAGCATCCGACCAATAGCGGTCGACCAGATCCATGACTTGGCTCGAGTCTTCAGCAACTTCTTGAACGAGCAGCATGGTCGCATTCCAGCGATGCTTTTCGTCCTGTAGAAGAAAAGGAAGAAGCGGCAGCACCCCTGACCTCCAGCACGGCCATCTTATCGCAACCTGCCTGAATGCCCGATTCGCAAGTGCATGATCGTTACGCGCCATCCAATCGATCCAAGCAATATCACTTGCGCTCGGATCATCAGCACTCGCCAAATAATCAGCCACAAGATGGCGCAAATGTCTGCGTGTCTTGGGGTTTGGTAGCAAAAAGCGAATAGACACCTCATAGGAAGCCATATCAACCCTTCGCATGTGCTCAAGGCCGCGCAAGATTGTTCCCCGCGCAAATAACCCTTCTTGGCGACTCCATGCGTAATCAGCCAACCCTTGTGCGGTTCGGAGTGTCTTAGCTTGGAAATCATCGAGCCATGACTGATGACTGAATCCAATGCTAGCGTCTTCACGGATGACGATGCCAATCGACTCGGCCCAACGCAGCATCTCGCTGTAGTCCGGGTCATAGTAAGCGGCCGGCCGCCAGAGGCTCTCATACTGCGTCATGTCAGCTGCGAGCTGGCGCAAGAACGCCAGACACGAAGCGCGCGCGGTCCCTACAGGTAGTTTTTTGTCGAGCCATCGATCAAGTAAGTTTGCTGCTGTCAAATCCGCAGGATTCAAACCAGATTTGGCAAGATCGACGTATATACCGAGAGCAAAAGGTGTACGCAGCGTCTCTTTGAGACTATCCGGCACGACCGTGGAGTCGATACCGAGCTCACCGAGCAGTGTGGATATCCGCTCGAACGGAGGCAGAGTAAGTAGCAACTCATTTGCATCAAGCAACCTAAATCGAGCGTCGAACTTCGCCTCAAATGGTCGCGAAGAAACTATGACATGAATGGGAAGTTTATCGCCCTCTTGACTCTCTGCCTCCTGTAGCCGAGACGCAAGGCGAAGTAAGACCTGCATGCGCTGTGAACTCTGGTCCATCACTTCACTGACAGCGTCAAGCTGATCAATGATCAGCACAACCGGAGCTTCAACCGCCAGTGAGAGAAGCTCCTGTTCGATATCACCTGACATGCCAAGATCGCGAGCGAGTTCGGTGAAATTCACGATATTAGGGCTAAGCATGTCGGCCTTTATCGCTAACACAATCTGGCCGCGAGCTTTGAGGGCACAATACAGCTCAGCGAGAAGTGCTGACTTCCCAGTCCCTGCTCCTCCGACGACCAGCGTGGAGCCTGCAGGATGCCGATTGATCCGCTGGATCAGATCGCCGAACTCTGGTCGCTCTATATGCTGCCCCCAAATCAGTTGAGGCCAGTCGGCCAGACCGCGCGACCCGCGCGTAATGTCTTCCTCAACATCAGCTTTGGTGAATGTTTGTGTGCTCTTTGAGACCAAGCCAACTGCAGCGAACCGAGCCTCAATCATGGCCTCGGCATCCTCAACAGCCACGACAAGTTGAACTTTGAAAAACCGCTGACGGACAGCAGGAATGCCCTCCAGTAACGCGTCGAGGTCGACTGGTCTAAGAAGCTCATATTTCAGGTTCTTCAGGACCGTCCTTATGCTTGGCATGACAGCCTCGATCTTCAGCGTCGAGAATGCTTCATACTTTTTAATGACGTCGGTAGCCAGACCTAAAAGCTCTGCTTCATTGGCAGTTAGCCAAGTCTGTGGCGCATCGAAAAAATCGGTTGTGGTGCTGGCAGGATCCGAAGCAAGGGCAAGAATAAATCGGAAACCGGCCGGGTCCGGCATAAGCGCCGGCTCAAGCACGACATTTAGAAGGAACTTGATTACCTCACGGAGCGTGTCCGGCCGGGTGAAACCAGCCTTAACCTTTTTGCACTGAATAAGCCCAACTGGCAGTTCATCCTTCGTGAGCCAAACATCCCGCCCTTGATCAGCTCCTGTGACCATCAAGCGAGCATTGCTGTACCACGACGACTCAGATGCACGCCCTCGATAGATGCTGTACAGGAGAAGTTCAAAATCAGCGTCCGTTAACGCAAGATAATTTCCTCTATCTGGTCCCACACGCCCTTCGTCTACTGCCCTGACGTGAGCGTAGGCAACGTTAATTTCATCATCTGTGAGGACTTTCATACTGATCTTCCTTATTTGACGATATCCAGCCACCGACAAAGAGCTGCTGCCAACACAATGCGGCACTTTCTATAGTGAGACTAAGCGACACTAGTGAAGGTATAAAAAAACCGGCCTAAGCCGGTTCTATCATGCAGCCATGTGGGCTCACTCCCACTCAATCGTCGCCGGCGGCTTGCTCGACACGTCGTAAGTCACGCGGGAGATGCCTTCGATTTCATTGATGATGCGGCCGCTGACGGTTTCCAGCAGTTCGTAGGGCAGGTGCGCCCAGCGTGCGGTCATGAAGTCGATGGTTTCCACGGCGCGCAGTGCAACGACCCATGCGTAACGACGGCCGTCGCCGACAACACCGACGGATTTCACGGGTTGGAACACCACGAATGCCTGGCTGACCTTGTGGTACCAGTCGGCCTTGCGCAGTTCTTCGATGAAGATGTGGTCGGCACGACGCAGCAGGTCGGCATATTCCTTCTTCACTTCACCCAGGATACGAACGCCCAGGCCTGGGCCGGGGAATGGGTGGCGGTAGACCATGTCGTAAGGCAAGCCGAGTTCGAGGCCCAGGCGGCGGACTTCGTCCTTGAACAGTTCGCGCAGGGGCTCGACCAGCTTCAGGTTCATTTCTTCCGGCAAGCCACCCACGTTGTGGTGCGACTTGATCACGTGGGCCTTGCCGCTCTTGGCACCGGCCGACTCGATCACGTCCGGGTAAATCGTGCCCTGGGCCAGGAACTTGATGTTGTCCAGCTTGCAGGACTCGGCGTCGAACACGTCGATAAACGTGCGGCCGATGATTTTGCGTTTCTTCTCTGGATCGCTTTCGCCGGCCAGGTTGTTGAGGAACTGGTCCTGAGCGTTGGCACGAATCACTTTGACGCCCATGTTCTCGGCGAACATGGCCATCACCTGCTCGCCTTCATGCAGGCGCAGCAAGCCGTTATCTACGAACACGCAGGTCAGTTGATCGCCAATGGCTTTGTGCAGCAGCGCTGCGACCACAGAGGAGTCGACGCCGCCCGACAGGCCCAACAGCACGTTGTCGGTGCCCACTTGAGCGCGGACGTGAGCGATGGCGTCTTCGGCAATCTTCGACGGCGTCCACAGCGCTTCACAGCCGCAGATGTCGAGGATAAAGCGCGAGAGGATGCGACCGCCCTGCTTGGTGTGGGTGACTTCCGGGTGGAATTGCACGCCGTAGTAACCGCGGGTGTCATCGGCCATGCCAGCGATCGGGCAGCTTGGCGTGCTGGCCAGCAGATGGAAGCCTTCCGGAATTTGCGTGACTTTGTCGCCGTGGCTCATCCACACGTCGAGGCCGAACACGCCGTCTGCATCGACGTGGTCTTCGATGCCGTCGAGTATGCGACTCTTGCCGACCACGTCGACACGGGCATAGCCGAACTCACGCATCTCGGAGCCTTCAACTCTGCCGCCCAACTGCTCGGCCATGGTCTGCATGCCGTAGCAGATGCCGAAGACCGGTACGCCGAGGTCGAAGACTGCTTGTGGCGCACGTGGGCTGTCGGCTTCGTGTACGGACTCCGGACCGCCAGCGAGAATGATCCCGCGCGGCGCGAATTCGCGAATCGCTTCATCGTCCATGTCGAACGGATGCAGTTCGCAATACACGCCGATTTCACGCACGCGGCGGGCGATCAGTTGGGTGTACTGGGAACCGAAGTCGAGGATAAGGATACGGTGGGCGTGGATGTCGAGGGCCATGAGTCATTCTCGATGAGCTGAATTCAGAAACGACACGGGGCTGTACTGAACAGCCCCGCTACACAATGTGGAAATGCACCCGGTCGGACCGAATGCATTCCGGATCAACCTACGCGATAGTTCGGCGCTTCCTTGGTGATCTGCACGTCGTGGACGTGAGATTCGGCCATGCCGGCACCGGTGATGCGCACGAACTCTGGCTTGGTACGCATCTCGTCGATGTGCGCGCTGCCGGTGTAGCCCATGGAAGAACGCAGACCGCCCATCAACTGGTGGACGATGGCAGCCAGCGAGCCCTTGTAGGCCACACGGCCTTCGATACCTTCCGGCACCAGCTTCTCAGCGCCATCGGACGAGTCCTGGAAGTAGCGGTCCGAGGAACCTTGCGTCTGGGACATCGCACCCAGCGAACCCATGCCGCGATACGCCTTGTAGGAACGGCCCTGGAACAGCTCAATCTCGCCCGGTGCTTCTTCAGTACCGGCGAACATCGAACCCATCATCACGCAGTTCGCGCCTGCAACGATGGCCTTGGACAGGTCACCGGAAAAGCGGATGCCGCCGTCAGCGATCAGCGTGACGTCAGTGCCCTTGAGCGCCTCGGCCACGTTGGCGATTGCGCTGATTTGCGGGACGCCGACGCCGGCAACGATACGCGTGGTGCAGATGGAGCCAGGACCAATACCGACCTTGACGCCGTCGGCACCGGCTTCGACCAGTGCGATGGCCGCTGCAGCGGTGGCGATGTTGCCGCCAATCACCTGAACCTCAGGGAAGTTCTGCTTGACCCAGCGAACCCGGTCGATCACGCCTTTGGAGTGACCGTGCGCGGTGTCGACCACCACGACGTCAACGCCGGCAGCAACCAGCGCAGTCACGCGTTCGCCGGTGTCCTTGCCGGTGCCGACCGCAGCGCCAACACGCAGACGACCCTGGTCATCCTTACTGGCGAGTGGGTAGGCTTTGGATTTCTCGATGTCCTTGACGGTCATCATGCCCTTGAGCGCGAACTTGTCGTCGACAATCAGGACTTTCTCGAGACGGTGCTTGTGCAGCAGGTCGCGGACTTCGTACTTGTCGGCGCCTTCGCGAACAGTGACCAGACGTTCTTTAGGCGTCATCACTTCACGAACGGTGGCTTCCAGGCGGGTTTCGAAGCGCACATCGCGCGAGGTCACGATGCCGACGAGCTCGCCGTCATGCAGGACCGGTACACCGGAGATGTTGTGTTGGCGGGTCAGTTCGAACAGGTCGCGGACGGTAGCGTCGGCCTCGATGGTGATCGGGTCCTTGACTACGCCGGCTTCGAACTTCTTGACCTTGCGGACTTCGGCAGCTTGCTGCTCGATGGTCATGTTCTTGTGAATGATCCCGATGCCGCCTTCCTGAGCCATGGCAATGGCCAGACGGGCTTCCGTCACGGTGTCCATGGCGGCAGAAACGAGGGGGATATTCAGTTCGATGCCACGGGTCAAGCGGGTTTTCAGACTGACTTCGTTAGGAAGCACCTCGGAATAACCGGGCACTAGGAGAATGTCGTCGAATGTAAGAGCTTCTTGGCTGATACGCAGCATCGCGGGGGCTCCCGAGCGGGAAATTGGAAGCGCGCCATTATACTCAGAGAGGTACCCGTTCTCAATGTAAAGATCAGTCTATTTAATCACCGGAGTGATCGACGCGGTCTATCACTGCCCCGCCCTGCCCGGCCTTGATCAAAGACGCACTTTAACGAAGGACACCGGGCGGTCCAGACGCTCGGCGAAATCGTCGAGAAAACTCCGCTTGAAACCCGCCTCCAGCCAGTCATTGAAAATGAAACCCAGGTTGGAAAAAGCGCAGGGTTGCAGGAACAGAAAGCCGTTGATGTCGTCCTCATGCCGGCATTCGGGGCACATGAAGTTGTCGGTATGACCCGGCATCCACTCCTCCAGACTGTCGAACAGTGCTTCGCCGATCTCACGCCGACATTCAGGACAGCCCGCTTCTTCGACAAAACCCTGCTGCGGGGTATAGATGCAGCGCTTCAACACGATTTCCAGCCCGTTGACCGGCTTGCCGAAGGGCAGTGCATCGGGGTTCTCGACAAAGCGCCGCGCGCCTGGCGCCACGGCGTAGGCCATCTTGTTGTAACTGCGCCCGCAGGTGGTCAGTGCTTCTTCGACCACGTCCAGCTTGACCAGCCAGCGCAGGATGGCGCGGGCTTTCGCTTCGCGTGCGGGGAAGCTGGATATCTGCGGAACGATGATGCTTTGGGTGTTCATGGCCTGCCTGTCGCTGACGATCATCTGGAGGTGGGCAGCTTAATGCCGTCGCGGCTGAGGTCAAGGTTACCCATCAGCCCGCCAGATAACGGCCAATCAGCGTGACTCCGCTGACCAGCACCAGCCAGGTCACCAGCCGCACAAACATCTCGCGCGAAAGCCTGCTGACCAGATGCCGGCCAATCCAGGAGCCGATGATCATCGCTGGCAGAATGCATACCGCCAGCAACAGCAGGGATATCTGGGCGTAGACGCCTGTGATCACGAACAGGCTCAGGCGCACGATGGTGCTGCAACTGATCAGTGCATTTTGTGTGGCGCGGGCCTGGTTCTTGTCGGTCAGCCGGCCATTCAGGTAGATGGCATACAGGAAGCCGCCGCTGCCGAACAAGGCGCCGAACAGCCCCCCGACAGACCCCATGGGCACCGCCCAACCGGCGGACAGTTGGGTAGGACGTATCTTGATCGCCAGGCTGTAGACCGAGTAGGCAATCAGGAAAATGCCCATGAGCAACAGCAGTAGATCGGATTTGAGGTTGAGCAGAAAGAGCACGCCAAGGGTGCAGCCAACCGCCATGCAGGGCACCATCCGCATCAGCTCGGACTTGACCACCTGTTGCCGGGAGGGAAGGAAATGGCTGAAGGCAGCAAGGAAGTCGAGCATCACCAGCAACGGAATGATCCGCGACAAAGGCATGAAATGAATCAGCACCGGGCCGGCCACCAACGCTGTGCCGAACCCTGCGATGGCGAACACCAGATAAGCAGCAATCACTCCCAATTCAATGACCAGCCAATCCATCGGGGTAAACCCCAGCTGACTGAATTCGCCCAACAACCCGGCCATGGTCACAGCGCCTCCCTTCCGAACTGATTGACTGAAAATGATCGGCGCAGACTGTAACCAGTCCTTGGGGGCGTGTGCCATACATATATAGGAAGCGATCTTCACAAGATTCTGTTGGAGCGAGGCTTGCCCGCGAAGAGGTTGTGTCAGGTATTGGTTTGATCACAGGTGAAACCCATTCGCGGGCAAGCCTCGCTCCAACAATGATCGTCAGCCACACCCCATTACCTTTATCATGCCCGCCATGATCAAAGACCCCTTCGCAAGACTCGGCCTCGACCGGGAAGTCCTCACCGTCAGCCAGCTCAACGGCCGCGCGCGCGTGCTGCTGGAGGATGTGTTTTCCAACATCTGGGTCGAGGGCGAGATTTCCAACCTGTCACGCCCCGCCTCCGGCCACGTGTATTTCACGCTCAAGGACACCGGTGCGCAGGTGCGATGCGCACTGTTCCGGCAGAACGCCGCGCGGGTGCGCCAGGCACTGAAGGACGGTCTGGCGGTCAAGGTGCGGGGCAAGGTCTCGCTGTTCGAGGGGCGCGGCGATTATCAGCTGATCCTCGACACGGTTGAGCCCGCGGGCGACGGCGCGCTACGCCTGGCCTTCGATGCACTGAAGGAGAAGCTCAGCGCCGAGGGCCTGTTCAGCGCTGAACGTAAAGTCTCGCTGCCGCTGCACCCACGGCGCATCGGCATCATCAGCTCGCCGACCGGCGCGGTGATTCGCGACATCATCAGCGTGTTTCGTCGTCGCGCACCCCAGGTCGAACTGACCCTGATCCCCACTGCCGTGCAGGGCCGCGAGGCCATCGGGCAGATCGTGCGAGCCCTGAAACTGGCGGATGGACGCGGCTTCGACGCGCTGATTCTGGCGCGGGGCGGCGGCTCGCTGGAAGACCTGTGGTGTTTTAACGAAGAGGCCGTGGCGCGCGCGATTGACGCCTGCGTGACGCCGATTGTCAGTGCTGTCGGTCACGAGACCGATGTCTCGATCAGCGACTTTGTGGCGGACGTTCGCGCCCCTACCCCTTCCGCTGCCGCCGAACTGCTTGCACCGGACTCCAGCGACCTGCATCGCCGGGTCGACAGCCTGCAGCGGCGATTGATCAGCCGCATGCAAGACCGCCTGATGCGCGAGAAGCTGCGGCTGGACGGTATCTCCCGCCGTTTGCGTCATCCTGGCGAGCGTCTGCGCCAGCGGGCCCAGCGCCTGGACGATCTGGACATGCGCATGCGCCGCGCCTTCGAGCAGCAGATGCACAAACGCCAGGTGCGCATGAGCCACCTGGAAAGCCGGCTGGCGGCGCAACATCCGGGGCGGACCCTGGCGTTCCTGCGCCAACGCCTGGATCTGCTCGCCCAGCGTTTGCCGAAAGCCATCCGGGACAACCTCAAGACCCGTCAGCTGCAGCTACAGAATCAGGTGCAGACGCTGAACGTCGTCAGCCCGCTGGCCACGCTCGGTCGCGGTTACAGCATTCTGCTGGACGACAAGGGCCATGCGATCCGCAATGCCGAACAGACCAAGCCGGGCCAGCGTCTCACCGCGAAACTGGGCGAAGGCGAACTGCTGGTACGCGTTGAAGATAACCACCTGACGCCTGTCACCCTTTCTCTACTGGATTGATCTATTGATGCTGGGCTTACTCGCTCGACCCTTTCTGGCTGCCACACTGGCGTGTTGTCTCGCAATGCCGGCGTTTGCCGCCGCGCCTTCGGATAGCTTCATCACCCGCGCGCTCAACAAGCCGGTGCCAGGAGGCGTCGCAGTCGTGGACCTGGGCACTGGCACTCAAGCGCCGAAGGCCACGTATCAGGGCAAACCGGTGATGGTGGTCAAGGAACAAGGCAGCCGCTGGCTGGCGATCGTGGGCGTACCGCTGACCGCCAAACCGGGCAATGAGCAATTGGTGGCCAGCGACGCCAGCGGCAATCGCAACGTACCCTTCGTCGTCGGCAGCAAGAAATACCCGGAACAGCGCATCACCCTGAAGAACAAGCGTCAGGTCAATCCTGACCCCGAGGACTTGAAGCGCATCGAAGGCGAACTGGCGGTGCAGGTCCAGGCGTATCGCAGTTTCAGCCCCGGCACGCCCAGCAACCTAATCCTGGACAAGCCGGTGAACGGCCCGCTGTCGAGCAAGTTCGGCGTGCGGCGGTTCTTCAATGGCGAAGAGCGTAACCCCCACGCGGGGCTGGATTTCGCAGTGCCGGCCGGCATGCCGATCAAGGCGCCGGCGGCAGGCAAGGTCATCCTGATCGGCAACTACTTCTTCAACGGCAACACCGTTTTCGTCGATCACGGGCAGGGCTTCATCAGCATGTTCTGCCACATGTCGAAGATCGATGTGAAGGTCGGTGACGCTGTGCCGCGCGGGGGCGTGGTGGGGCGCGTCGGCTCGACCGGTCGCGCTACCGGCCCGCACATGCACTGGAACGTCAGCCTCAATGATGCGCGGGTGGACCCGGCGATTTTCATCGGTGCGTTCCAGCCATAGTGCATCACGTGTGTAGGAGCGCGCTTGCCCGCGATAGCAGTCCCTCAGACCAGCGCGATGTCGACTGATGCGACGCCATCGCGGGCAAGCGCGCTCCTACAGGCCAGCATTGCGCAAGGCAAACCGGCCCAGCAATTAAATCTCGCCATCCGCGAAATATGCGCTTATAAATCTTGATTCAAGCGTTTTACCGAAGACCCGTACCAATTTTTCTCCGCCGCTTGCCAGCTTTCACCCCAATTGGTTACGGTTGCCGGTATGAAAGCCTCTCACACCCTCATATTGTTGCGTCAGCATCGCTGCCTTAACCTCGTCAGTGCACGACTGCCGGGCTGAATAGCGGTAACCGACCCTTGTCTTACGTCGCAACGGCTGGCCGCCTTTCTTCGGCCCTCAGTATCTAAAGGACTGCTCACATGACCATGCTCAAAGACCCCTCGACCAAGTACCGCGCGTTTCCCGTGATTGATCTGGCCGACCGCACATGGCCTTCCAAGACCATCACCGAGGTGCCGATCTGGTGCAGTTCCGATCTGCGCGACGGCAACCAGTCGTTGATCGAGCCCATGGATGCCGTCAAAAAGCTGCGCTTCTGGAAAACCCTGGTCCAGGTGGGCGTGAAGGAAATCGAAGCGTCGTTCCCCGCTGCCTCGCAAACCGACTTCGATTTCGTGCGCACCCTGATCGAAGACGGGCACATCCCGGACGACACCACGATTCAGGTGCTGACCCAAGGCCGTGAAGACCTGATCGCTCGCACCTTTGAATCGCTGCGCGGCGCCAAGAAAGCCATCGTGCACCTGTACAACGCCACCTCCCCTTCCTTCCGCCGCATCGTCTTCAATCAGGACAAGGCTGGCGTGAAGGAAATCGCCGTCAGCGCGGCCAAGCTGTTCGTCAAATACGCAGCCCAACAGCCAGAAACCCAATGGCAGTTCGAATACTCCCCCGAAACCTTCAGCGCCACTGAGCTGGAGTTCGCCAAGGAAGTCTGCGATGCGGTCATCGAAGTCTGGAACGCCACGCCGCAGAACAAGGTCATCCTCAATCTGCCTGCCACGGTCGAGGTCGCCACACCGAACATCTACGCCGACCAGATCGAGTGGTTCAGCCGCAACATCACGCGCCGCGACAGCGTGATCATCAGCCTGCATACCCACAACGACCGTGGCACCGGTGTTGCCGCCACAGAACTGGGCCTCATGGCCGGTGCCGACCGCGTCGAAGGCTGCCTGTTCGGTAACGGCGAGCGCACCGGCAACGTCGATCTGGTGACAGTCGCTCTGAACATGTACACCCAGGGCCTGAACCCGCAGCTGGACTTTTCCGACATCGACGGCGTGCGCAAAGTGGTCGAAGAGTGCAACCAGATCCCGGTCCATCCGCGTCATCCGTACGTGGGCGATCTGGTTCACACCGCATTTTCCGGCTCGCACCAAGACGCCATCCGCAAGGGTTTCACCCAGCAGAAGCCCGACGCGATGTGGGAAGTCCCGTACCTGCCGATTGATCCCGCGGACATCGGCCGCAGCTACGAGGCGGTCATCCGCGTCAACAGCCAGTCGGGCAAAGGCGGCATCGCTTATCTGCTGGAACAGGAATATGGCATCTCGCTGCCACGCCGCATGCAGATCGAATTCAGCCAGGTGGTTCAGGGCGAAACCGACCGTCTGGGCCTGGAAATGACAGCGCAGCAGATCTACGCGCTGTTCAAGCAGGAATACCTGCAGGCGAACAAGCCGTACGCCCTCGTCAGCCACCGTCTGCAGGAAGAGAACGGCCACAGCGCTGTTGAGGTGGAGGTGTCTGCCAAAGGCGACGGCGAGACCAACCTGCACTGGCGCGGCAAAGGCAACGGCGCGCTGGAAGCGTTAGTGTCGAGCCTGCCCGTCGGCGTGGAAATCATGGATTACAACGAACATGCCATCGGTGCGGGGACCACGGCCAAGGCCGCTGCCTACATCGAGCTGCGAGTGAATGGCGACCGTGCCGTCCACGGCGTCGGCATTGATGAGAACATCACCACGGCAAGCTTCCGTGCATTGTTCAGTGCATTGAACCGGTCGCTGGTTCAAGCCGAGGCCAAGGCTGCTTAAGCACTTGAAGGAAACGCAAAAGGCCCTGAAGTGAATGCTTCAGGGCCTTTTTCGTTTAATGCGGTTATCAAGCGGTGGTGCTGACGCTGCCTTTCATCAATTCCAGCAATGCGCCCTGCAGCGTCGACACCTGCGCCATGGTGGCGGTGATCTGCTGTTGCATGGCCATGACTTGCTGTGCCTTTTCGGTTTCAGGCAGCTTGCTGTTTTGAGCGGCAGCCAGTTGCTTTTGCTGCTCAAGAAGACGCTTCTGCGCCTCTTTTATCTGGTCCTGCAACTGCTGGATCGCCTGCTGCGAGGGCGACAATCCTTCCGTAGCCCCTGCCTTGCTGGTCACGCCACTGACATTGACAGTGACCGAAGTCGCATCGCTGGTTTTGGAATCGTCCGTTTTAACCCCTGTAGCAAATACGCTGGAATAAAAACCCAGAGAACCCGTGTTGATGGTGGTCATGACCTAACTCCTGTTTTGTTACAGGAGCTATCGGCCAGCGTGTACAGAACTGGAGCCCACCGCCGCGTACCGCCCACGTCGATGAAAGCCCCGTTTTTCAGGACGGGACATGACCGTGCTGCATGAATTCACGCGGTAGTGTTGATGCTGCCGGACTTCTGCAACTGCACCAGAGCGGCTTCTTGCGTCGCCAACGAGGCGCTGCTGCTGGCGATCTGGCCTTCGATGGCCATGACCCGCGCCGCTTTCTGATCGTCGGAGCCTTTGCTGGCCTGGGCTACAGCCAGTTGCTCTTGCTGTTCCTGCAGGCGTTTCTGGGTTTCCTTGATTTGCTCTTCCAGCTTCTCAATGGCCGCTTCGCTCGTGCTGCTGCTCGATGAACCGGCCCCACCGCTGCCGCCCGCCCCACCGGCCTTTTCGGTAGCCCCAGTGGAGTCGCTGGCCGTGGCGGCCGTCGTGGCAGTGGTGTCACTGTCAGTGGTGACAGTGGCGTCTTTCTTCACTGTGACAGCGAAGGCAGTGGCGTGAGTGCTGAGGGAAGAGGCGTTGATCGTGGTCATGACTGAACTCCGGTTTCGATACCACCGCTATCGACCGCCGCCGCCCCAACTCCATAGCGTTACTGTATCTCGAATGTATCAGCGTCGAGACATGCCGGGAATTTGCTCCGATACGCCGCCAGGCTACCGGCTGACAGGGTGACCTGAAACACCCCGTCTGCCGCCCCGACGTTGAGCAAACTTTCGCCCTGAAAATCCAGGACCTGGCTGTCGCCGGTGTAGGCAGAGCCCTTGCCGTCGGTGCCGATACGGTTAACCGCGGCCACGTAGCAGAGATTTTCAATCGCGCGGGCCGGCAACAGTCGGTTCCAGTGCAGCCGTCTCGCGCCCGGCCAGTTGGCGGTGTACAGCAACAGGTCAGTGTTGTGCGCGTCGCGACTCCAGACCGGAAAACGCAGGTCGTAGCAGATCAGCGGACGAATCCGCCAGCCCTTGAGCTCGAACTGCACCTGACGCTCACCTGCGCTGTAGTGCTCGTGCTCCCCCGCCATGCGGAACAGGTGGCGCTTGTCGTAGTGCAGCAACTCGCCGTCGGGGCGCGCCCACAGCAACCGATTGCGATGACTGCCGTCCTCGGCACGGGTGATGACACTGCCGGTGATCACCGCGTTCAGCCGCTTGGCGTGGGCCAGCATCCAGTCACTGGTGACGCCGCGAGCAGGCTCGGCCAGGCGTTCGGACTCCATGGAAAAACCGGTAGTGAACATTTCCGGCAGGATCACCAAGTCGGCGCCCTGCACTTCGCTCAGCAGCTCATCAAAGTGCGCGTGGTTGGCCGGGCAGTCGTGCCAGACCAGGGTGGTTTGCACCAGCGCGATGTCCAGATCGGGCAGCAGGGTCAGATCGCGCATAATTTCTCCGCAGCCTGACGCAGCGTCTCTTCGCGCTTGGGAAAGCACAGACGAATCAGACGCTGCCCTTCAGGCGGCTTTTGGTAAAACACAGAAATCGGAATGCTGGCGACGCCATGCTCGCGGGTCATCCACAGCGACATGTCGACGTCGTTCAGGTCCGGCCGAATGTGTGCGTAATCCACCAGCTGGAAATAAGTGCCCTGGGAGCGACGGAACACAAAGCGTGACGCCTCCAGTTGATCGCAGAAAAAATCCCGCTTGGCTTGATAGAACGCCGGCAGCTCTTCGACGTGTTCGGGGCATTGCGCCATGAAATCCGCAAGCGCCCACTGCAACGGGGTCACGCCACAAAAACCCACGAACTGATGGATTTTGCGCATCTCGGCGGTCAATGCCGGCGGCGCTACGAGGTACCCGGTTTTCCAGCCGGTCACGTGGTAGGTCTTGCCGAACGAGCTGACCACAAAGGCGCGCTGGTACAACTCTTCATGGGCCAGAACGCTGGCGTGTTTCACCCCGTCGAACACCAGGTGCTCATAGACCTCATCGCTGACCAGATAAATGTCGCGATCCCGAATCAACGCAGCCAACTGGTCCAGCTCGTCGCGGGTGATCAATGCACCACTGGGGTTGTGCGGGCTGTTGATGATGATCATGCGGGTACGCGGGGTTAGCGCAGCGCCGAGTTGCTCCCAATCGATGGAGAAATCCCCATCCTTGAGCTGGACGTGAACGCAGCGACCGCCGGCCAGTTCGACCGAGGGCTCGTAACTGTCGTAACTGGGATCAAAGACGATGACTTCGTCGCCCGCCTGAACCACGGTCTGGATCGCGCAAAAGATGCCGTGCGTGGCGCCGGGGGTGATGGTCACCTCGGTGTCGACGTTGACTTGCCGGCCGTAGGACCGGGCAATCTTGGCCGCGACTTGCTCACGCAGTGCGGGCAGGCCGGTCATCGGTGCGTATTGGTTGTGGCCGTCCATGGTGTGTCGGCAGAGCGCCTCGCGCAGCGCCTGCGGGCCATCGAAATCGGGGAATCCCTGGGACAGATTGATCGCGCCGGTTTCGGCTGCAAGCTGGGACATCACGGTGAAAATGGTGGTGCCAACGTTAGGCAATTTGCTGGTGATCATAGGGGTTCCTGCTCCACACCCGGCTCCTGGACGGCTCGGGGTCCCGCAGGATAGCCCAAACAGCGCGCACAAAAAAAGGCGCCATTGGCGCCCTTTTCGAGAAACCCCGTAACTCAATCAGCGCTTGTCCCGGCGCTTCTTGTCGGCTTTCTTGTGGTGCGACATCATCCGACGCTTCTTGTTGACCTGACGGTCCGTGAGCGTGTTCTTGTTGCCTTCGTACGGGTTCTCGCCGCCTTTGAATTCGATGCGGATCGGCGTACCGACCAGCTTGAGTACGCGACGGTAGGTGTTTTCCAGATAACGGACGTAGGACTTGGGTACCTTGTCGACCTGGTTACCGTGGATCACGATCAACGGCGGGTTGGCGCCACCCAAGTGCGCGTAGCGCAGCTTGATGCGACGGCTGCCAACCATGGGCGGCGCGTGCTCGCTGACCGCATCTTCGAGGATCTGCGTCAGGCGGCTGGTCGGCCAGCGGGTGACCGCGGACTTGAACGAGTTCTGCACCGATTGATACAGGTTACCCACGCCGGTGCCGTGCAGCGCCGAGATGAAGTGGATATCGGCGAAGTCGACGAAGAACAACCGGCGTTCCAGCTCGGTCTTCACGTAGTCGCGCTCGCTCGGCACCATGCCATCCCACTTGTTCAGTGCGATGACCAGTGCGCGACCGGCTTCCAGCGCAAAGCCCAGCAGGTTGAGGTCGTGGTCGACAACGCCTTCGCGGGCGTCCATCACGAAGATCACCACGTTGGCGTCTTTGATTGCCTGCAGGGTTTTGACTACCGAGAACTTTTCGACTTCCTCGTGGATCTTGCCGCGCTTGCGCACACCGGCGGTGTCGATCAGCGTGTACTTCTCGTCGTTACGCGTAAACGGGATGTAGATACTGTCCCGCGTAGTGCCCGGCTCGTCATATACGATGACCCGGTCTTCACCCAGCATGCGGTTGACCAGCGTCGATTTGCCGACGTTTGGACGACCGATGATGGCGATCTTGATGCCGTCTTTCTCGCTAGGGCCAGGAATGCGCTTGGCTTCCTCGCCTTCGGCGACGATTTCAGGTTCGCCCTCTTCTTCCTCGTCATCTTTCGGAAACGAGCTCAGCGCAATTTCCAGCATTTGCGTGATGCCACGACCGTGCGCGCCAGCGACCGGAATAGCGTCGCCCATGCCTAGCGGGCTGAACTCGGCGCGGGCCAGTTCAGGGTCGATGTTGTCGACCTTGTTGGCGACCACGTACGAGGTCTTGTTTCGTTTGCGCAAATGCTCGCCGATCATCTGGTCGGCGGCGGTGAAACCTGCCTTCGCATCCACCAGGAACAGCACGACATCGGCTTCTTCGATGGCCAGCAGCGACTGCTCGGCCATCTTTTCGTCCATGCCGTGCTCGTCACCGGAGATACCACCGGTGTCGATCAGGATATAGCTGCGCCCTTGCCACTTGGCCTCACCGTATTGGCGATCACGGGTCAGACCGGACAAGTCGCCGACGATGGCGTCGCGAGTCCTGGTCAGGCGGTTGAACAAGGTGGACTTGCCGACGTTCGGTCGACCCACCAGGGCGATTACGGGAACCATGCGGCTCTCCACTTCGTTATTTCAGAAAATACAAAAGCCGCTGCAAGGCAGCGGCCGGAGTTCGGCGTGGCACTCAATGTGCCACGAGCCTTGCCGGAGCAAGGCTGCTAGCGGGGCACCTCACGGCAAACCCCTCCAGCATAGACAGCCACTACTTGATCGTCAGGGCTTCGAGCTTGCCGCTGTTGCCGAAGACGTAAATGGTGTTGCCCGATACCAGTGGGCGGGCACGCAGGCCATCGCCGTCAATCTTCTCGCGACCGACGAAACGACCGTCGACCTGGCTCAGCAGGTGCAGATAGCCTTCCATGTCGCCGACGGCAACGTAGCTGGAAAACACTTCCGGCGCGCCCAACTGACGGCGGGCCAACGAGTCGTTGCTCCACAGTGCAGTCGACGAGCGCTCATCGATGCCTTCCACGGTGCCGTTGGCCAGGCTCACGTAAACGCTGCCGAAACCTTGAGCGACGCCAGCGTAACTCGACGCATCGCGCTGCCAGAGTATGCGACCGCTTTCCAGTTCCAGACCTGCAACCCGGCCCTGGTAAGTAGCCACGTACAGCGTGCCGCCCGACAACAGCAGACCGCCGTCGATATCGACCACGCGATCCAGCTCGGAACGACCTTGTGGAATCGCGACGCGCTGTTCCCACACTGGAACACCGTTGGTGGTATCGAGTGCGACCACTTTGCCCGTGGACAGACCGGCGACGGCCAGACGGTTGGTGACAATCGGCGCACCGGTGCCACGCAGGGTCAGGACCGCCGGTGTGCTCTCGTAGATCCAGCGCTGGGTACCGGTAGCGGCGTCGAAGCCGATCACACGGTCATCCTGAGTCTGAACCACCACCACGTCACCGTTGGTGGCCGGGGCCGCCAATACTTCACTGGTGACCCGGGCGTGCCATTTTTCTTCGCCGGTCGACTCGTCGAGCACGATCACTTCGCCTTTCAGCGTACCGACCATGACCATGCCGAACCCAACGCCCACGGCGCCGGAGACAGGCTTGTCGAGTTCTTTCTTCCAGACCACGTCGCCGCTGGAGCGATTGACCGACATGACGACACCGGTGGTGTCGGCGGCGAAGATGTATTCGCCGTCGATAGCCGGGATCAGCATGTTGTAGGTTTCGCCCTGGCCGTCACCGACCGAGCGGCTCCATTGCTTTTGCAGGACCACTTCTTCTTTGAAGTCCGTCAGCTCGGCTGGAGGCAATTCCTTCTTGCTGTTGCTGCTGCAACCCGCGGCCAAAATGGCCAGGGCCAGCAATGCTGCATGTTTCCAACGAATCACGTCACGCATCCCCTTTGGCCAGATCGTCGAGCTTCATTTGTAGACCACCTACAGCGGCTTCTTCCGACAGTGCCGCCTTGGCTTTTACGTAGGCAGCATGCGCATCATCGGTACGACCCAGCTGAACCAGCAGATCGCCACGCAATTCTTCACGGCTGGCCAGAAACGCTTTGTCAGCCTCGCCATCGAGCAACTTCAGTGCGTCTTCAGGCTTGTTCTGAGCCGCCAGGACACGGGCCAGACGCTGACGCGCGATTTCGCCGAGTGTCGGGCTGGACGGCTTGTCGGCCACGGCCTTCAATTCTGCCGCTGCATCATCCAGTTTGCCGGTATCAACCGCCACTTTGGCCACGAACAGGCTGCCGTACTGGGCGTAAGGCGTGCCACCAAAGTCACTCTTGAGCTTGCCGGCGATTTCGGCGACACGACCGGCATCCGCTTCACCGCTCGGGGTCAACGCGGTTTCCAGCAACTGCTGATAGAGCGCCGATGCACCTTGGGACTGATTGCTCTGATACTTCTGCCAGGCCTGCCAGCCCAACACCACGATCAGCGCGAGGAGACCGCCAGTTACCAGCGGCTTGCCGTTACGCTGCCACCAATCCTTGACCGCCACCAGCTGTTCATCATCGCTACTCGACACCCCAATACTCCTATTCGCTAAATCCGCTGTTTGTCAGCTTCAACCCTGCACGATGCAGGTGGCCAGGTGCTCGGAAAGAGCATCCCAGGCAATATTTTGTTGTTCGCCCTGACCACGCAGCGGCTTGACGCCCACTTCTCTGCGCGCCAGTTCCTCATCACCCAGAATCAGCGCAAACAGTGCGCCGCTCTTGTCGGCCTTCTTGAACTGGCTCTTGAAGCTGCCAGCCCCGGCATTAACTTGCAGGCGCAGGTCGGGCGCCTGATCGCGCAGGCGCTCGGACAGTGTCAGCGCGGCCAGCTCGGCAGCTTCACCGAAGGCGCACACATAAACGTCCACCGTGCGCAGCACTTCTGCCGGCACCTGATCCAGTGTTTCCAGCAACAGCACCAGACGTTCGATGCCCATGGCGAAACCGACACCGGTGGTGGGCTTGCCGCCCATTTGCTCGACCAGACCGTCATAACGGCCGCCCGCACAGACGGTGCCTTGAGCGCCCAACTGATCGGTTACCCACTCGAAAACGGTCTTGCTGTAGTAATCCAGGCCACGCACCAGCTTCGGGTTGATCACGTAGGGGATGCCGGCGGCGTCCAGTCGGGCCTTCAAGCCCTCGAAGTGGATCCGCGATTCGTCGTCCAGGTAATCCGCCAGCTTCGGCGCATCAACCAGCACCGCCTGGGTTTCAGGGTGCTTGGTGTCCAGCACGCGCAGGGGATTGGTGTTCAGACGGCGCTGGCTGTCTTCATCCAGCTGATCCAGGCGCGCCGACAGGAACTCGACCAGCGCTTCGCGGTACCGGGCACGCGCTTCGCTGGTGCCCAGGCTGTTCAATTCAAGCTTGACCGCATGGCGGATACCCAGCTGTTCCCACAGACGCCAGGTCAGGACGATCAGCTCGGCATCGATGTCAGGGCCGTCGAGGTTGAACACTTCCAGACCGATCTGATGGAACTGACGGTAACGGCCTTTTTGCGGACGCTCGTGGCGGAACATGGGGCCGATGTACCACAGCTTCTGGACCTGGCCACCGCCGATGATCCCGTGCTCAAGGACGGCGCGAACGCAGGCCGCTGTGCCTTCAGGACGCAGGGTGAGGGAGTCGCCGTTGCGGTCTTCGAAGGTGTACATCTCTTTTTCGACGATATCGGTGACTTCGCCGATGGAGCGCTTGAACAGGTCCGTGAACTCGACGATCGGCATGCGGATCTGGCGATAACCGTAGTTATCCAGCAACCGCGAAACAGTGCCCTCGAAGTAGCGCCACAGTGGCGTCTGATCCGGCAGGATGTCGTTCATGCCACGAATGGCTTGCAAAGACTTACTCACAAAAAATCCTTAGAAACGGGGTTGGCGGCACTGTCAGCTACGCAGGATCAAGGCAGACTCGGCCTCGACCTTCTCGGCCGCTCTACGACGGATCAAACGTTCCAGCTCATCCACCAGATTGTCGTTGGTCAGCTTTTGTGCAGGCTTGCCGTCGATGTAGATCAGATTCGGCGTGCCACCGGTCAGGCCGATGTGCGCTTCTTTCGCTTCACCCGGACCGTTCACCACACAACCGATCACTGCCACATCCAGCGGGACCAACAGATCTTCAAGCCGGTTTTCCAGTTCGTTCATGGTCTTGACCACATCGAAGTTCTGCCGGGAGCAGCTCGGGCAGGCGATGAAGTTGATGCCACGGGAACGAAGGTGCAGGGACTTGAGGATGTCGTAACCGACTTTCACTTCTTCGACCGGGTCAGCAGCCAGCGAAATACGAATGGTGTCGCCAATGCCTTCGGCGAGCAGCATACCTAGGCCGACGGCCGATTTCACTGTGCCTGAACGCAAACCACCGGCTTCGGTGATGCCCAGGTGCAACGGCTGCACAATTTGCCTGGCCAGCAGGCGGTAGGCTTCGACGGCCATGAACACGTCGGACGCCTTGACGCTGACTTTGAAGTCATGGAAATCCAGACGATCAAGGTGCTCGACATGACGCAGCGCGGACTCGACCAGCGCAGCCGGCGTTGGCTCGCCGTACTTTTTCTGCAGGTCTTTTTCCAGCGAACCGGCATTCACGCCGATGCGGATTGGTATCCCACGATCACGCGCGGCATCCACCACAGCACGCACGCGGTCTTCACGGCCGATGTTGCCCGGGTTGATGCGCAGGCAATCCACGCCCAGCTCGGCAACCCGCAACGCAATTTTGTAATCGAAGTGAATATCGGCCACCAGCGGGACTTTCACCAATTGCTTGATGCGCCCGAATGCTTCAGCGGCATCCATGTCCGGTACCGAAATACGCACGATGTCGACACCTGCAGCTTCCAGGCGATTGATCTGTGCCACGGTAGCCGCGACGTCATTGGTGTCGCTGTTGGTCATGCTCTGCACAGCAATCGGCGCATCGCCGCCTACCGGTACCGAGCCGACCCAGATTTTACGAGATTCGCGACGCTTGATCGGTGATTCGCCGTGCATGACTTATTGCCCTAGCTTCAGGCGAGCAGTTTCGCCGCTGGTGAAAGGTGCGACATCAACCGGCTGGCCGTTGTAACTCACCTGAGCTGCGCGGGCATAGCCCAGGCGCAGGGTCAGGGGCGGCTTGCCGTTGACGTCGATGCTGTCGCCCTTGCGCTTCAGGCCACTGGTCAGGACCTTGCCATTGCCGTCGGTGACCTGGGTCCAGCAATCGGCAGTGAACTGAACCTGGACCTGACCTGAACCGGCAGGGACCGGCGCTGCTTCGGCGGTTGCAGTCGGGGCCGCGGCCGGCGCTGTGGCGGTCGGAGTTGACGGAGTACGTGTTGGCGCAGCGGGGGTGGCTGGCGTCGTTGCTGTGTGGACGGGCGCAGTCGCCGTGGTCGCAGGTGCCGTGGCTGTGGTCGTCGAGGCCGACGGGTTGACCGGCACCGATGGCGCAACGGGCTCGCTGTTGTTCAGGGGTAATGGCGCTGAATTACCGTTCTGCGCGTCCGCGACCGCCTGGTCTTCCGGCTCATCAAGCGGATGAATCTGAGTCGTCCCGTCGGCGCTTTCGACTTCGACGTGTTCCATGCCGATGCTCGCAGGCTCTTTGCCGCGCATCGCCGCCTGATCCTGCCACCACACAAAACCGCCGCCCACCAAGGCAATCAGCAGCAGCAGGCTGACGATACGCAGGATGTTGTGGGAAAGGCGCACTGGCTCCTCGATGCGGCCAAGGGCGTGAACGTTGCTGCCTTTGCCGTCGGTGCCGGTGTACTGATCGAATTGATTGACCAGTGACGCCTGATCCAGATCCATCAATTTGGCGTAGGCGCGGATATAACCTCGGGCGAATGTGTGCCCGGGCAGCTTGTCGAAATTGCCGGTTTCCAGATTGCTCAGGGAAGTCACGGTAAGGTTCAACCTGAGAGCCACATCTGGCAGCGACCAGTTCTTGTTCTCGCGCGCCTGACGTAAGGTCTCTCCAGGATTGGTGCGAGTGGCTGCTACAACTTCGGGATGCGCCGCTTTCATCATTGCTCCGACAGGTATTGCTGATATTCCGGCGTACCGGGATAGAGTCTTTTTAATTGCAGCCCATAACTGGCCGCCTTGTTGCGGTCATCGTATATTTTCGCTAACCGGGTACCCAACAAGAGACTACGTGCATTCTGCTCGCTGAGTTGGCTAAACCGATCGTAAAAATCACGTGCCGGCACATAATGCCTGTCTTCGTAAGACAACTCAGCCATTTCCAGCAGCGAACGCGGTTGCTGCTGATCCAGTCGCAGTGCTTTGGCGAAATGCTCCCGTGCGCCTTCGCGATCACCCAGCATCAACGCAGTCATACCGAGGTTCTCGAAAACGCGAGCCCGCTCGGCATAGAGGGTGTCCTGTGCGGCTTGCTGAAAACGCTCGTACGCTTCCTTGTACCGCTTTTGCTCGTAAAGAAAACTGCCGTAATTGTTGAGAATACGGGCGTCTTTTGAACGAGCCGACAATGCCTTGGCGTAATACTTGTCGGTCAGTTCCGGTTCCTGCTCGGCCTGAAACACCAGGGCCAATGCCGCGTTGGCATCAGCGTCGGAACTGTCCAGGTCCAGTGCACTTTTGAGCGGTGCCTTGGCGCGCTCGACCTGCCCTTGCTGCAGATAACCCAGTCCCAATTGCACGTAAGCCTGACGCGCCTCGTCCCGCCCTTTGCTGGTGGTCAGCGGATTGACGTTGCCAGACGAAACACAGCCTGCCAGCGACGTGGCAAGACACAGCAATAGCGCAGCGCGCACAGACATAGAGATCCTTTCAGTCAATTGTCGCAATCAGCTACGGGACGCGGCGACCTGAGTCACTTCGGCCTCGGCACTGAGTTCGCGCACGGCGATATAACGCTCACTGCGACGCGTGCGATCCATTACCTGCCCGACCAACTGGCCACAGGCGGCATCAATGTCTTCGCCACGCGTGGTGCGCACGGTGACGTTATAGCCGGCCTGATGCAACTGATCCTGAAAACGACGGATCGCGTTATTGCTCGGACGCTCGTAACCCGAATGGGGAAACGGGTTGAACGGAATCAGGTTGATCTTGCAAGGCGTGTCCTTGAGCAGCTCGATCATCTCGATGGCGTGCTCGACCTTGTCGTTGATGTCCTTGAGCATGGTGTACTCAATGGTGAGCACCCGTTTCTCGCCCAGCGACGACATATAGCGCTGGCAGGATTCGAGCAGCATCTTCAACGGGTATTTCTTGTTGATCGGCACCAACTGATTGCGCAGCGCATCGTTGGGTGCGTGCAGCGAGAGCGCCAGGGAGACATCGATGTGCTTGGACAGCTCATCGATCATGGGAACCACGCCGGAGGTGGACAGCGTCACCCGACGTTTTGAAATGCCATAGCCCAAGTCATCCATCATCAGATGCATGGCAGCCACGACATTGTCGAAGTTGAGCAGTGGCTCACCCATACCCATCATCACCACGTTGGTGATGGCACGGTCGGCGGTTGCCGGGACACTGCCAAAGGATTTGTTGGCAATCCACACCTGACCGATGACTTCGGCCGCTGTGAGGTTGCTGTTGAAGCCTTGCTTGCCGGTAGAGCAGAAACTGCAATCCAGCGCGCAACCCGCCTGGGAGGAAACGCACAGTGTGCCGCGCTTGCCCTGGGGGATATAAACGGTCTCTACGCAGCTGCCGGACTCGACACGAACCACCCACTTTCGGGTGCCATCGGTGGAGATGTCCTCGCTGACGACTTCAGGGCCGCGAATTTCAGCCTGGGTCTTGAGCTTGTCGCGCAGCACCTTGCTGACGTTGGTCATGGCGTCGAAATCATCGACGCCAAAATGGTGAATCCACTTCATTACCTGACCGGCGCGGAAGCGTTTTTCCCCGATTGACTCGAAGAATTTTTCCATTTCCGGCTGGGTCAGACCCAACAGGTTTGTTTTGCCAGTCAATGCTGTCATGAATTCACCCTCGCTCATGGGCCAAAAGGCTTATCGAGCGGTTACTTCAGTAGCTGCGAAGAAGTACGAGATTTCACGAGCAGCGGCTGCTTCGGAATCGGAACCGTGAACAGCGTTGGCGTCGATGGAATCAGCGAAGTCAGCACGGATGGTGCCGGCTGCTGCTTCTTTAGGGTTGGTGGCGCCCATCAGTTCGCGGTTCAGAGCGATGGCGTTTTCGCCTTCCAGAACCTGAACGACAACCGGGCCGGAAATCATGAAGGCAACCAGGTCGCCGAAGAAGCCACGAGCGCTGTGCTCAGCGTAGAAACCTTCGGCTTCAGCCTTTGACAGCTGCTTGAGCTTGGAAGCGACAACGCGCAGACCGGCTTTTTCAAAACGGGTGGTGATCTCGCCAATTACGTTTTTAGCAACGGCATCAGGCTTGATGATCGAGAAAGTACGTTGAACAGCCATGGTGTAACTCCACAAACAGTGATTAAAGCGAAAAATTAAACCCGCGAATTATACGCGGGTTCTGGTGTATTGCCTAACGCACGAAGATGATCAGTCTATTTCATCGGCCCAGAGCGTCTGAACCGCCTCCAGCACCTTCTCGCCTACCCGCCCGGAGGTCGCGTCAAACTCCGGCAGCTGCTGGATCATAAGCTGCAGCCTGGTGAAACCCACCGAGTAAGGGTCGACCTCTGGGTGGGCCTCGGCCAGCTCCTCCGCAATGCGTTGTACATCGTTCCAACCGTAGCTCATGACAGCCTTCCTTAATCAGTGCGGCGCTTCGGCGGCATGGTTGAGGGAGTACTTCGGAATTTCGACCGTCAGGTCTTCGGTTCCGACTTTGGCCTGACACGAGAGCCGTGAGTGCGCCTCCAGACCCCATGCACGGTCCAGAAAATCCTCTTCCAGTTCGTCAGCTTCTTCAAGGGTGTTGAAGCCCTCGCGAATGATGCAGTGACACGTGGTGCACGCGCACACTCCACCACAAGCGCTTTCGATTTCGATGTGGTGGTCGTGTGCAAGTTCCAGAATCGACTGACCGACCTCAGCTTCTACAACCATGCCATCCGGGCAATGCTCGGCGTGTGGCAGAAATATGACCTGCGGCATCAGTTATTCCTCAATCTCATTCAGGTTGCGTCCTGACAAGGCGGCTTTCACCGTCGAGTCCAGGCGGCGAGCAGCGAACGCATCGGTCACTTGCGACAGACGCTTGGTCTGCTGCTCGATGGCCGCGCCGTCGGTGCCCTTCATCAATTCACTCAGTTCTTCCATCTGCAGGTCGATGACCATGCGCTCCTCGGCGTCCAGCAGGCGGTCGCCATCGGCATCCAGCGCGCCCTGCACGGCTTCGAGCAGGCGCTCGGCGTCGACCTGCTGCTCACGCAATACGCGGGCGACCTTGTCATCACCGGCGTACTGGAAAGAATCCTTGAGCATGCGGGCGATCTCGCCATCGGTCAGCCCGTAAGACGGCTTGACCTGAATGCTCGACTCAACGCCCGACGCCAGTTCGCGTGCAGCGACGCTGAGCAGGCCATCGGCATCCACCTGGAACGTGACCCGAATCTTCGCAGCGCCCGCGACCATCGACGGGATGCCGCGCAGGTCAAACCGCGCCAGTGAACGGCAGTCGCTGATGAGCTCACGCTCGCCCTGCAAGACGTGAATCTTCATGGCCGACTGGCCGTCTTTATACGTGGTGAAGTCTTGAGCGCGAGCCACCGGGATGGTGGTGTTGCGCGGAATGACTTTCTCCATCAAGCCGCCCATGGTTTCCAGGCCCAGGGACAGCGGGATCACGTCCAGCAACAGCAACTCACCGCCATCACGCTTGTTACCCGCAAGGGTATCGGCCTGGATGGCCGCACCAATGGCAACCACCTGATCGGGGTCGATTTCGGTCAGCGGCGGGCGACCAAACATCTCGGCGACTGCCTCACGTACGCGCGGCACGCGGGTTGAGCCGCCCACCATCACGACGGCTTCGATCTCTTCCAGCTCGATCCCGCAATCACGAACAGCGCGACGGCAGGCCTTGAGCGTGCGAGCAACCATCGGTTCGATCAGCGCGTTGAACGCTTCGCGCGTCAGGGCCGAATGCCACGAGCCGTACGTCACTTCCACCGAATCGCTGTCGGTCAGGGCTTCTTTGGCCGCACAAGCCGCTTGCAGCAGACTCCGCTGGGCCGAAGGATCGAGGTCGCCGGACAGACCGGCTTCGGCAATGATCCAGCTGGCGATTGCGTGGTCGAAATCGTCGCCGCCCAGCGCACTGTCGCCGCCAGTGGCCATGACTTCGAACACACCGCCGGTCAGACGCAGAATCGAAATATCGAAGGTGCCGCCGCCCAGATCGTAGATGGCGACGACGCCCTCGGCATTCTGGTCCAGGCCATAGGCTACGGCTGCAGCGGTCGGCTCATTGAGCAGGCGCAAGACGTTGAGACCGGCCAGCTTGGCCGCATCCTTGGTCGCCTGGCGCTGGGCATCATCGAAGTAAGCCGGGACGGTAATCACCGCACCCACCAGCTCGCCGCCCAATGTGGCTTCAGCGCGCTGACGCAACACTTTCAGGATATCGGCAGACACTTCTACCGGGCTTTTTGGGCCCTGGACCGTGTCGATGAAAGGCATGTGAGATTCGCCACCGATGAAGCGGTAAGGCAGTTGCTCACCCAGATGCTTCACGTCGGCAACGCCTCGGCCCATCAGGCGCTTGACGGAAATGACGGTATTGAAAGGATCGGTAGCGGCGGCAATCTTGGCCGACTGCCCTACTTCCACGCGATCTGCATGGTAGCGAACAGCAGACGGCAGGATGACTTCACCGTCAGCGTCAGCCAAGGGTTCAGAGACACCGCTGCGCAATGCAGCAACCAGCGAGTTGGTGGTGCCGAGGTCAATCCCGACGGCCAAACGGCGCTGGTGAGGTTTTGGACTTTGGCCGGGTTCGGCGATCTGCAGTAGAGCCATTGCTTTTCTGATTTCACAGGCGCGCGGCCAGGAGCAGCGCGGGATTAATCGTCGAGGCGCTCTTCTAGCTGGCGCACTTCGTAGGAGAGCTTGTCGAGGAACTGCATACGCCGCATGAGCCTTTCAGCCTGCTCGCGTTGTGCAGCATCGTACCAACAGGCTGCGAAGCTTTCGTTCAGTTCTTGCTGCGCGGTCTTCAATCGACGCTTGAATGCCGCGACGCCTTCCAGATCTGCCTCGTCCTGCAGGTCCTCGAGCTCTTCGCGCCACTGCATCTGCTGCATCAGGAAATCAGGATCCTGCACCGTGACTTCCAGCGGCACCTCGCCGCCATTCATCGCCAGCAAGTAACGCGCCCGCTTGGGTGCGCTCTTGAGGGTTTGATAGGCGTCGTTCAGGCTCGCCGAACGCTCCAGCGCAATACGCTGCTCACGCTCGGGCGCGTCAGCGAAGCGGTCTGGATGCACGCCACGGGCCAGCTCACGGTAACGCGTGGCCAGCACATCAAGGTCGACAAGAAAACCAGGCTGCAGGTCGAATAAAGCGAAGTGACAAGGAGTACCCACAATAAGCCTCAGATGTTGAAGCTTTCGCCGCAGCCACATTCACCGCGCGAATTGGGATTGTTGAACTTGAAGCCTTCGTTCAACCCTTCCTTGACGAAATCAAGCTCGGTGCCGTCGAGGTAAAGCAGACTCTTGGGATCGACAATCACTTTGACGCCATGCAATTCGAAGACGGTGTCTTCACTCTGCGCTTCGTCAACGAACTCAAGCACGTAGGCAAGACCGGAACAGCCCGTGGTGCGAACACCCAGGCGAACGCCGTCGCCTTTACCGCGACCCGAAAGGGAGCGCTGTACGTGCCTGGCGGCGGCTTCTGTCATGCTAATAGCCATCGGGACTCCTTAATTCACTGCTGTTGGTTCACAGCAGTCAGTTCACAGCAGTTACTGAACGCAAGCTTCGTACAAAGAACTGCTTAGAGCAGGCCTTTCTTCAGCTTGTAATCGCGAACGGCGGCCTTGATGGCGTCTTCCGCAAGTACGGAGCAGTGAATCTTCACCGGCGGCAAAGCCAGTTCTTCGGCCAGCTGAGTGTTTTTGATGGTCTCTGCTTCATCGAGAGTCTTGCCCTTCATCCACTCGGTAGCCAGGGAGCTGGAAGCGATGGCGGAGCCGCAGCCGTAGGTCTTGAACTTGGCATCTTCGATGATGCCCTGCTCGTTTACCTTGATCTGCAAACGCATCACGTCGCCGCACGCCGGCGCGCCGACCATACCGGTGCCGACGTCAGGGTCTTCCGCATTCATCTTGCCGACGTTGCGCGGGTTCTCGTAGTGGTCGATGACCTTTTCGCTGTAAGCCATGATATCTATCCTCTCAACAGGTGAGCCGCTCTTCGGGCCATGCTGACCATTGGTCAAGCAGGGCCCGCGTGGTAGGCGACTTTAAATTAGTGCGCCGCCCACTCGATTTTCGAGATATCGACGCCGTCTTTGTACATGTCCCACAGCGGCGACAGAGCGCGCAGCTTGGTCACGGATTCACAGACTTTCTGCGCTGCGTAATCGATCTCTTCTTCGGTGGTAAAGCGGCCGAAGGTGAAGCGAATCGAACTGTGTGCCAACTCGTCGTTGCGGCCCAGCGCACGCAGTACGTACGAAGGCTCCAGCGACGCGGAGGTGCACGCCGAACCGGACGAAACCGCCAGATCCTTCAACGCCATGATCAGGGACTCGCCCTCGACATAGTTGAAGCTCAGATTCAGGTTGTGCGGTACGCGAGCGGTCATGCTGCCGTTGATGTAGAGCTCTTCCAGATGCTCGACCTGACGGTAGAAGCGGTCGCTCAACGCCTTGATACGGACATTTTCAGCGGCCATGTCTTCCTTGGCCACACGGAAGGCTTCGCCCATGCCAACGATCTGGTGAGTCGCCAGCGTACCGGAACGCATGCCGCGCTCGTGGCCGCCACCGTGCATGGTCGCTTCAATGCGCACACGCGGCTTGCGGCTCACGTACAGCGCGCCGATGCCTTTAGGGCCATAGGTTTTGTGAGCGGAGAAGGACATCATGTCGACCTTCAGGGCGGCGAGATTGATAGCAACCTTGCCGGTCGACTGGGCAGCGTCAACATGGAACAACACGCCGCGCGAGCGGGTCAGCTCGCCGATGGCCGCGATGTCGTTGACGGTGCCGATTTCGTTGTTCACATGCATCATCGACACCAGAATGGTGTCATCGCG
The DNA here is from genome assembly GCF_040202885.1 of Xanthomonas sp. WHRI 1810A. Classification (NCBI taxonomy): domain Bacteria; kingdom Pseudomonadati; phylum Pseudomonadota; class Gammaproteobacteria; order Lysobacterales; family Lysobacteraceae; genus Xanthomonas; species Xanthomonas sp. WHRI 1810A. The sequence goes on from NZ_JBEGED010000001.1 coordinate 431,510, forward strand.
CAGCACGGCTTCGATCATCGAAGGCGTGATCAAACCGTCTTCCTGCGGATCGAGGTAAGTGACCTCGAAACCTTCACGTTCCAGCTGGCGCATGGTGTCAAGGACAGCCTTGTGCTCGATCTTGGATGTGATCAGGTGTTTGCCTTTGGTGGAATAAAAGTGCGCAGCACCCTTGATCGCCAGGTTGTCGGATTCGGTAGCACCGGAGGTCCAGACAATTTCACGCGGATCGGCGTTGACCAGGTCAGCCACCTGACGGCGCGCGTTTTCGACCGACTCTTCGGCTTTCCAGCCAAAGACGTGGGAGCGCGATGCAGGGTTGCCGAAGTTTCCGTCAACCAGCAGGCAATCGCTCATTTTCTGCGCAACACGCGGATCGACCGGGGTCGTCGCGGAGTAATCGAGGTAAATCGGCAATCTCATTGAATATCTCCTATCGGGCAGGCTCGCCGGGCGTTCATCTACGTTCACTCAACGGCGGATGTTTCAATCTTGTCCAGCTGCTGCGTTTTGCTGTTGCAACGACGCTGATCCTGACGCTGGGCGACTTCTTGCACCTCACGGCGAGTTACAAGGTCAGCCAGACTGATGCCGCTTAGAAATTCGTGAATCTGCTGACTGAGGTCGCACCACAAGTGGTGGGTCAGACAGGTGTCGCCAGCATGGCAATCACCGAGCCCCTGGCAACGCGTGGCATCTACTGACTCGTTGACCGCATCGATCACCTGGGCGACTTGGATACCCTGCATGGTGCGGGACAACTGATAGCCACCCCCCGGCCCGCGCACGCTGGACACCAGATTGCTGCGACGCAGCTTGGCGAACAGTTGCTCCAGGTAGGAGAGGGAGATGCCTTGCCGCTCGGAGATATCGGCCAGGGATACTGGCCCATGCTGCGCGTGCAACGCCAGGTCAAGCATGGCAGTTACAGCGTATCGGCCTTTTGTAGTCAGTCGCATGGCATATACCGCAGAGGGTTCGGAATGAGGGCGAGTATGCTATTCCCGAGTATTTAAGTCAACTATAAGACCTAGCGCAGTAGTCGGGATTACCCGCAAAACAGCGGGCGTATCTTAGCAAATACTCGGCCCGGCGGGCACACCGCCTCCTGGCATGACTATCGGAGCCAGCGTTTCATCCCGCCTTGGTTTCGTCGTTATCCTTGACGCAGTCAAAGACATCCTTGCGCAAGGCAGGCAGCTCCTTCTCGCGGTACTCACAGCCCATTTTTTTCAGGGCATCACCCATGTCTTCCAGGCGCACATCCACCGCCTGCAGATGATCGAGCAATTGACCGATGGCCTTGGCAACCGGGTCCGGCATGTCTTCGCCGACGCCGTAGGCATCAAAGCCCAGCTTCTCGGCCATGACCTTGCGCTTGGCCTCGGCCTCGTCGTCGGTCTTGATGATGATGCGCCCAGGAATACCGACCACCGTCGCACCGGCCGGCACCGCCTTGGTCACGACTGCATTGGAGCCCACCTTCGCGCCCGCGCCGACGGTGAACGGCCCCAACACCTTGGCGCCCGCGCCCACCACCACACCGGACTCCAGCGTCGGGTGGCGCTTGCCTTTGTTCCAACTGGTGCCGCCAAGCGTTACGCCCTGATAAAGCGTCACGTCGTCACCAATTTCTGCGGTCTCGCCGATGACGATGCCCATGCCATGATCGATGAAAAACCGCCGACCCACCTTGGCGCCAGGATGAATTTCAATCCCGGTCAACCATCGCGCGAAATTGGAGACCAGTCGGGCTGGCCACTTCAGGTCATTGATCCACAGGAAACGGGACAATCGGTGCAACCAGATGGCGTGCATGCCGGGATAGCAGGTCAGCACCTCAAACGCATTGCGTGCCGCCGGGTCGCGGTGAAAAACGCTCTGGATATCTTCTCGCAGACGCTCGAACATCACTGATCCTTACGTTTGTGGGGCTCACCGTTGGCCGACTTCTGGGTTTCGGTGAGGATGCCACGCAAAATGCTCATTTCAGATCGATTGACGGCCGAACGCCCGTAGAGCCGACGCAGTCTGGCCATCAGATGACGCGGCTTGTCCGGATCGAGGAAGCCGATGGTGACGAGTGTCGACTCCAGATGCTCATAGAATTTTTCCATTTCATCCATTGTCGCCAGCTCTGTACTGCGCACGGAGTTGACTTCGAACTTCTCGACCTTGCTCGCCTGCCCCTCAGCGGCAAGCCACGACATGCGTGTTTCATAGCTCAGCACCTGAACGGCGGCGGCCAGATTCAACGAGCTGAATTCAGGGTCCGACGGGATATGCACGTGGTAATGGCAGCGCTGCAGCTCTTCGTTGGTCAGGCCTGCGTATTCACGCCCGAACACCAGGGCTATTTCTTCACCTAGCGCTGCGTGCTCGATGGTCTTGATCCCGGCTTCGCGAGGGTCCAGCAATGGCCACGGAATACGACGATCCCGGGCACTGGTGCCGAGCACAAGGTTACAGCCCACCAAGGCGTCTTCGAGGGTAGCGACCACGACGGCGTTCTCGAGGATGTCACTGGCACCCGAGGCGCGCGCATCGGCTTCGTGATTGGGGAAAATCGCGGGATCGACCAACACCAGACGCGAAAGCCCCATGTTCTTCATGGCACGCGCAGCGCCACCAATATTTCCTGGATGACTGGTACCGACCAGGACAACACGAATATTTCGCAGCAAGGGTGAGGTCTCACAGGCAGGTGAAAGGGGTGGGGAATATTACAGAAGCAGGCCGGCATATGCCACGAAGCCATACTTATCTGTGCGTGATTTACCCCCCAGGAGGGCGTCGCCCAGATGCACCTTATCTCAGTGCGAGCGCTCTTCCCGCTCCCAGCGGACGAACTCGCGCTGGAAATCAGCAGGGATAACCCATAGAATGTTCGGCTCTCTTTAACGACCTAGGTGATACATCCATGCAGCCCATGCTGAATATCGCGCTGCGCGCCGCCCGCAGCGCCAGCGAATTGATTTTCCGCTCCATCGAGCGCCTGGATACCATCAAGGTCGACGAAAAAGACGCGAAAGACTACGTAACCGAGATTGATCGCGCCGCCGAGCAAAGCATCATCACCGCCCTGCGCAAGGCCTACCCTACCCACGGCATCCTCGGCGAAGAAAGCGGCCTGCATGAGGGCAGCGGCGAAGGCACCGATTACCTGTGGGTCATCGACCCGCTGGACGGGACCACCAACTTCGTACGTGGCGTCCCCCATTTCGCCGTCAGCATCGCCTGCAAATACCGCGGTCGTCTCGAGCACGCCGTTGTTCTCGATCCGGTTCGCCAGGAAGAGTTCACCGCCAGCCGTGGCCGTGGCGCCGCACTCAACGGCCGCCGCTTGCGCGTCAGCAATCGCAAGAGCCTGGAAGGCGCCCTCCTTGGCACCGGCTTCCCGTTCCGCGAAAACCAGATGGATAATCTCGAAAGCTACCTGGGCATGTTCCGCAGCCTGGTCGGCCAGACCGCCGGCATCCGTCGTGCAGGCGCTGCCAGCCTGGACCTGGCGTACGTCGCCGCAGGCCGCTTCGACGCATTCTGGGAGTCGGGACTGTCCGAGTGGGACATGGCCGCCGGCGCATTGCTGATCCAGGAAGCGGGCGGCCTGGTCAGCGACTTCAACGGTGGGCATGATTTCCTTGAGAAGGGCCACATCGTTGCGGGCAACACCAAGTGCTTTAAAGCGGTACTGACGTCCATCGCTCCGCACGTGCCGGCATCGCTGAAACGCTAAGCGTGTGACGCCTCACAAAAAACCGGCCATGGCCGGTTTTTTGTTGTCTGGCTGAAACGACAAAAGCACCCGAGGGTGCTTTTGTCACTTCAGCCTGTCAGCGCCTTACTCGGCCTGACTCAGCTCCAGTTGCCCGTCCTTGTTGACCGGGATTTTGCCGCCTGGGTCACGGTCCATACGCACCTGCCCGACTTTATCGTTGAGCTTGTACTTCACGTTGTAGCCAACCACCTTGTCGCTGATGTCATTGACGGTGTTGCAACGGCTTTCGGTCGTGGTGTAAGTGTCGCGGTTCTGCATGCCTTCCTGAACCTTGTTACCGGCATAACCACCACCGACCGCACCGGCAACGGTGGCGATTTTCTTGCCGTTGCCGCCGCCCACCTGGTTACCCAGCAAACCGCCTGCAACTGCACCCAGGACGCTGCCGACGATCTGGTGTTGATCCTTGACGGCAGCGCGGTGAGTCACTGCCACATCCTTGCAGACCTGACGCGGGGTTTTAATCTGTTCTTTAACGGGCTCTACAGCGAGCACGTCCGCGTATTCGGGACCGCTTTTAACGAGGCTATAGGTGGCGACAGCACCCCCGGCAGTAACGCCGACAGCACCCAATACAGCACCAACTAGCAACGATTTGTTCACTTGAACCTCCTGAGGATCTTCAGCGCGATCGCTCGCGCTACTCCCAGCCTTGGAGCATAAAAAAAGGCGCGAGTTCAACACTCGCGCCTTTCGGATGACAGCCGGGGAAGAAAAGCCTTACGGGCGATCGTCCACTTTCTCAGCTGTTACAGGGGGCAGCAAATCTTCGCTACGCAGGTTCAACCAGATCAGTACCACGTTGGCGATGTAGATCGACGAGTAGGTACCAGCCAGAACGCCGATGAACAGCGCCACCGAGAAACCATGCAGGCTGTCTCCGCCAAATGCCCACAGTGCAATGATCGCCAGCAAGGTCGACACTGACGTTGCAATCGTACGCAGCAAGGTCTGGGTGGTGGAGATGTTGATGTTCTCGATCAGCGACGCTTTGCGCAGCAGACGGAAGTTCTCACGCACCCGGTCGAAGACCACGATGGTGTCATTGAGCGAGTAGCCAATGATCGCCAGCACGGCAGCAAGCACGGTCAGGTCGAACGTCACCTGGAAGAACGACACGATACCCATCGTCACCACCACGTCGTGAATCAACGAAATGATCGCGCCTACCGCAAACTTCCACTGGAAGCGGAAAGCCAGGTAGATCAATACGCCACCGAGCGCCAGCAGCATACCGATGCCGCCCTGGTCGCGCAGTTCTTCACCGACCTGAGGACCGACAAACTCAACACGCTTGACCGTGACCGGGTTATCGCCGCCGTTCTTGCGCAGCGCCTCCGCGACCTGAGTCCCCAGTTGCGGGTCTTCACCGGGCATACGCACCAGCAGATCGGTGGTTGCACCAAAACTCTGAACAACGGCTTCGGTGTAACCGGCGACGACCAGTTCTTCACGAACCTTGCCCAGGTCCACTGGACGCTCGTACGTTAGCTCGATGAGCGTGCCACCGGTGAAGTCGAGGCCGAAGTTAAGCCCTTTATGGAACCAGCTGAACAGCGCCAGCACGGTAAGAAGCATGGTGATGCCGAACGCAATATTGCGAACGCCCATGAAGTTGATGGTACGTTTCATGTCAGCCCCTTAAATCCACAACTTCTTGAAGTCACGACCGCCATAGATCAGGTTGACCATTGCGCGGGTCACCATGATGGCTGTGAACATCGAAGTAAAAATACCGAGCGACATGGTGACGGCGAAGCCTTTGACCGGGCCGGTGCCCATCGCATAGAGAATCCCGCCGACCAGCAACGACGTCAGGTTGGCGTCGAGAATCGCCGTGTAGGCACGATCAAAACCTTCATTGATCGCACGCTGAACCGTCATGCCGTTGGCAATTTCTTCACGAATCCGCGAGAAGATCAGCACGTTGGCGTCCACCGCCATGCCCATCGTCAAGACGATACCCGCAATACCCGGCAGAGTCAGTGTGGCACCCAGCAACGACATCAAGGCGAGCAGCATGACCATGTTCAAGGCGAGCGCCACCGTCGCGATCACACCGAAGAAACGGTAGATGGCGATGATGAACAGGGAAACGAACAGCATGCCCCACAGGGAAGCATCGATACCTTTGGTGATGTTGTCAGCACCCAGGCTCGGACCGATGGTGCGCTCTTCGGCGAAGTACATCGGGGCTGCCAGACCACCGGCACGCAACAGCAGTGCCAGCTCGGAAGCTTCGCCCTGACCGTCCAGACCGGTAATACGGAACTGCGCACCCAATGGCGACTGGATGGTCGCCAGGCTGATGATCTTTTTCTCTTCCTTGAACGTCTGAACCGGCACGTCTTTTTCGACGCCGTTGACTGTTTGTTTGGTGTAGGTGGTCAGCGGCTTTTGCTCGATGAAGATCACCGCCATGCTGCGACCGACGTTGGCGCGCGTCGCGCGGCTCATCAGATCGCCACCGTGACCATCAAGGTTGATGTTCACCTGTGGACGGCCATGTTCATCAAAGCTTGCCTTGGCGTCGGTGACCTGATCGCCCGTAATGATCAGGTTACGCTCGACCGGCGCAGCTGGACGGCCACCTTCACGAAACTCAAACATTTCGGTGGTGGCTTTGCTGTCATCCGGACCTGCACCCAGGCGGAACTCAAGGTTAGCGGTCTTGCCCAGAATACGCTTGGCTTCTGCCGTGTCCTGTACGCCCGGCAGCTCAACCACGATGCGGTTGGCGCCCTGACGCTGAACCAATGGCTCGGCAACGCCCAGCTCATTGACCCGGTTACGTACCGTGGTCAGGTTCTGCTTGATAGAGTATTCGCGAATTTCCGCGACCTTGGCCGGCGTCATGGCCAGGCGCAGGATCGGCATTTCGCCACGGTCACTTGGGGTAATGTCGAAATCGGTGAAGCTCTTGCGGATCAGGGCACGGGCTTGCTCGCGGGCGTCAGCATCGCTGAAACCCAGCTGAATGCCGCCGTCGGCCTGTGGCAGGCTGCGATAACGCAGTTTCTCTTTGCGCAGCAGGCTCTTTACTTCGCCTTCGTAGACATTCAGACGGGCGCTGATCGCCTTGTCCATGTCCACTTCGAGCAGAAAGTGCACGCCGCCGGAAAGGTCCAGACCCAGTTTCATCGGGGTGGCGCCAATGCCGCGCAGCCATTTTGGTGTCGTCTGTGCGAGGTTGAGTGCAACGACATAGTCATCACCCAACGCCTTGCGGGCAACATCTTTGGCCGGCAGTTGGTCTTCCTGCTTGGTCAGACGCAACAAACCGCCCTTGCCATTCTCGGCCAGGGTCGCGCCCTTGACCGCGATGCCAGCATCGGTAAGCGCCTTGCTTACGCGATCCAGATCAGCCTGATTGACCTGCAGCGCAGTGCTTGCGCCGGTGACCTGAATGGCCGCGTCATCAGGGTAGAGATTGGGTGCGGAATATATAAAGCCGACCACCAGCACTGCCAGGATCAGGATGTATTTCCACAGAGGGTATTTGTTCAGCATCACGCCGCCTGCTTATAACGCGGGGCGCCTTGCGCGCCCCGTCGATTGGTAAAAGACTGGAATCAGATGGCTTTCAGAGTGCCCTTGGGCAGAGTTGCAGCGATAGCGCCCTTCTGGATCTTCAGTTCGACAGTGTCGGAAACTTCAATAACCACGAAGTCGTCAGTCACTTTGTTGATCTTGCCGGCGATGCCGCCAGAAGTTACAACTTCATCGCCTTTCTGCAAGTTGCCCAGCAGGTTTTTCTGCTCTTTGGCACGCTTGGCCTGCGGGCGCCAGATCATCAGATAAAAGATGACCAGGAAGCCGACCAGGAAGATCCACTCAAAGCCACCGCCCATTGGGCCTGCGGCAGGTGCAGCAGCATCCGCGAAAGCGGAAGAGATGAAAAAGCTCATTTAGCACTCCAGTTGCATAATTTTAATAGAAGCAGAAAGACCGGCTGTCATTCAGTCCAGCAGCGGCGTTGCAAGCCCGCGTTTGGCATAGAAGGCATCGACAAAGGCGGCCAATGTACCCTGTTGAATAGCCTCGCGCAAACCAGCCATAAGCAGCTGGTAATGGCGCAAATTGTGGATCGTATTAAGCATGCTTCCGAGCATTTCACCGCACTTGTCCAGATGATGCAGATAAGCGCGCGAGAAGTTCTGACAGGTGTAGCAATCGCACGTCGGATCGAGCGGCGAATCATCGTGACGGTGAAACGCATTACGGATTTTCAGCACACCGGTATCGATAAACAAATGGCCGTTGCGAGCGTTGCGGGTGGGCATCACGCAATCGAACATATCGATTCCGCGGCGCACACCTTCGACCAGGTCTTCGGGCTTGCCTACTCCCATAAGGTAACGAGGTTTGTCAGCGGGCATGAGCCCTGGCAGGTAGTCGAGCACTTTGATCATTTCGTGCTTGGGCTCGCCCACCGACAGGCCGCCAATCGCCAGGCCGTCGAAACCGATCTCGGCCAGGCCATCAAGCGAGCGCTTGCGCAAGTCCTCGTGCATTCCGCCCTGAACGATGCCGAACAGCGCAGCGGTGTTCTCGCCGTGGGCGACCTTCGAGCGCTTGGCCCAGCGCAGCGATAACTCCATGGAGATACGCGCGACGTCTTCATCCGCGGGGTACGGCGTGCATTCGTCGAAAATCATCACGACATCGGAGCCAAGGTCACGCTGCACCTGCATCGACTCTTCGGGGCCCATGAAGACTTTCGCGCCGTCCACCGGAGAGGCGAACGTCACGCCCTCCTCCTTGATCTTGCGCATGGCGCCCAGGCTGAAGACCTGGAAACCGCCGGAGTCGGTAAGAATCGGTCCCTTCCACTGCATGAAATCATGGAGGTCACCGTGACGCTTGATGACCTCAGTCCCCGGACGCAGCCAAAGGTGAAAGGTATTGCCCAGAATCATCTGCGCGCCGGTCGCCTCGATATCCCGAGGGAGCATGCCCTTGACGGTGCCATAGGTGCCCACCGGCATGAACGCCGGGGTTTCAACGACGCCACGGGGAAAGGTCAAGCGACCGCGACGCGCCTTGCCATCAGTGGCCAGCAGCTCAAAAGACATACGACAGGTGCGACTCATGCTTGATCCTCTGGGGCCGGGCCTTGTGGAGCGGTCGGCGCGGGATTGCGGGTGATGAACATGGCATCACCATAACTAAAGAAGCGGTACCCGTGCTCCACCGCCGCCGAGTAGGCCGCCATGGTTTCCGGGTAACCGGCGAACGCCGAAACCAGCATCAAGAGCGTGGATTCTGGCAGATGGAAATTGGTCACCAGGGCATCGACCACATGGAACGGCCGGCCTGGGAAGATGAAGATATCGGTGTCGCCACTGAAAGGCTTGAGCTCACCGTCCCGGGCGGCGCTTTCGAGCGACCGCACGCTGGTGGTGCCCACCGCGATCACCCGGCCACCCCGTGCCCGACAGGCAGCGACGGCATCGACCACGTCCTGGCTGACTTCCAGCCATTCGCTGTGCATGTGATGGTCTTCAAGCCGCTCAACGCGAACCGGCTGAAACGTCCCTGCGCCAACGTGCAAGGTCACGAACGTGGTCTCGATACCCTTTTGCGCGATAGCATCCATCATTGGCTGATCGAAATGCAGCCCCGCCGTCGGCGCGGCTACTGCACCGGCACGCTGCGCATACACCGTTTGATAACGCTCGCGATCGGCGTCGTCGTCCGGACGATCTATATAAGGAGGGAGCGGCATATGCCCTACCCGCTCCAGCAACGGCAGGACCTCTTCGGCAAAACGCAGCTCGAACAGCGCATCGTGACGCGCGACCATTTCGGCCTCGCCACCGCCGTCGATCAGAATCGACGAGCCGGGCTTGGGCGACTTGCTGGAGCGCACGTGGGCCAGCACGCGATGGGCGTCGAGCACGCGCTCGACCAGAATCTCCAGCTTGCCGCCCGACGCCTTCTGGCCGAACAACCGCGCCGGAATCACGCGTGTATTGTTGAACACCATCAAGTCGCCGGGGCGCAGGTGCTCCAGCAGATCGGTGAATTGGCGGTGGGCCAGCGCGCCACTCACCCCATCAAGGGTCAGCAAACGGCTGCTGCGTCGCTCCGCCAAAGGATGGCGAGCGATCAGGGAATCAGGGAGCTCGAAGGTAAAGTCAGCAACGCGCATGATGGGGTTCGTCTAGCAGGGCCCGAAAGTTTAGCGGAAATAGTGAAAATTGACCATGAAACATGATTGACCAACGGTAGGACCCTCTCTATACTTCGCCGCCATTGAGCCCTGATGGCGGAATCGGTAGACGCGGCGGATTCAAAATCCGTTTTCGAAAGGAGTGGGAGTTCGAGTCTCCCTCGGGGCACCAAACAGCAGCACATTCAAGTCTTTACCGAGCTTGAACAAACAGAAAACCGGCCAGATTTGAGCCGGTTTTTTTGTGCCTGACATTTGCTCAGACCACGTCCGCTACATCCTGCCTCCTACCGCTCCACCTGCAAATCTCCCCGACTTCTACTAGCCTGAAACTAACTGATCCCTAGCCGTTGGACCACTCTCTAAACCTGGCTGATCGGATAAAAGCAATAATGAAAGACCCGTACGCGTTCGGCTTTTACTGCGCGCTGTTTGCCCTGATGGCAATCACGGGCGCTGTCTTTTACGAGTCTTACTCGGGCGCGGCTGCATCGGGTTCAGCGCGGGCGTATGACGTGATCAATTCGGTCAGCGCGCTGGTGCAGGCCCTGGCGGCAATAGGCTTGGTCGGGCTTGCGTTCAAGGCCTATCGCGCGTGGAAGAACGAGATGATCCACAACAAGGCGCTTGGGATCATTTGGGAAGCCAACGTGGCATTCCGTGAAATCGAGCTGAGTTTCAACGAGTGGTTCTTCGAGCCCAACGCGGTGGATAAGGCCAACAACGAGGGCGCTCGGATCACGACACTGCTCAGTGCCAGCCCGTTCGGCATGAGTCTTCGGGCTTTCAAAAAGCAGTGCGTCCTGCTCGATAAAGTGGTGATCAAGCACAACTGGCATGGGGTCAACTACGCGACAGAGTTGGACATGCTCGCACGCGTATTGAGCATGGATGCATTCAAGCCCAGCGCCAGCAGGACCAAGGAAACCGCCAATGTCATCGATTTCCTTTATTCCCATGAAGGGGAGGCGCTGAAACGTACTCAGGCCGAGTGGGAAATGTTGATGAAGGCGATCGAGAAAGACCTGGCAGCGCTGGAGGCGGAATACGCCGATTGAGCAATCCCGATTTGTCATGCATCGGGGCAGAACTGTTTTTACAGACGTTTGGTCGAAAGGCTTGCGCGGCTCCGAATCGGGCTACGTACTGCGCTGCAATATCCTGCGGCTAACTCATCATCAAAGGCCGCTCTTCCCTTATGTTTGAACACATTGACCTCAACTATCTGCTCGCCACTTACGGCTATTGGGCGGTGTTTATCGGGTGTCTGCTGGAAGGCGAGACCATCCTGCTGCTCGGCGGCATGGCTGCGCACCAGCAAATTTTGAGTCTCTGGCCAGTCATCGCTTACGCCAGCGTTGCGGGCATGCTCGGCGATCAGATCCTGTTCTGGGTCGGCCGCTATTTCGGCGCACGTCTTCTGCCCCGCCTGCATCGTCATGAAGCGACGATCAAACGTGTTTCAGGCTTGATCGAGCGCTATCCAACGGCGTCGATTTTCTCCGTGCGCTTTCTCTACGGCATGCGCCTGGTGGGCCCCATGGTGATTGGCGCAAGTGGTCTGTCCCCGCTGCGGTTTTCGCTGGTCAACCTGGTAGGTGCAGTGGTCTGGGCCACGGTTTTCGCGTGCGCCGGGTACTGGGCCGGCCAGTTCCTTGAGGAAATGCTCGGCAACCTCAAGCCGTATCGTTTGCCGATTGCAGTGACCGTGGTCGTGCTGGGGTGTGGCGTTGCGCTGTTTCGACACTACCGCGCCAAAGCGAAAACCAGCCAAAACCCGAAACACTGACTTCCCTTCTGCCGTTATTACTTTTAAAACTACGCACAGGGTCAAATCGAACAGGGATCGACACCATGAACAAGCGCCTTTGCGCCGGACTGCTGCTGGGATTGTCGAGCATTGCTCACGCGCAGGCGTCTGCCTCTCACCTGGACACGATAATCGAACAGGGTGAGTTAGCGGTCTGCACCACCGGTGACTACAAGCCCTACACCTTCCTGCGTCCAGACGGCCAATACGAAGGCATCGACATCGAACTGGCGCAGGCCCTGGCGCAAAGCCTGGGCGTAAAAGTGAAGTGGGTGCCAACCACCTGGAAGACGCTGATGCCCGACATGGTCGCCGGCAAGTGTGATATCGGGGCCGGCGGAATTTCAGTCACCCTTGAGCGCCTGAAAAAAGCGTCATTCAGCAGCACCTTGGACATCGACGGCAAAGTGCCGCTCGTACGGTGCGAGGATCAGGCCCGCTATCAGACTATCGAGCAGATCAACCAGCCATCCGTGCGGGTGATAGAGCCTCAAGGCGGAACCAACGAAGCTTTCGTGCACGCCTACCTGCCCAAGGCCAACCTCGCCTTTCACGACAACAAGACCATCTTTCAGACGCTGCTGGACAAGCAAGCCGACGTCATGATCACCGACGCGTCCGAAGCGCTCTATCAACAGAAACGCATGCCGGGCCTGTGCACCGTCAACCCCACGAAGTACATGCAGTACGGCGAAAAAGCCTACCTGCTGCCTCGCGACGATGCCGCCTGGAAAAGCTACGTCGATCAGTGGCTGAAGCTCAGCAAAGCGACCGGCGCCTATCAAAAGGTCGTGGCCGAATGGTTGGCGGTGCCTGGGGAGTAGGCAATAACGCTTCAACTCGAGCATCATCCCCCGCGACCCCGGCATGGACTCGACAGCCCTTATGAAAACCAGCAGAAGCATCACCCGCGCATTCTGTGTCGAGTTGCAGGCAGAGCTGTCGATTGTGGCCGCCCGGCGAGAGTATTTCTCAATGGAGCCACCCCGGACGCGGTTCAATTTTTTATGCTCGACCGAAGCCTGTCGTGAACACGGGGTGAAGATCACGGGTGTGCGCTACGACGTTAAGCCGCAGGAGCACCCGACCTTCGTCGCTGCGCATTTTCGCGCCAATCCCAACTACGCCCATGATGCCCAGTGTGAATGGGTCGATGAAGACACTGCGGGCAATGACCAGACAATCGCCGGCGAGACAGAGGCCGAAAGCGCCCTACGCAAGGCCAAGCACAAGCTGGATGATTACATCGATGTGTTCGACCCCTCGATCAAGGAAAGACCGAAATCCGACATCTCACCGGTCGCCACTGCCGACATGCCGGATCCAAAACCCTCTGCACCGGCACCGCAGCCTCGCTCCGTTGATCCGACGAAACCGAAGGAAACCCGTACCAACAATTTTGAACGACTGGTCGACAGCTTTCGTCAGGCGCAGGCGCAACTGACCAAGGACGAATTCAACCTGCTGACCCTGCGTGTTCCGGGACAAGGTGAAACAACGCTGCGGGCCTATTTTCGCCACATCAAGTTCGCGCAGGTCGGTGAAGAGCGTCGGGTGCTGTACGGCGGCGGGCTGGTTGAGCGATACGGCGCGGGGTTCAAGTTCAAGTTCTTTGATCGGCTTCAGGGGAAACCCGCCACGCTGTACGTCTCGCCCGCTCAGATGCAGGCCTACCGCTCCAGCCGTTACATCAGCGAACTGCTCAGCCATGCGCAAGACATACGGTTTTTCACGGTGTTTGCGCTGGGCACGCTGGCGGCAAGTCCGTCGGGAAAAAGCTTCAGCGTGGTGATCGAGGACCTTCGACATCTGGCTATCGTCTTGGGCCCTTCGAAGGATCAGACGCCGGAGTTGAAGGACGCCGCAGAATAAACCGGGTCTGCTACCGTTGCCTCACGGGACTGGAGATAGGCTAGAAACGCGTCAAGGTCCGAACCCGACAACATCCGCGCCACGGACTTCACTTCGTCCATCGGCCAATCCCACCAGGCGGCGTCCAGCAGCTGTTGGCGGGTCTCTTCGTCGAATCGCCAGCGGATGAATTTGCAGGGATTCCCGCCCACCACGGCAAACGGCGCCACGTCACGGGTGACCACGGCACCTGCCGCGACAATGGCGCCATGTCCGATGGTCACGCCGGAAAGAATCATTGCATCGGCGCAAATCCAGCAATCGCTGCCGATCACCACGTCGCCTTTGCTCGGCGCGTAATCCTTGATATCTTCCAGGCCTGCCATCATTGCCGGGAAAGGGTACGTGGTGAGCCAGTCGGTCCGGTGTTCGCCGCCCAGCAGAATCCGCACGCCTGCAGCAATGGAGGTGTACGAACCCACCCGCAGGATGGTCTTGTCACCAAACTCGAAAACCTCCGGAATGCCGTAGGTGCCGGTGCCTACAACGTAGTTGGGGTAACGCAGGCGGATCTTTTCGGCCGCCCGTTCTAGCTTGTCCATCTGACGCAGGCGCTTTCGGGTCTGGCGGGTTTTCAGGAGTTCGAAGAATTTCATTCAAAAGTCCGAGAGGAATGACGAGTGCCACTGACCCTTCATTGGCTGTTCTGACGGTGCAACAGCAGACGCTTGAATCGACGAAGCGTGGTCTTGTTGAACTGCCGGAAAGGGATTGAGCGCAGCAGGCTCCAGGCGTGCTTCTTGTCCGTCACAACAGCATATTTCAACGCCTTATTGAGAATCGAGGTGAGCGCCTGTCCGTACGCCGGGTGCGATTTATAGGGCGCAATGGTGCGCAGGTCGGCGTCGAGCAGCACCTTGTATCGGCGCGACAGATTATTGGGGTGTCGACGGTAGCGCGTCACGCTTACGGGCAAAATATGAATCCCGAAACCCTGATGCGCAATTCTCAGCGTCATCTGGAAGTCCTGAACCCTGATGTCGGGATCATAGAAGTTGGCTGCCTTGAGGGCGTCCATGCGATACAGGGAAACCGGCGCGCCGACGACCAGCGCGTCAGCCAGTATCTCGTCGAAGCTCAGCGCCTTGATGCCGTCGAGCCTCTGCGACTTGGTGTCGTTGCCGTCGCTGTCCATGTAAATAATGAGCGCGCCCACGCAACCCACTTCCGGATGCTCGTTCAGGTATTGCGCACGAACCCGCACCGACGACGGCAGCATGATGTCATCAAGGTCCGGGGTTGAAACGTAAACACCCTTGGCATACTTGAGCCCAAGGTTCAGTGCTGCACTAACGCCCTGATTGGGATGGGAATAAAGCTGAAAGTTGTATTTGCTTTGCAGCGACTGGAGCATGGCAACGCTGTTGTCGGTGGAACCGTCGTCGACGATGATGACTTCAAAGTTGCTGTAGTCCTGAGAAAAAATACTGTCGAGCGCAGCTTCCAGGTACTTTTCCGCGTTATAGCAAGGCGCAATGATCGACACGAGAGGGGTCGAATCTCTCGCCGGCGCATATCCTGAAGTATGATTTTCGTCAGTCATGATTAGTTTTTTTATAACGAGAGACTGGATCGCGCACGCTGGCCACAATCCGATACATAACGAATACATGATGATGCAAATCGAGGGGTTTTGTCATCGGCAGATTCGTCCGGCCAACTCCCTGCACACCGCAGCCCGCGCCGAGCCGGGTTGCGCAGGCAATAAAAAAGCCCCGTCGCTCTTTCGAACGACGGGGCTTTGCGTTTCAGATCAGTGCAATCAAGGGGCTGCGTAAGTGACCAGCAGCTCCTTAGTTACCTGAAAATCCAGCGACATGGCCACGCTCAGTGCAGTGATGGTGAAGATAGAGAACACAAACAACTTGCGTGCCCACACAACGTCATCTTTAGCCTTGTAGCCCGTCCAGGCCATGTACAGCCAGTACATGCCCATGGCGGCGGCAACAGCCAGGTAATTGAGGCCAGCGTAACCGCCGAACGTCAACATCAGGGTCGCCAGCAGAAATGCCAGGATGTAGATGAGGATGTGCAGCTTGGCGACCCGAATACCGCGCTTGACCGGCAGAACCGGGATTGAAGCAGCGCGGTAATCGTTGAAGCGGAAGATCGCAATCGCGTACGAGTGCGGCATCTGCCAGAGGCTGAACATCACCAGCAGCGTCAGGGCGGCCAGGTCGAAGGAGTTGCTTACCGCCACGTAGCCGATCACCGGAGGCATAGCCCCCGACAAACTGCCGACCAGCGTCCCATGAACGGATTTACGCTTGAGGTACAGGCTGTAGAACCCGACATAAATCACGAACCCGATCACCGCAAACAGCGCCGCCAGCGGGTTGGCCTTCGTGTACAGCAGGCCTACCCCGACGACACCCAGCACAGTGGCGAACAGCAACGCCATGTTCAGGGAAATCAGCCCCTGAACCAGAACGCGGTTCTTGGTGCGCTCCATCTTTACGTCGATATCGCGATCGATGCAGTTGTTGAATACGCACCCGGACGCTACAACCAGCGAGGTCCCGATCATCGCTGCCAGAAACAGACCGACGTCGACATGCCCTTTGGAAGCCAGAAAAAAGCCACCTGCCACCGAAAGCACGTTACCGAAAATGATCCCCGGTTTGGTGATTTGGATAAAGTGCTTCAGTGACATCAGGGGTTCCCTCAGTGCGCCATCATGGCGGTGTGGATGCTGAACATGATCCAGACCGCCAAGCCAACCAGCAGGAAGATGACCAGGCCCGCGAAGGCGAAGGCAATCAGGTTGTTACGTTGTGCTGCCGAGCGATCCAGGTGCAGGAAGTACACCAGGTGAACCAGTACCTGAACGACTGCGAAAATCACCACCACCCAGAGGGTCGCGATCTTCGAAATCGTCGGGAACATGACCAGACCGAACGGAATTGCAGTCAGGATGATCGACAGTACAAAGCCGATCATGTAGGTCTTCATGCTGCCGTGGCCAGCGTGGGCGTCGTCAGCGTGTTGATGTGGATTTGCCATTTAAATGGTCCCCAGCAAGTAGACAACGGTGAACACACAGATCCAGACCACGTCCAGGAAGTGCCAGAACAGGCTGAGCATGCTCAAGCGAGTGGCGTTGCCCGGCGTCAGGCCATGCTTCTGGACCTGATACATCATGATGGCCATCCAGATCAGACCACTGGTGACGTGCACACCGTGAGTACCGACCAGAGTGAAGAACGCCGACAGGAAGCCGCTGCGGTTAGGACCGTAGCCTTCGGAAATCAACATGTGGAACTCGTTGATCTCCATGCCGATGAAGCCCAGACCAAACAGGAAGGTTACGAACAACCAACCCAGGACGCCCGACTTGTTGCCTTTGTGCATCGCCAGCATGGCGAAGCCGTAGGTGATCGAGCTGAGCAACAGGCACGCAGTTTCGGCCAGCACGTAGGGCAGTTCGAAAATATCGTGGCCCGCCGGACCGCCTGCGACGTTGTTAACCAGCACTGCGTAAGCGGCGAAAATCGACGCGAACAGAATGCAGTCCGTCATCAGGTAGATCCAGAAACCGAAGAGTTTCATCTCCCCGGCATCATGGTGATCGTGGGCGTGGTCATGACCGTGGTCATGACCTTTGGCACCTTCAAATACTAAGTTCGACATTGTTTATGCCTGCTCCAGCTTGTTGACAGGAGTGTTTGCCTGACGATCGCGAACCGAGGCAAGAATCTTGTGGTGCTCGCCTTCGATGCGTGCCACTTCCGAAGCAGGAACCATGTAGCCCTGATCGTCACGTGAGGCATGGATGATGAAGTACACGATGGTGCCGACCAGACCTGCAATCGCCAGCCACCAGATGTGCCAGATCATCGCAAAGCCGAACACGGTCAGCAGGCCGCCCATGATCATGCCGGTCGCGGTGTTGTTCGGCATGTGAATGTCCGAATAGTGAGCCGGAACCTGATAAGCCTCACCGTCCCGCTTGGCCGCATAGAACGCGTCGATCTCTTCAGCCTTCGGCATTTCTGCGAAGTTGTAGAACGGCGGTGGCGACGAAGTGGACCATTCCAGTGTATGGGCATTCCACGGGTCACCAGTCAGGTCGCGGTTTTGCTCGCGGTCACGAACACTCACGTAGATCTGGATCAACTGGCAGGCGATACCGATGGCAATCAGCACGGCGCCGTAGAAGGCGACGTGCAGGTACGGCGTCCAGTCCGGGTTGTCAGTGGTGTTCAGACGACGAGTCATGCCCATGAAGCCCAGTGCGTACAGCGGCATGAATGCCACGTAGAAACCGGAGATCCAGAACCAGAATGCCGCTTTGCCCCACTTCTCGTTCAGCGTGAAGCCGAACGCTTTCGGGAACCAGAACGCGAAGCCAGCGATGTAACCGAAGACCGCACCGCCGATAATGACGTTGTGGAAGTGAGCGATTACGAACAGGCTGTTGTGCAGTACGAAGTCAGCGCCAGGGATAGCCAACAGAACGCCGGTCATGCCGCCGATCGAGAAGGTCACCATGAAGCCAAGGGTCCACAGCACGGGTGCGGTGAATCGAAGACGGCCCTGGTAAATCGTGAACAGCCAGTTGAACAGCTTCACACCCGTCGGGATGGCGATCAGCATCGTCGCAAGCCCGAAGAAGGCGTTGACGCTTGCCCCCGAACCCATGGTGAAGAAGTGGTGCAGCCAGACCATGAAGCCCAGTACGGTGATCGCGCCACTGGCGTAGATCATCGAGTGATGGCCGAACAGGCGCTTGCCGGTAAACGTCGAGATAACTTCGGAGAAGACCCCGAACGCAGGCAGTACCAGGATGTAAACCTCAGGGTGACCCCATGCCCAGAACAGGTTCACGTACATCATCGGGTTACCACCCAATTCGTTCGTGAAAATGTGGAAGTCCATGTAGCGGTCGAGGGTCAGCAGCGCCAGGGTAGCGGTCAGGATCGGGAACGATGCCACGATCAGAACGTTGGCCCAGGTGCAGGTCCAGGTGAAGATCGGCATGTCCATCAGCTTCATGCCAGGTGCGCGCATCTTGAGCACCGTCACCAGGAAGTTAACCCCGGTTAACGTTGTCCCCAATCCGGATAACTGGAGAGCCCAAATGTAGTAGTCGACACCCACGCCCGGGCTGTAGCCCAACTCAGACAGTGGCGGATACGCAACCCAGCCGGTACGTGCGAATTCGCCGACGCCCAGGGACACGTTGACCAGGATCACGCCGGACAGCAGCAGATACAGGCTCAAGGAGTTCAGGAACGGGAACGCAACGTCACGAGCGCCGATCTGCAGTGGCAGAACGATGTTCATCAGGCCGGTGAAGAACGGCATCGCCATGAAGATGATCATGATCACACCGTGAGCGGTGAAGATCTGGTCATAGTGCTCAGGCGGCAGGTAGCCCGGTGAGCCTTCAGTGGAGAGTGCCAGTTGTGAACGCATCATGATGGCGTCGGCAAAGCCGCGCAGCAGCATGACCATCGCGATGATGATGTACATGACACCGATTTTCTTGTGGTCGACTGAGGTCAACCACTCGGTGTACAGGTACGTCCACTTCTTGAAATACGTGATCAGACCGAACACCGCCAAACCACCGATAGCGATCATGGCGATCGTGATCATGACTATCGGCTCGTGGAACGGAATCGCGTCCAGCGTTAATTTACCAAACATCGTTTACTCCTCTGCCTCAGCAGCTGAATTTTTACCCATGTCCATCCCTTCCATACCGGCCACTTCTTTCTTCTCGTGGACAACCTTGCCCGGCTTCATACCTTCATACTTGTCGATGATGATCTGAAACAGGTTGGGCGTGACCGCGGAGTAGAGTTCAACGGGATTCCGTTCGCTAGGTTTGGCCAATGCAGTGTATTCAGCCGTTGCCAGCTGTTTAGGTGAATTCTTGACCTCGGCAACCCAGGCGTCGAAATCAGCCTGTGAAGTCGCAGTTGCCTTGAATTTCATGCCGGTGAAGCCTGCGCCGCTGTAGTTGGCGGAGATACCGTCGAACTCGCCGTTTTCATTGGCGATCAAGTGCAACTTGGTCTGCATGCCGGCCATCGCGTAGATCTGGCCACCCAGTGCAGGGATGAAGAACGAGTTCATCACCGAATCTGAAGTGATGCGGAAGTTGATAGGGGTGTTAGCCGGGAACACGATTTTGTTGACCGTGGCGATACCCTGTTCCGGGTAGATAAACAGCCACTTCCAGTCCAGCGCAACCACTTCGATCGTGACAGGCTTGACGTCGGATTCGAGCGGACGGTAAGGGTCCAGCGCGTGGGTCGACTTGTACGTGATGTAACCGAGCACGATGATGATCGCGAGCGGCACCAACCAGATGACCAGTTCGATTTTGGTCGAATGCGCCCAATCCGGTGTGTAGGTCGCGGCCTTGTTCGTCGCGCGGTATTTCCAGGCGAAGATGATGGTCATGAAAATAACCGGAACGACCACCAGCAACATCAGCAAGGTAGCAGTGACAATCAGGTCACGTTCCTGGATGCCGACATGACCCTTGGGATCCAGCAAGGTGTAATCGCACCCGCTTAGCAGGAGCATGCCGAAAAGCGCCAAGAAGCCAAACAACCTGGGGTACCTTTTTTTACTCATCTCACGACCTCTAAAAGCAACTTTCGCATCGCAGTTGGGTTTCGACCGCCAACACTTCACCCTGCCAGGTGCTGGCAAATTTTTGGATTGAACAGGGGCCTGTCATGAAGCTGGAGAGCTTCGTAACAAATCCGGATTAAGCTTTGGTTTCTTATTCGAATGGTGGCAACGGCCTTCGCAGACCCATTCCTTTCGGCGAAGACATTCTGAATTTGACACATGAGGCCGTCCAATTGGCGTCTACAGCAGCGTAAACGCGGCTTTCTGACCTCATTTTACGCTGGCAGTCAAGCTTGCCGGCGTTAAGTGGGGGCGATTGTAGATACGTAAAGTTTTATTGACTATGACTTATTGCGCAACAGTTAATTTCCGATCCAGTAACAGTACCGCATCTAATCAAGCTCAAAAAACATCGAATAGCCCCGTTTTTCTTAATGGATTCGGGGCGATTCCTTACGCAACACTTTGTAATCATCGTGCTTTTCGGCGGTTCCGAATAATGCCCGCCGGAACGAGGATTACCGTCAAAACGAATGCAATCAACGCCCACTGTGCCAGCGACAATCCGAGAACTGGCGGATATGGCGTCTCGCAAAACCCACCCACCTGAAAGCCCAGCGGAAACATCTTGGCCAGCGGCAAACCATCAACGATCGGTTGCAGCACATCGATACCGCAGCTCTCGGTGGGATGACTCTGGATGTACACATGTCGCCCCGCAGCCGCGATACCGCCGACAGCGCTGAGTGTGACCAGTACTTCAAAGACCGTGACACCGACTCGCCCTGGCATTGCCGCGCCAATGAACGCGAAGATGGCAATGAACAGTAGTGCGTAACGCTGAAGGATACACAGCGGGCATGGCGCCTCACCGAGTACCACCTGCATGTAAAGTGCGCCGCCGATCAGGGCGAGGCAGACAATACCGAGCAGCACCAGGAACTGCTTTTCTCGTCGCAGATAAAACGTGTTGTCGCTCATTCACATACCCTTTGAAATGGAGTCCATGCCTACGGGCTCGTCGCCCGAACGGGCCGAGAGCTTAACACTGCCTCACCGCCCCGCGCCGGGCGCGATGATCAGGTTCCCTGCAAGCGGACTCAACCCGTTGGCGCCATACGGAGCGTTCGGCCGGCCCGGAGGCAGCCAATGCAGCGTATGAACAGCCCACGTGCTCATTTCAACCATGGCAAAGGGCCAAAAAATTCGGGGCTCAGCGATTCCGTTTCTGAGTGTTTCTGCGAAACGCGAGCCACGTGAAAATAATACGCTTCTATATATATAGAAGCGTGCGACGTATTGCCGCAGGACAAACCACTCAACCACTCACTCCAGCGCCGACGCCGGACCGAAGAACTCGAATCGGCTTTGCTGCTCGGGAACACCCGCAGCCTTCAGCTTGCGCTTGACCATGGCCATAAACCCCTTTGGGCCGAGGAAGTAGGCATCGAGGTCGCGATTGGCAGGCAACCATTGCTCAAGACGTGCCTGATCCAGCAAGCCCACTGCGTCGCCCGCCGCGCTCGCGCCATCGTCTTCGCTGTAGCAATAAAAGCGTTTCAGTTGCGGGTGCCGGCCAGCGAGGTCGTCGACCCAGTCGCGAAAGGCATGCACCGCGCCGTTACGTGCGCAATGGATGAAATGAATCGGCCGCCCGGTCAGCAACGCCGCTTCGAGCATCGCCAACGTCGGCGTAATGCCCACCCCGCCGCTGATCAAGACCAGCGGTTTGTCGCTGTGGGCAAGCGTGAACTCTCCGGAGGGTGTGAACAGGTTGATCCTGTCCCCAATGTGCAGGTCGTCGTGCAAATGATTGGACGCACGTCCGCCGGGTTCGCGCTTGACGCTGATGCGGTACTGGTTGCTGCCCGCCATGGCGGAAAGCGAATAATTGCGGCGGATTTCTTCGCCCTCCAGAAACAGCTGCATGCCGATGTATTGGCCGGGAGCGAAATCGAGTATCGGCTTGCCATCGGCGGGGGTGAAATAGAACGAGGTGATCTCCGCGCTCTCCCGAACCTTGGCCGCGATCCTGAATTCACGCGCCCCACGCCAGCCTCCCACGGCCTGCGCCTTCTCGTCGTAGACGGTCTTCTCGGCGCCCATCAGGATATCGGCCAGTTGCTGATACGCCCGGCCCCACGCGCCAATGACGTCCGGAGTGGCGACTTCACTGCCGAGCACTTCGGAAATTGCCCGCAGCAGGCAGTTACCCACCAGCGGGTAGTGCTCCGGCAAAATCTGCAGGGCGACGTGCTTGTTGATGATCTTGGCCACCAGATCGCCCAACTGATCCAGTTGATCGATATGACGGGCGTACATCAGCACCCCATTGGCCAGCGCGCGTGGCTGATCGCCGCTGCTCTGGTGCGCCTGATTGAACAGCGGGCGAACCTCCGGGTGCTCGTTGAGCAACATTTTGTAGAAATGGGTGGTCAGTGCCTCGCCGCCGCTTTCAAGCAGCGGAACAGTGGCTTTGACGATGGCATGATCCTGAGCATTCAACATGGGCAACTCCCGACATGAGGATTGAAACGTTACCTGCGCTGTATCAGGAAGCGTGCCATGAAATATTCGTCCAAGTTTCAGGTACTTAGCGACAAGGAGTCATATTGACCAATGACCAAATGAAGTCATTAAGACTCTGACGGGTCTTTTTGACACGACTCACCACCCTGTAAAACCGGCATCGAGCACCCCCGTGTGCCAAAAGCGTTAAAGCCTGCCCTGCTCAAGTCGATAACACGTCATCGAAAGCTGTTTGCCGCCGGGTGCAGCCGACAACTCATGTCAGAAGGTTCATATGTCCAAGACCGTTCGCGCAGACTCACTCTCGCTGCTGCTTTTCACCTTGCGCAGCGGCAAGCTGATGGCGATCAACCTGCTCAAAGTCAGTGAAATCATCCCCTGCCCCGCCCTTACTCGGCTGCCGGAATCACACCCGCACGTCAAAGGCGTCGCGACGTTGCGCGGTGCTTCGCTGTCGGTGATCGACCTGAGCCGGGCCATCGGTGAGCAGCCGCTGGAAGACCCGAATGGCGGCTGCCTGATCGTCACCGACGTCAGCCGTTCCAAGCAGGGTCTGCACGTGCAGGCGGTGAGCAAGATCGTGCACTGCCTGACCACCGACATCCGTCCACCACCCTACGGCGCCGGTAGCCGGTCGTTCATCACCGGCGTGACCCAGGTGGACGGGACGCTGGTGCAGGTGCTGGATATCGAAAAAGTCATCCACGGCATCGCCCCTGCGCGCATCACCTCGGCGCCTGCCGAACTCAGCGCGCAAGATGCCAAAGTGCTGGCCAAAGCACGCATTCTGGTGGTCGATGACAGCCAGGTCGCGTTGCAGCAATCGGTGATTACCCTGCGCAGCCTGGGGGTGGAATGCCATACCGCACGCAGCGCCAGAGAAGCGATTGACCAGTTGCTGGAGCTGCAGGGAACGGCCGCGCAGATCAACGTCGTGGTATCGGATATCGAAATGTCGGAGATGGACGGTTACGCGCTCACCCGTACGCTGCGCGAAACACCCGACTTCCAAGAGCTGTACATTCTGCTGCACACTTCTCTGGACAGTGCGATGAACGCCGAGAAAGCCAAGGCGGCCGGGGCGAACGCCGTGCTGACCAAGTTTTCCTCACCAGAGCTGACACGATGTTTGATCGAAGCCGCGCGTACGGTAGAAGCACAGGGCATCTGAAGCCCAATCCCCTCGATGCATCCGCCAGGCATTACTGGCTGATGCGCCGCGAACTCAGGCCCGCCCCGGCGCCTGATGAATGGCCCTCCTCCCCGCGGGTCGCCACGATGACGGCCGGCAACGCGCGCCAGACCCACCAATTGTTGATGCTCGGTCGCCAGCACGGTGGCGGCCGAGTCGCAGACTTCAATACCTGGCTGAACGCGTTCGACACCGACCCTGAGTTCGACCCGCAGTTGGTGTTCGTGGCCGAGGACGCGGAAGGCGTGATCGGGGTGGCGCAGTGCTGGACCAGCGCATTCATCCGCAATCTGGCCGTCCACCCCCGCGCTCAAGGCCAGGGGCTTGGCAGACACCTGCTTGAGCACGCCTTCAGTGCCTTCTACCAACGCCGCGAGCACCACGTTGACCTTAAGGTCATGGAAAGCAACCTGAAAGCCAGACGCCTCTACGAACGCGCCGGCATGCAGTACGTGCGACGCGTCGAACTGGATTCGGACTGACGGGCGCTCAGTCGTCCGTCCCCCACTGGATAACACCCCATGGAGATGCACATGAAAACCACCACTCTGCTACTGCTGGCCCTGGCCGGATTCGCGAGCCAGGCCAATGCCTCCAGCAGTGAGGCATGGACCGCGCTGGACAAGGCCGTGATCGACAGCTGTGTGAAGGCCAGCCAGCTGAAGAACGCGAAACCGGCCGGCACGTCCGCGCTGTTCGATGATTCGGTCGGCTATAACGCACTGCTGATCAAGGGCCAGTACAAACAGGCGTTCATGAAGAACAAAACCGGCACAGAACTGTGCCTTTATGACCGCAATCATAAAAAAGCGGTCAGCACCGAATGGGACAACCTGACCACGCTGCCCAAGCAATAGCCCCCTCCCGCCCTCCCCTCTCGCGCCGTCGCAGACTTGCTGCGACTGGCGCGTAACTTGCTGCGCATCCCGGTGCAATTCAGATGACGCCTGGCCGTGCCAATTTGCCAGCGCTTGTCCGTGCCCCTTTTCTCAAATGCCGGTGGGTAATTTCTTTCGATGGATACTCAGTTTTCCTGCGTGGGTTGTGGCAAATGCTGCACTGACCATCACGTCCCTCTTACGCTCTCCGAGGCCATACAGTGGGCGGTTGATGGCGGTTCACTGATTGTCCTGACTGAAGCTTTCATGGCAGACGGCTACGGTGTTTCGCAAGAGCAACTCACCCACGCCACGCGTCGCTCGCAGCGTGTGGAAACCGGTTCGACCCATGCTCATGTCGCCATCACGTTCGCGGCCTATAACGCAGGACGTTGCCGAAATCTTGACGCGCAGAACCTCTGTCGCATCTACGAACGACGCCCGTTGGTGTGCAGGATTTATCCCATGGAGATCAATCCACACATCCCATTGCGCCCGGAGGCCAAGGATTGCCCGCCGGAATCCTGGACTCAAGGGCCGGACCTGATTGTTGGCAACGTGCTGGTTGATCAGGCGCTGATGACGCTGATCGAACAATCGCGCCAGGCCGATCGCATGGACATCGCCCGCAAGGAGGCCATCTGTGCCGCGCTGGGCATGCGCACCACCGCGCTCAAGGGCAACGGCTTTGTGGCTTATCTACCTGACATGAACGCGTTCATCGCGGCGGTGGAGCAAAAGGCCGCAGGCGCTGTGACATCGGCAGCCAGCGGCTGGAATTTCCGCGTGATCGGCGAGGCCGTCGAAACCACCTTGCGCAATGCAGGCGCACGACTCGAGACAGGCGAGCCACTGGGCTATACGTTCATCCCTCTCCAGAGCGCATGAGCCCCTGCCCATGAAAAGCGTCGCGATTGTGCTGTTCCCCGACGTGCAGTCGCTGGACGTGGCCGGCCCGCTGGACGTCCTTGCCGAAGCCAACCGTTTCATCCCTGCCGGGGACGGCTACCGCATCGTCACCATTGGCGCTGCGCCATACCCGATCCTCGCTTCCAACGGCATGGCGCTGGGCGCGCAACTGGAGATCGACGAGGCACCGGATCAGTTCGACGTGGTGCTGGTACCGGGCGGGCCGTTGCTGCCGGACGCGGACGCGATGCCGAGTATCACCCGCTGGCTGAAGGCGGCAGCCCCCAAGGCCGAGCGCTACGGCTCGATCTGCACCGGGGCCTTTATTCTGGGGCATGCCGGCCTGCTCGACGGTAAACAGGCCGCCACACACTGGAGCCATGCCCAGCAGTTGGCGGACCGGTTTCCGCTGGCGCGGGTCGAGCCTGATCGTATTTACGTGCGTGACGGGGCGCTGATCACCTCGGCCGGGGTCACTGCCGGCATCGACATGGCGTTATCCCTTGTGGCGCAGGATCACGGCGCCGCGATAGCACTGGCCGTTGCCAAACGTCTGTTGGTGGTAGCCCAACGCCAGGGCGGACAGTCGCAGTTCAGCCCCTACCTGACGGAATCGGGCGGAGACGATTCGCCGGTGGCGAAGATCCAGCGCTACGTCATGGAACACATCGCCGAGCCGTTCTCAGTCGAGCGCTTGGCCGAGGTGGTGTCCATGAGCCCCCGCAGTTTCGCCCGCATCTTTGCCCGCGACGCCAACGTCACGCCGGCAGAATTTGTGCTGCGCGCCCGGATCGACGCGGCTCGGCATCTGCTGGAGGGCAGCGATAGGGTGATCAAGGCGGTGGCGTATCACTGCGGGTTCGCCAGCGCCGCCCGCATGCGCCTGATTTTCAGCCAGCGACTTGGCTGACACCGACGCAGTATCGGGAGAGGTTTCGCAACGCAGGATGAGCTGACCTGAACCTGTAGGAGCCAACTTGTTGGCGAAAAAACAAAGCTTCGCGAACACGTTCGCTCCTACAAGGGAATCGAGTTAGCGCTTACCCATCGTACGGCGCGTGCCGGCAGGCGGAAACGCCGGGCGTTTATCGTGATTGGACTTGCCGCCCTTCTGGTACCAGCCCTGAGCCTTCTTGGCTTCCAACAATTCACCGGGTTTGAACGGGAAGCTGAATGCCGGGATGTCGGCCTTGGTTTGGGTATCCGATGCCGCGCTGTCGACGGTTTCGGGAGCCGGCGTGTGTTCAGAAGTGGTCATGAAAAGCTCCAGAAATCAGGCATCGGTTGCCCAAAAGGTCGCGCAGCATACCTCAATCGCCTCGCGCCTGCCTGCCGCCTCACGCCCTCTCATCGGGTGCGCCTGCTCGCTCACTTGTAGAACAGATCCACCAGCACTTCTGCCTGGAACGGCCCAGGCTTGGGCTTTTCCGTTTGCCAGAGCAATTCGGCATTGAAGTCCGCCGTGGCCGAATAGTCGGTACCCAGCAGATCGTTCAGATGAAACGGCTCGTTGTAGCGCAACGGCATGCCGTCCTGAACCCGGGTGATACGAATGCCGATGCTGTCGTTGTTGACCGGCACCAGCACGTCGCCGGACAACACGCCGGACACCGGAGTAAAACGTGCATCCAGGCTGAAAGGGGAATCGCACGTCCTGCTGGTGGCCAGCGCAAAACGCCGAAAGTCCGCGACCTTGCCCACCTGCACGTCACGGATGCTGACGTTGTCGAAGTCCACCACCTCGGGCATCACCCGCAATTCGGCGTCACAGGCAATGAACCGCAAGCCGGTCAGGTTGTTGATGACGTAATTGAGGTTGTTGTCGGCCACCGGGTTCAGGCCCAACGCGCTGTCGAGCTGGAACATGCGGTAATCGAGCAGACCGCTGGCCACGCCGGACGGCGGTGTCGGGCCGGACTTCTGGATGAACACCGAAAACGGCAGGTTGAAACTGACCGTGGGGCAGGCGGCGATGTTCGATTCGTCCTCCTGGCACGCCGGCAGATACTGTTGCGTACCGATCCGCCCTTGCGTCTGCACATGGTCCACGCCGTTGAGCGTCAGCCCGGCACGAATGCCCTGCCCTATCTGGAGATTCTCGGGGTTGAGGTAAAGGGAGACCTCTTCGGTGACCCCCAATTGGCCATCCTTGGCACAGACGACCGCAAGGTTCAGGCGCTCGGAACGCCAGACCACGGCGCCTTCGGAAAGCGACGCAGGAATCGCGACCGAGCTGCCGAGGTCGGCACGGATCACCGCCTCGTTGGCGCCCTGAGTCTTGCAGGTCATTGCGCTGGCGCCCGCAGGCACCGCCAGCAATACCAGCCCCAGCAACAGGCTCGGACGGGTGAATACACGCATGTTCATACTCAGCATTTCCCTATGGGTGGGTGCACGATCCCGCTTGATAATTGAGCGTTGACCGGCTTATCGGGATTCAGGTCGGCGCAAAAATCACGCTGCCCGCCGTAGTCAGTCAGCGCTTTGAATGAAAGCCGCGTTGCCGGTGATAACCGGGCCAAGGACAGGGACGTCGCTTCCCCGGGCTTGAGCAGCCAGTCGTCCTTGACCGGCAGTCCATCAAGCTGCACGTCCAGCAGCGACACGTGAAACGGCGTCGGGTTATGCACCCGCAGTTCAGACGCGCCGCCAGGCCCCGTCGCCAGTTGCCATGACAGTGCCTGCGCCGCGTCTGCCGGGTTGCCAATCAGACCCGCGGGCCGATAGAACACGTTGATGCGCTGCCGCACAGCGATGGTCAGTTGCTGCCGGGCATCACTGCGGCGCGGGATTTCCATCACGTACAGATGCAACAGGGACTCGCGCTCTGACGGCATGCCCACGCCTTGGTACAGCAGCCGTAACGACTGCTTGCCCTGAGCGGGCAAATGCACCAGATGCGGGGTCACCACAAACGGCAGATCGCCGGGGCGGGTGGCGTCCTCACTGGCATCGCTCAGCCAGGCCTGCAACAGCACTTCTGAAGCGCCCTGATTGCTGGCCTGGATACTGACTTCACGAAAGCGACCATCGAAGATCAGCCGCGTGCCCGCCAGCGATACCGCCGCGTGACCCTGCGCACTGAGTAACAGACCCAGACAGAGCAGAGCCAGCCACGACGCGACGGCCGTTCTGACGCGACTCACTGGCACACCACGTTGAGCCGTTCATAGCTGCGCTGCGGGTCCCGGGGTCCCAGACTGAACGCCGCGCTGCAGTGTTGATCCGACCAGCTGACATTAAGCTCGCCCTGATCGACCTCGCTCAGCACCAACGCGCGACTGGTAGGGTCCACCGCTGCCAGCACCTTGCCCTGACCGTCTTTGACCACGGCGCCCAACGGCAACTTGCTGCCATCAGCGCGCATCAGCTCAAATTGCACGCGCCGGCCCACCGAGGCCTTGAAGGTCACCAGGGGCATGGCGCCGCGCCTCGGGACGATTTGCGACACGGCGTTTTCCAGCTCGACGTCGGCGCCAAGCTGGCGCGTATCGAGGGTGACCCAGTTGGTTCGATAAGGCTGGGCGTAGGGCAAGACCGCGTAGCCATTGCTGGCGGTCTGCACGTTGCTGTAATTGGTCAGCTTCGCCCCGCCGACATCTTTTACCTGAACCAGCGCGAAGGTTTCCCCCAGGGTTTGCCCCAGGTTCACGCCCCCGGCATGGGCCACCACCGAACCCGCCGCGCCCAAGGAGAGACTCCGGTACTGCGCGCCCTGACCGTAGCCGGCGTCAAAGCGCCCGAACGGCGTCGTGGTATTGAGCTTGCCGAAGCCTGATGAGCCCGAACGGTTGTCGTGTCCGGCCTGCAGTGAATAGAACGTGTCGCGGTCGTCGAACACCTGGCCGCTTAACCCGCTCTGGCCACTGTAATCCCCCGCGCTGTCGCGCACCGCATTGAAGGACAACCGCGACGCGCCCGGATTGTCGCCCAGCGGCAGGCTAAAGGTGAGCGCGACCCTGTTGTCGGTGGCGCTCTGGCCACTTCGGTCGAAGGTTTGATTACGCTCCAGAGACAGGTTGTAGCTGAGCGAACGCCAACTGGCGTTGTAGGAAAGGTACAGCTGCCGCGTCTTTCCGGTCATGTCCCAATAACGCTGCTCCGAGCCGGTCAACGTCAGCGACCCGGAAGTTTTGGGCAAGGCCTGGGTCACGCTCAGTTCGAGCCGATCCTTGGCTCGACCGGCGCCATAGCGGCCAATACGGTTGTCCCGTTCATCGACGTGTTCGTCCAGCGACCGATATTGATCGGTGGAATAGCGATAACCGGCCACCGCCAGGGTGGTGTGCGTCAGGTCTAACGTGTTGGCGTAGCGCAGTCGCAGGCTTTGCCCGCTTAGGGTTTGCTCGCGCTGCTGACTGACCGAATGCGTCAGGTCCGCTGACAGCGCGCCAAAGCCGGTATTGATTCCCGCCCCCAGATTGCCGGCCCGATACGCCTCGGCTATCTGCAGCCCGCCAAATCCGGTGACGCGATCACTCACGCCATAGATCAGCGTGCCGCTGGCAAAGTGCGGCGCGGTGCCGTTTTCCCCATGGCTGTCGTACGCCCCCGCAGCCAGGCTGTAGCGAAAGGCGCCCGCCGGGACCATGATCGGCAACGACGCGTAGGCCTGGATAAACACGCGCTTGCGCCCATCGGCCTCGATCACGGTGACTTCCAGATCCCCGTTGGAGCCGCTTGGGTAGATGTCGGAAATCTCGAAGGGCCCGGGCGACACATTGCCGCTGTAGAGCATGAAGCCGTTCTGCCGGACTTCGACGGTGGCCTGGGTGTCGGCAATGCCGCGAATGATCGGTGCATACGCGCGCTCGCTGTCAGGCAACATGCCGTCGTCGGACATGAGCATGGCGCCACGAAACCGCACACTGTCGAAAACCTGTGAATCGGTAAAGGTCTCGCCGAGCGTCAGCTGGCTGTTGAGCGCAGTGATATCGCGCTGCACAAACGTACGGTTGCTGCTGAAGCGATAAGGTTGCCCGTCGCTATAGACCAGCGACGATTCGTTGCGAAGACGCCACGCACCCAGGTTAATGCCGTTGCGCAGGCCCAGGTAATACTGATCGGCGCTCTGCCCGCGATTGCTGCGCCGTGAGCCGCTGAAGCTGTAGTTGATGAAACCTGCGGTTTCACCCTGATCCCACAAGTCCGGCGGGACGTAGCCCTTGGCGCTGCGGGACATGGAGGCCTGCGGCACGCTGATGTTGAGGCGCAGGTTGTTGGGCTGGTAATCGACCCGCGCAAACTCGACCCGCGCAGGCAAATCGAAACAGCTGGCGGAGGATTCGCTCGCGCCCGCCTCCTTGAGCCGCGTGCTGTCCAGGCCGAACTGCACCAGCATCTCCAGCGTCAGGCAAGGCTCTATCGCACCGGTGACGGGGTTGGCGCTGAAGGTAATGTCCCGTCGTCCGCTCAGGCCGCGATTGACGAATACGTCCACGCGATACGTGCCTGGCACCACACTGGCGCCCTCCAGAAACGCCTGGAGATCCGGGGGTTGGTCGCTGCCTTGAATGAAGGCGGTATTGAACCGCGCATGTGCAGGCTTGCCGCGCTGCTCGACCGGTTGCCCGGTGGCGTATTCAGCGATGGCTGCGTCCGGAAACCCGATGGCCACGCTGGCAGCCATGGCCATAAGCATCGGCATGGATGCGCGGCTGGCCGGGGGTCGGCTCTGGCGTTTCAGGCGCAGTGCTTCAGCCAGTGCCAACGCCGAAACCAGTCCTTTGTTGTCGTTGTCTCGCCGTTCCATTAGCAGGTATCACTCGATTTCGGGTATCAGTGCGCGGTTGAATCCTTTCGCCCGGCGCGCGACGTATGAGCGCCAGCAGTGCCGCTCAAAAAGGGTAGAAAAGGGCAAAACCCGGCCAGCGGTCAGACGCTAGTCAGGTTGGGGGACGGCTTTTGTCGCCAGCTTTGATGAGGCGTCAGCCAACACCGCGTGATAAGGCACTTGAGCGCCGAAATCATTGATGGCGATGAAGCGCAGGGTGGCCGGATCGCGTTGTGCGGAGTGTTCGATCGGGAACCTCACACGCTGCAAGGGCGCCAGCATTCGGCTGTCTTCCTGAAGCAAGCGTGTCGCCCCGCGCTGCACACCGATCTGGACCATCGACACGTGGTAGGGGCCGGGGTTACTCACCTCCAGCGTGCCGCCGTCGATGAGTCGCCATTCAAGATTTCCTGGCGCCTCCAGAGGGTCGCCCGGCAGCCCGACCGGACGGAAAAACACCTTGATGCGCTGCCTGATCGCGATCTGCAGCACGTTTTCATCAGCGGTCTGCGGGATCTCCTGAACGTTGAGCCAGAACACCGATTCGCGGTGCTGCGGCAAACCACTGCCGGCATAAATGATCCGCACCAGTTGTTTGGCGTTGCCCGACATCCGGGTCAGGGCGGGCGTGATCACGAACGGCAAACCGGCCGGGTCGGCGTCCGGGTTTTCGACGTCCGATTCCAGCCATGACTGGGCAAGGATTTCGCCTGAGCCGCTGTTTTGAATGCCCAGACTGACTTCCTTGTCTGTGGCCGGATAAATGACCCGCGTCGTATTGAGCACGATGCCCGCCTGGACGCTGATCGCCAGCGTCATACCCAGCAACAGCGTAAGGCTGCGAATGAAAATAGGGCGCATGAGGGCCTCTCCTTGTCTCTCGAGGAGGGGCAGAGCAAGCAAGGCCCGCTCTGCCCGGTTGCCTTATTCGTAATCCAGCACGAAAGGCAGGAAGCCGTCTGCGTTACCAGGGTTGGTCGCGGCGGCCGAACCGTTGAGCGCGTATACAGCAGCGAAATTGAGTTCAGCTGTAGCGCCGTCGCCCTGCTTGACCAGTGCGGCATCGATGGTTTCGTTGCCGCTCAGGTCCATGAACTCGTTCGAAGAGTTGAGCATCGCGATGCCGACGCCATCTGCCGCGCCCGTGGTGCGAAGCAGTGTCTGGTCACTGTTGTCCAGGCCGCTGCCCTGACGGGCGACGAAGCGCATTTTGACGGTGTTGTACTGAGCGGCGCCGGCCGAGCAGTTGACCAACAGCTGGATCGGCGAAGCGGTTTCGATTTTGTTGTCGGCCGGACGGCCAATGTCGGTGAAGGAAACGTTGCCCAGATCAACGTTGATCTCGCCTGGGTTGTTGCCGGCGCTGGCACCGGAGCCTGCGCCGACGTCGCAGGAGATGTTGGTGAGGGTGCCGGTGAGAACCAGTTTGCCGTTGTTTGCGGCATTGGCGCTGCCTGCTGCAGCCAGACCCAGTGCTGCCAATACGGCCAGAGAGAGAGACATTTTTTTCATGCTAACGACAATCCTTGTGTTAATTCGAGTGTGCCCTCAGGGGACGCCAGAACTATAAGCGGATGTCTTATTAGCGGCTGTCAGGATTGGGAGTTAGGGGATTCAGAATTGACAGTGGCAAGCGCAAGACTTTTCCGTAGGAATAAGTCGGACGCCTCTGGAAGCCACAGCACACAAGGGCTGCAGAGCATGACGGCATAAATAGTGTGGGCAAAACGTAGTAACTGTTCGCACGGGCGGAGCGTTGGCAAATCGGGGCGGCGCCGTTTGCCAGACGCAAAAACGCCAGCCGCATCGTGGGTCAATGCGTCTGGCGTCAGGGCTTGAAGCTTCGGTTCAAGACATCGGCGTCGTTACGGGTAGGTCAGCGTCATGACGCCCAGGCGGCTTTTTGCGTTGTCCGAGGCACGCTCGGCGTAATACGCTTGCAGCGGCAGCTTTTGCTGGCCACACGCGGTGCGGAAGAGATCGGGGGCCGGTGCGCGCTGCCCATCGGCCTTCAGCGAGACCACCCCCTGTTGGACCTGACCAGCCGCAGCCGACGTGTTGCATCCGCCGTTGACCATGGCACCCTTGAACGCCACCCCGTTTTCACTCGCAATAGCCTGGCCCGACATCAGGCAAGCCCAGACACACGCGGCTGAATAGAACTGTAAACCTGCCTTTGTAACACCCATCGCCGTACTCCAGTGTGAGGGACTCGCCTGCTTGGTGGAATTGAGCGGGGGCCCACTTCCTGAGTACACAATGACCTGACCGGCAAGTCCCGAGCGTTCGGGCACGTCCTGATCGATACTCACGTTCTCTAACTACGTATCGCCCTCGTGCAGGTTTTCTTGATGCCTGGCCATGTTCTGCTCGTCGCTTGCTGACAATATTGACAGGTGACAGTCATTTTGCTGACCGGGTCAAAGGGCTATAAAGAAGGCCTCAGTTGTCCTCGATCACCCATTCGCTGGCGTTAACCGTGTATGCACAAAAAGACAAAGATTTTCGTCCTGGCTGCGGGCATCGTGGCGCTATTGGCAGTGGGTAGCTGGACGTATACCCGCCCGGCCACCGCCAAGGTCAGCGCCCCGGTCGCGGTGCCGGTACGGGTAGTGAATGTGGTGCAAGAGGATGTGCCGCGCTTCGTCACCGGCATCGGATCGGTGCTGTCGTTGCAGAGCGTGATGATCCGCCCGCAAGTGGACGGCATCCTGACCCGGCTGCTGGTCAAGGAGGGCCAACAGGTCAAGGCGGGTGACCTGCTCGCCACCATCGATGACCGCTCGATCCGCGCAACACTGGAGCAGGCCAAGGCCCAGCTGGCCCAGAGCCAGGCGCAACTTGACGTCGCGCTGCTGGACTTGAAACGCTACAAAACCCTCAGCACGGACAACAGCATTTCCAGGCAGCAATACGATCAGCAACAAGCCCTGGTCAATCAGCTCAAAGCCACTGCCGCCGGCAATCAGGCCTCGATCAACGCCTCTCAGGTCCAGCTGTCCTACACACAAATACGCTCGCCGGTGACAGGCCGGGTCGGCATCCGCAACGTGGATGAGGGTAATTTCCTGCGCGTCAGCGATACCCAGGGGCTGTTTTCAGTCACCCAGATTGACCCGGTATCGGTCACGTTTTCGCTGCCGCAACAGATGCTGCCGACCCTGCAAGGCTTGATCAGCGCCAAGGCCCCCGCCTCGGTCAAAGCCTACCTGGGCGAAGGCGCGACCGGCACGTTGCTCGGTGACGGCAAGCTGACCCTGATCGACAACCAGGTCGTCGCGGCGACCGGCACCATCCGCGCCAAGGCCGAGTTCGCCAACCCCGCCGAGAAGCTCTGGCCCGGGCAGCTGGTGACCGTGAAGATCCAGACCGCCATCGACCGTGACGCCCTCAAAGTCCCGCCGCAGGTGGTGCAACGCGGCGCCGAGCATCACTACGTGTACCGGGTCAAAGGCGACAGCGTGGAGATCGTGCCGGTCAAAGTGCTGTATCAGGACAGCAATCAGGTGCTCATCAGTGGCGTTAACGCCCAGGACGTCTTGATCAGCGATGGTCAATCCAGACTCAAGGCGGGCTCGCGCATTGAAGTGGTCAAGGCGCCCACCGATGAAGCCCTGGCTGACACGGCGGAGCGCTCCAAATGAAAGGCCACGGTTCGATTTCAGCCTGGTGCGTGAACCACCCGGTCGCCACGATCCTGCTGACGTTCGCCCTGGTCTTACTGGGGCTGATTGCCTTTCCGCGGCTGCCAGTGGCGCCCTTGCCGGAAGCTGAATTCCCGACCATCCAGGTGTCGGCCCAGTTGCCCGGTGCCAGCCCGGAAACCATGGCCTCCTCGGTCGCCACGCCGCTGGAAGTGCAATTCAGCGCCATCCCCGGCATGACCCAGATGACATCCAGCAGTGCGTTGGGCTCCACCAATCTGACCCTGCAATTTACCCTCAACAAGAGCATCGACACCGCCGCCCAGGAAGTGCAGGCCGCGATCAATACCGCGGCAGGCCGATTGCCCGCCGACCTGCCGAACCTGCCGACCTGGCGCAAAGTGAACCCGGCCGACAGCCCGGTCCTGATCCTCAGCGTCAGTTCCGACCTGATGCCCGGCACCGAGCTCAGCGACGTGACCGAGTCATTGCTCGCCCGCCAACTGAGCCAGGTCAATGGCGTAGGCCAGGTCAACATCGTCGGCCAGCAACGCCCGGCCATCCGGGTCCAGGCGTCTCCGGACAAGCTGGCCTCCATCGGTCTGACCCTCGCTGACCTGCGGGAATCATTGCAACAGACCAGCCTGAACCTGGCCAAAGGCGCGCTGTACGGCCAGAACAGCATTTCCACCCTCGCCTCCAACGATCAGCTGTTCGAAGCCAAGGACTACGAGCAACTGATCGTTTCCTACAAGGACGGCGCACCGGTTCATCTGCAAGACGTGGCCAGAGTGATCAACGGCTCGGAAAACGCCTACGTCACGGCCTGGTCCGGCGACCGGCAAGGCGTGAACATCGTGGTCTTTCGCCAGCCCGGTGCCAACATCGTCGAAACGGTAGACCGCATCCTGTCCGAGCTGCCGCGCCTGCAGGAAATGCTCCCGGCATCGGTGGATGTCTCGGTGCTCAGTGACCGCACCAAAACCATTCGCGCTTCGCTTCACGAAGTGGAAATGACCCTGCTGATCGCAGTGTTGCTGGTGATTGCAGTGATGGCGCTGTTCCTGCGGCAGCTGTCGGCCACCCTGATCGTGACGGCCGTGCTGGCGGTTTCGCTGATCGCCAGTTTCGCGCTGATGTACATCATGGGCTTCAGCCTGAACAACCTGACGCTGGTGGCGATCGTGGTGGCGGTTGGCTTTGTGGTGGACGACGCGATTGTGGTGGTGGAGAACATCCACCGTCATCTGGAAGCCGGCGAAAACATGCGCGATGCCGCCATC
Organism: Xanthomonas sp. WHRI 1810A; assembly: GCF_040202885.1. NCBI lineage: Bacteria > Pseudomonadati > Pseudomonadota > Gammaproteobacteria > Lysobacterales > Lysobacteraceae > Xanthomonas > Xanthomonas sp. WHRI 1810A. The sequence goes on from NZ_JBEGED010000001.1 coordinate 467,983, forward strand.
AAGGGCGCCGGGGAAATCGGCTTCACCGTGGTGTCCATCAGCTTCTCGCTGATTGCCGCGTTCATTCCGTTGCTGTTCATGGGCGGCGTGGTCGGGCGGCTGTTCAAAGAGTTCGCCCTGACCGCGACCTCGACCATTCTGATTTCGGTGGTGGTGTCCCTGACGCTGGCGCCCACGCTGGCGGCGCTGTTCATGCGCGCGCCCAAACATGACCCGCACGCCAAGCCAGGCTTCGGCGAGCGTCTGCTGAACCGTTACGCACGCGGGGTGCGCTTCGCCCTCGCTCATCAACGGCTGATGCTGGGCGTGTTCAGCCTGACGCTGGTGCTGGCGGTGGTCGGTTACGTGTTTATTCCCAAGGGCTTCTTTCCGGTCCAGGACACCGGCATGGTCCTGGGAACCAGTGAAGCGGCGGCGGACATTTCCTACCCCGACATGGTCGAGAAGCACAAGGCACTGGCGAAGATCATCGGCGAGGATCCGGCCGTCAAAGCCTTCTCGCATTCGGTCGGCGTCAGTGGCAGTAACCAGACCATCGCCAACGGCCGGTTCTGGATTGCCTTGAAAGATCGCAGCGACCGGGACGTGTCTGCCAGCCAGTTCATTGATCGGCTGCGCCCGAAACTGGCGAAGATTCCCGGCATCGTCCTTTACCTGCGCGCCGGGCAGGACATCAACCTCAGCTCCGGCCCGAGCCGCGCGCAGTATCAATACGTGCTCAAGAGCAATGACGGCCCGCTGCTTAATCTGTGGACCCAGAAACTGACCGAAAAGCTGCGCACAGTCCCGGCATTCCGCGACCTGTCCAACGACTTGCAACTGGGCGGCAGCGTGACCCATCTGGAGATCGATCGCAGTGCGGCGGCGCGTTTCGGGCTGACCACCGCCGATGTTGATCAGGCGCTGTACGACGCCTTCGGGCAGCGCCAGATCAATGAGTTCCAGACCGAAATCAACCAATACAAGGTGATTCTGGAGCTGGATCCCCAGCAGCGAGGCAAGGCCGAAAGCCTGAATTACTTCTACCTGCGCTCGCCGCTGACCAATGAAATGGTGCCACTGTCAGCGCTGGCCAAGGTCGGCGCGCCAGTGATGGGGCCGCTGTCTATTTCCCACGATGGCATGTTCCCGGCCGCCAACCTGTCGTTCAACCTCACGCCCGGCGTAGCGCTGGGCGACGCAGTCATTCTGCTGGATCAGGCGAAGAACGAAATCGGCATGCCCGCATCGATCAACGGCAACTTCCAGGGCGCCGCCCAGGCGTTCCAGAGCTCGTTGGCCAACCAGCCCTGGTTGATTCTGGCGGCGCTGGTGGCGGTGTACATCATTCTTGGCGTCCTATACGAAAGCTTCGTGCACCCGCTGACTATCATTTCCACTCTCCCCTCGGCGGGCATCGGCGCATTGTTGCTGCTGTGGTTGATGGGGCAGGACTTCTCGATCATGGCGCTGATCGGCATCGTCCTGCTGATCGGGATCGTGAAGAAGAACGGCATCCTGCTGGTGGATTTCGCCCTGGACGCTCAACGCAATCGCGGCCTGAGCGCGCAGGATGCGATTTACGAAGCCTGCCTGACGCGCTTCCGGCCCATCATCATGACCACGCTGGCCGCATTGCTCGGTGCCTTGCCGCTGATGCTCGGTTATGGTGTCGGCGCCGAATTGCGTCAGCCGCTGGGGATTGCCGTGGTGGGCGGCCTGTTGGTGAGCCAGGCGCTGACGCTGTTCACCACGCCGGTGATCTACCTGCAACTGGAGCGGCTGTTTCATCGTTCGCGCCCCGTTACTACCGCGACACCCACAGCGACGCCGTCCCCGACCCAGAGACCTGCGGCGACGCTGATAACCGAAAAGTGAGAGTGGACCGATGCGCGTCCTGATTATCGAAGACGAAGAGAAAACCGCTGATTACCTGCACCGCGGCCTGACCGAGCAGGGCTACACGGTGGACGTGGCGCGCGACGGCATCGGCGGTCTGCACATGGCACTCGAATCCGATTATGCCGTGATCATTCTCGACGTCATGCTGCCAGGGCTCGACGGTTACAGCATTCTGCGAGCCCTGCGTGCGCGCAAGCAAACGCCGGTGATCATGCTCACGGCGCGGGAGAACGTTGACGATCGCGTTCGCGGCCTGCGCGAAGGTGCCGACGACTATCTGGGCAAACCGTTTTCGTTTCTCGAACTGGTGGCCCGCCTGCAAGCCTTGACCCGTCGCAGCGGCGGCCACGAGCCGGTCCAGATCAGCATCGCCGACCTGTGGATCGACCTGATCAGCCGCAAGGCCACGCGTGCGGGGTCGCGGCTGGATCTGACCGCCAAAGAGTTTTCGCTGCTCAGCGTGCTGGCCCGCCGGCATGGCGAAATCCTTTCCAAGACCTCCATCGCGGAAATGGTCTGGGACATCAATTTCGACAGTGACGCCAACGTCGTCGAGGTCGCGATCAAGCGCCTGCGCGCCAAGCTTGACGGTCCGTTCGAACAGAAACTGCTGCACACCATTCGTGGCATGGGCTACGTGCTGGAGAGCCGCCGTGTCGACTAACTCCATCGCCCTGCGCCTGAGCGGTTTGTTCGCGCTGGTGGCGTTGCTGGTGTTCGTGCTGATCGGTTCAGCGCTGTACATCCAGGTCGACAAGGGCCTGGGCCTGCTGCCCGAAGCCGAAGTGGATGCGCGCTACAGCGTGCTCGAATCGGCGGTGATGCGTTACGGCAACCCCGAGCACTGGGCCAAGATCAACGCCAAGCTGCGATTGCTCAGCGAAGAGGACAAGCGCCTGCGGTTCTGGGTGGTCAGCGACAACCCGGACTACGAGTTCGGCAACCCCGACCCGGCTATCCGGGCGTTCGCCAAAGGGCCGCTGGGCATGCGCGACCTGAGGCTGGACAACTACGACTACCCCTTCAAAGTGCTGGTCAGCCAGTTTCCGGCCAAGGACCAACGCCCGCCGTTGCGGTTTCTGACGGCCATCGACACCGAGACGTTCTGGCAAACCCAGCATTCGCTGCTGATCGCGTTGATCAGCCTGGTGGCCATTGGCATTGCCATGGCCTGCGCACTGGGTTACTGGGTGGCACGCATCGGTTTGAAGCCGTTGCGCGATCTGTCCCAGGAGGCGCGCAAGCTGGCGCCGCCACGCCTGTCGGGTCGCCTGCAAATGACGCCGCTGCCGCCGGAACTGGATGAATTCGTCAGCTCGTTCAACTCGACCCTCGAACGGGTCGAACAGGCCTATTCGCGTCTGGAGTCGTTCAACGCCGATGTCGCCCACGAGCTGCGCTCGCCCCTGACCAACCTCATCGGCCAGACCCAGGTCGCGCTCACCCGAGGCCGCTCCGCCGACCAGTATTTCGAGGTGCTGCAGTCCAACCTCGAAGAACTGGAACGGCTGCGCTCCATCGTCAACGACATGCTGTTTCTGGCCAGCGCTGATCAAGGCACCAGAGCCACGGCGTTGACCCGCGCTTCACTGGCCGAGGAAGTGGCCACCACGCTGGATTACCTGGATTTCATCCTCGAAGACGCTCAGGTGCGAGTGCACGTCAGGGGCGACGCCAACGTGCCAATCGAGAAAGCACACCTGCGCCGCGCCTTGATCAACCTGCTGCACAACGCCGTTCAGCACACCGACGCGGGTCAGGTCATTCACGTCGACATCCACACCGAAGGCGATCACGTCAGCATCGGCGTCGCCAACCCCGGCAGCCGCATCGCCGGAGAGCACCTGCCCAAACTGTTCGAGCGCTTCTACCGGGTCGACGCCTCGCGCAGCAACAGCGGCGCCAACCACGGCCTGGGCCTGGCCATCGTCAAAGCCATCGCACTGATGCACGGCGGCACCGTGTTTGTGCGCAGTCAGGATGGCGTCAATACGTTTGGGATTAATTTGCCGGTTTGACCGTATGCCTCTGGCCGGAGAACCCTGTATTTCACCCATAAAAAAACGCCGAACAAGTCGGCGTTTTTTTATCGGCTACAACTTAGCTAGCGCGACGAACGCTGTCACGCAGGGCTTTCACTTTATCGTGGTTGGCCTGGGTGCCGGCCAGCTGACGTTGGATCAGGCTGGTGACGTTCACTGGGAGGTTTTTCTCCACAGCTTTTTGCGAAGCTTCTTTGTAAGCTTTCAGCGCGTGGTCTTCACCGCTTTCAACTTCGTTCAGAACAGCTTCATCAGTCTTGCCCGACAGAGCGGATTTCAGCTCTACCCACAGACGGTGTACGCCGCCAGCAGCGCTGGACGAGGTTTCCGGGTCGCCACCAAGTGCGCGGACTTCGGCTTGCAGTTCAGCTACGGCTGTCTTGCATTCGGTCGAACGCGACAGCAGGTACGCTTTAATTTCTGGGTTCTTGGCGTCTTCGGCAGCGGTGTGAAAACCTTTCTCGCCGTCGATGCTGGTTTCGATCAGGTCATTGAGTACCGAGATCGCTTCTTTGTTGATATCAGTCATTTGTCATTTCCTTCATGGCAGGTTGATCGAACTTGTAATACTGAATGCTTTAAAGCTGATGCTTCATCGCTATGCCATGAGTGTTGCAGCGGTCGTGCCAGGTTTTCGTGCGATAATTTATCCTTATAAATCAAGTAGATACGATTTACGCCATACAGTTCCACCAAGCTTTCTGCATGATCTGTCGATTGGCACCGTTGCAGAATGCACGTATCTTCCTAGTTCATTTGAATAGATAAACGGCGCCCTGATGGATCCCGAGAAACTCAAACTTCTGGTGACGCGTGAAATGCCCTACGGCAAATATAAGGGGCGTTTGATTGCGGACCTGCCCGGCCAATACCTGAACTGGTTTGCCCGGGAAGGTTTTCCCAAAGGCGAATTGGGCAGCCTGCTTTCGTTGATGCAGGAGATCGACCACAACGGCTTGTCGGGACTGCTGGATCCATTGCGTACCCGCCCCCGCCAGCCGCTGACCGAGCGTCCGGCCAAAACCACCATCCGCTTTTCCGACAGGGACGATTGATCAATGCCAGACACCCTCCACACAGTGCCAGAGGTCAACGCTCAAGCGCGTGCACGCGACGAAGCGTTTTGGCTGGAAGTGGCGGCTCAATACGAAGTGGCACCGGGCCCGATCAATCTGGAATATGGTTATTTCGGGCGAATGACCCGCAAGGCGCTCAGCAATTACGAAGAAAACCTGGCGTACGTGAACCGCAGCAACTCGGTGTATGTGCGCCAGCAGTTCGATGCGGTGGACAGCGAGGTCATCCGTGGGCAACTGGCACAGTGGGTAGGCGCGCAGACAGCCGAGGTCGCGATCACACGCTGCGCAACGGAAGGCCTGCAGTCGCTGATCCGCAATTACAACGAATTGCGCGCCGGCGACCAATTGCTGATCAGCGACCTGGACTACATGAGCGTGCAAACCGCCATGCGCTGGCTGGCGAAAACGCGAGGTGTGGAGTTGATCGAAATACAGCACGCCCACCCGGCCAGCTACGACGCCATCCTCGACCGCTACCGCGACGCCTTCCAACGTCACCCTCGCCTCAAGCTCATGGCGCTGACCCATGTCACCCACCGTACCGGGCTGGTGATGCCGGTACAGGCCATCGCGCAGCTCGCCAAGGCGCATGGCGTCGACGTGATGCTCGACGGGGCCCACGCCTTGGGCCAACTGGACTTCAACGTGAGCGAGCTGGGGGTGGCGTTTGCCGGGTACAACCTGCAGAAGTGGATCGGCGCGCCGCTGAGTCTGGGCTTTGTGTATGTGGCCAAGGACCGCCTGCTGTCCATCGACCCTGACATGGGCGACGCCCGCTACCCACTTGATGAACTTCTGTCACGCGTACCCTACGGAACGCCCAACATCCCCGCGCTGATGACCTTGCCCACCGTGTTCGAAGAGCACTTTGCCGTCGGGGGCGCAGCGGTCAAGGGCGCGCGGCTCAACTACCTGCGAGACCTGTGGGTCAAGCCCGCCCGGGAGATCGATGGCATCGAGGTGCTGACGCCGGATGACCCGAGGCTCTACTGCGGGATTACGGCTTTCCGGTTCACCCGCCACGCCGATCAAGAGCTGATGATCCAGCGTCTGCTGGATGAACACGGCCTGTTCACCGTGCCTCGTCAGGGCGCTGCGTGCGGTACGTGCATCCGCGTGACGCCAGGCTTCACCACCTCCGCCGATGACATGGCGCGGCTGGTAGAAGCACTGCGCGTATTGGCCTGATCGGTTAACTCAAGACATAAAAAACGGCGCTCCTTTGCAGGGCGCCGCTTATGGCTTGGACGTTTGTAGCCGCGCGCTTGCCCGCGATTGCGCCGTGTCAGCCAATCATCAAGCGGCTGTCACAACGTTATCGCGGGCAAGCGCGCGCCTGCACATCAAGGACTCAATCAAACAGTGCGATGGCCTCGGCGGTGGCATCGGTGATCCGATTCCAGTCGCCGTTCTTCACCCATTCGTTGTCGATCATCCAGGTGCCGCCGACGCACATCACGTTCGGCAGGGCCATGTAGCTTTTGAGGTTGGCGGCGCTGACGCCACCGGTCGGGCAGAAACGCACCTCCGGGAAGGGACCGCCCAGCGCTTTGATTGCGCCGACGCCGCCGCTGATCTCTGCCGGGAACAGCTTGAAGCGGCGATAGCCCAAGGCGTAGCCGATCATAATCTCCGACGCGCTGCTGATGCCGGGAATCAACGGCAATTCGCTTTGCACGGCGGCTTCCAGCAGATCCTGCGTGCTGCCCGGCGTGACGATGAACTGCGAGCCCGCAGCCTCGGCGTCGGCCAGCATACGACGGTCGAGAATAGTGCCAGCCCCTGTGCACAGCTCGGGACGCTGATCACGCAGGATGCGAATGGCCTTGAGCCCGAATTCCGAGCGCAGTGTGACTTCCAGCGCGTTCAGGCCGCCGGCGGCCAGCGCATCGGCCAACGGCAGCACGTCCTGCTCGCGCGCGATGGTGATGACCGGCAGAATCTTCGCTTTCGCGCAGAGTGCGTCGATCTGGGCAATCTTGCTCGCCATGTCATTGAACGGCTGTTTCGCTTGGGTATTTTCCATGGCGGCTGATCCTTTGCTTATGGGCACCAGTAAATCTCGAGAGTCGGGTTGAGAAAGGCACGGATCGGCATTTCAGCGATGTCATCGCCTGCCAGTGCCGTGCGCAGGGTTTCCAGTTTGGCCTGTCCGGAAATCGATAGAATCGGCGACTTTGCCGAGGCCAGAAGTTTGCGGGTCATGGTCAGGCGCTGATGCGGCGTGCTCGGCGCGAGCATGGGCAGACACAAATGCTCGCTGTTCAGGTCCAGCGCGTCGGCCAGATTCGGGCTGTTGGGGAACAACGATGCGGTGTGCCCGTCATCGCCCATGCCCAGCACCAGCACGTCAATGGACGGCATCGATTCCTTGAGTGCGCTGTCAGTGGCAGCCGCCGCTTCGTCCACGGTCCGGGTGGCACGGTACAGGCTGAAGAAGCCCGCCTCGGCCGCCGGGCCCTGAAACAGGTAGCGCTTGACCAGGCCGGCGTTGCTGTCTTCATGCTCGGTTGGCACCCAGCGTTCGTCGGCCAGACTGATCGCGACGCGCGACCACTGAATGGGTTTCTGCGCCAGGGCCTTGAAGAACGCCACCGGGCTTTTGCCGCCTGACACCACCAGCGTCGCAACGCCGTGGGGATTGCTGTTGATGGCCGCCGTCAACAGCTCGGCCACATGATCGGCCAGGCCTTCGGCCAACAAACTCGGGCTGTCGAATTCGGCGGTTTTCAGACCGGCCGGAAATTCAAGTTCACATATCGCCATACCAGGATCTCCCGTCACGCGTAATAAGGGCAATGGAGCTCATCGGACCCCATGAGCCGGCCGGATAAGGCTTGGGCGCATCGCCCGCCTTCTTCCAGCCTGCAATCAGTTGGTCGCACCACTGCCACGCCGATTCGATTTCGTCCTTGCGGACAAACAGGTTTTGGTTGCCGCGCATCACTTCCAGCAACAACCGCTCGTAGGCATCCGGGATCCGCGCGCTGCGGTAGGCATCGGAAAAACTCAGCTGCAGCGGGTTGCTGCGCAGCTGCATGCCCTTGTCCAGACCCTGGTCCTTGGTCATCACCTGCAGCGAGATACCTTCGTCGGGCTGCAAACGGATAATCAGGCGATTGCTGATCTGCAGCCGTTGCTCAGGCGCGAAGATGTAGTGCGGCGGCTCTTTGAAGTGGATCACGATCTGCGACAGCTTTTGCGGCATGCGCTTGCCCGTGCGCAGATAGAACGGCACGCCTGACCAGCGCCAGTTGCGGATGTCGGCGCGGATCGCGACGAAGGTTTCGGTGTCGCTCTGGGTGTTGGAATTCTCTTCTTCCAGATACCCCGGGACCGGCTTGCCTTCGCTGTAGCCGGCGATGTACTGGCCACGCACCACTTGGGTCGCCAGGCGTTCCGGGGTGAACGGCGCCAGCGCTTTAAGCACTTTCACTTTTTCGTCGCGGATGCTGTCGGCGGACAAATCGCTGGGCGGGTCCATTGCAATCAGGCACAGCAGCTGCAGCAGGTGGTTTTGAATCATGTCGCGCAGCTGGCCTGCCTGATCGAAATACCCCCAGCGGCCTTCGATCCCTACTTTCTCCGCCACCGTGATTTCAACGTGGGAGATGTAGTTCTGATTCCACTGGGTTTCGAAGAGGCTGTTGGCAAAGCGCAGGGCAATCAGGTTTTGAACGGTGTCCTTGCCCAGATAGTGGTCAATCCGGTAAACGCGATTTTCCGGGAGGAACTGGGCAACGGCATCGTTGACTCGACGCGACGACGCCAGGTCGTGGCCAATGGGTTTTTCCAGGACGGCACGGGTGCGCTCGGTCAGGTTGACCGACGCCAGGTTTTCGCAGATCGCGCCGTAAACTGACGCGGGGGTGGCGAAATAGGCGATCAGGGTTTCTGCGTCACCGACCGCCTCGGCCAGGGCGACGTAGTCGTCGGCCTTCAGGAAGTCCACGTGCAGGTAACTCAGGCGCGCCTGAAAACGCTCAACGTGTTCGTTTTCGAGTTGGGCTTCAGGGACAAAGCGACGCAGACTCTTGTCGATGTAAGCCAAATGCTCTTCTGGAGTTCCGAGTTCACGAGCCAAGGCTAGAATTTTGGTGTCGGCATGCAGCAGTCCGGCTCGGTCGAGCTGGTACAACGCTGGAAACAATTTGCGGACTGCCAGGTCACCCAAGGCGCCAAACAGGGCAAATGTGCACGGTTCAACCGTAATCGAGAGCATAATGTTGGTTCTTTTATCAAGTTAGGCTACAAATACCTTTTTTAAAGGCGTTACTCAAGGCCATATGTAGTAATAACCACAACATTTCGTCATAACGCACATTCCAGTGGTGATCAACACAGGCCCTCAGTACGATAGGCCACCTTTGCGACAGGCTAAAGGCCCCTTTGAAAAAGGCCCATCAGATTGTCTGCCGCTGCTTTAAGAGGAAGACATTCAATGGACCGCATACGCAATCTTCTGGAGCAGATCCAGAGCCGGCTTGGCGACCTGAACAAGGCCGAGCGCAAAGTCGCCGAGGCCATCCTGCTCAACCCTCAGCAGGCGACCCGCTTCAGTATCGCCGCCCTGGCCCAGGCGGCGAAAGTCAGCGAGCCGACGGTCAACCGATTCTGCCGCTCGTTCGAGGTCAGTGGTTATCCGGAACTCAAGCTGCAATTGGCACAGAGCCTGGCCAGCGGCGCGGCGTATGTCAGCCGGGCCGTGGAAGCCGATGATGATCCCCAGGCCTACACCCAGAAGATTTTCGGCAGCGCCATCGCATCGCTGGACAGCGCGTTGCAGGCGCTGGACCCAATCCTCGTCAGCAAGGCCGTGGACCTGTTGATTCAGGCGCGGCAGATCCACTTCTTCGGCCTCGGTGCTTCGGCGCCGGTGGCGCTGGATGCGCAGCACAAGTTTTTTAGGTTCAATCTGGCCGTCACCGCCCATGCCGACGTGCTGATGCAGCGCATGCTGGCGTCAGTGGCACACACCGGTGAGCTGTTCGTGATCATTTCCTATACCGGCCGCACCCGCGAGCTGGTGGAGGTGGCGCGGATCGCTCGGGAAAACGGTGCTTCGGTGCTGGGGCTGACCGCCGCTGATTCGCCCCTCGCCCGCGCCAGCACCTTGAGCCTGAACATTCCACTGCCCGAGGACACCGACATCTATATGCCGATGACCTCGCGCATCATCCAGCTCACCGTGCTCGATGTGCTGGCTACAGGTATGACCCTGCGCCGTGGCGTCGACTTCCAGCCGCACCTGCGCAAGATCAAGGAAAGCCTGAATGCCAGCCGGTATCCGGTGGATGATGAGCTCAACTGAATACGCTAAACATTGTAGGAGCGCGCTTGCCCGCGATGGCGGCAGATCATCCCATGAGTGTTGATTGACACTACGCAATCGCGGGCAAGCGCGCTCCTACAGACGGTTTCAGGTTCAATGCACCAAATGCGCCTGCAGACTCAAACTGGCCTGCTGCCCCGGCGCCAGGCTGAAACTGTCCGCCGCGGTTGACGCCGCTTCCACCCGCACAAACCCACTGGCTTCTGCGCCACCGACGCCCAGCAGTGGGCGGCTGCCGGGGTGCCAGACCACGGTGCTGGCGCTGTCCCCGGTGTCGATGCTGAGCCGTCGATGCCACGCTTCGTCCTGCAATTCCAGGGTCCCTGGCCGCTCGAACACCCGCTGGCAGCCACCGGCGACGCGCAGTTCGCCTTTCTGCTCACACGGACTTCGGCTCAGCTGGTCATAGCCCTGCGCACCATCCAGACCGTCCACCGCGACATCGGCCACGTCGCTGATGCGCCAGTAGGCGTGCAAGGCATGACTGAACTGACACGGCTGGCTGTCTTCGTGCTGAGTCTCCAGCCGCAACTCCATGCCCTCCCCCAGCTCGGCGTATAAATCGGCCTGCCAGTCCCACAGTTTGAGCCGCCAGTGCAAGGTGACGCCGGCCTCGGTCTCGGCGCTGTCGATCAATTTCCAGTCGAGCAACCGAGCCCAGCCGTCCGCTGGCCAGACCTTCTCGCTCGGATGCCGTCCGACCCAGGGCCAGCACACCGGCACGCCGCCGCGTATGGCGCCAACCTGCGGCCAATGCGCGGCGCACCACAGCCAGGGCTTTTGGTCGTGTGGCTGGAAATGCAGCAGTTGCCCGCCCTGGCGGCTGAACACCGCCTGGCATTGGGGGTGGTCGATGACCAGCACGTCTCGCTGCTGATAACGCTCCCACTGAAACGTCGGCATGGGCCGCGTGGCGGTGAAGAAACGTTGCAGAGGATGCTCAAGCGAGCCTGATTCCCTGATGGCCATTGCTTTCCCGTGTGAGCGATGCGATTCAACCTGTAGGAGCGCACTTGCCCGCGATATCGTTGGTAAGATCAACACATCGCCGTCGCCTGATACACACATCGCGGGCAAGCGCGCTCCTACAGGATCACGCAGGTTTTCCAACAATAAAAAATGTCCTGAAGATCCAGAACCCAACCACAAAAAAAACGGGCAGCCAGGCTGCCCGTAAAGCACACACGACCCTTGATCGTCAGTGAAGCGGAGGAGCGTCCGCTGAATCAGAACTTCGACTGGATCTTGATACCGGCCACCAGAGCGTTTTGAACGTCGTCTACGCCGCCCGGGCTTTTCACGTACTGCAAGTTGGGACGCACGGTCAGCCAGTCGGTGACGTGTACGCCGTAGTAGATTTCCGAGTTGTACTCAGTCTTCTGGATAGGCAGGTAGCCCGGGTTGTCGTAATCGTCGATACCGTTGACGGCGTTGACCAGGCGACGGTTGTCCTGAGCATCGTCGTTGACGTGGATACGGGCGATACCGATACCGATGTCATCCTTCGGACGGGCATTGAACGGACCTTTGTAGACAAAACCGACCTGCTGGTAGTTGTCGACGAAGTTGGTGGCTTTGTCATGCACGGTGGCGTTGGCGAAGATGCTCAAGCCCCGGGAAGTGTCGCCGCCGACGCTGGTCAACTGCTGCTGCGCCACGACCCACCAGCCATGCTTGTTCTTGTGCGACTTGAAGTCACCGCCAGCAGTGGCCTGTGGCTGACCGTTTTCGTTTTCGTAGAGATCGTCGGCACTCGGGCTGCTGACGTAGTAACCCACGCGGTACTCGCCGGCCAGGGCGTTGACGGTTGGCGACCAAACCAACTCAACCGGCACCACAGTGCCTTTCGCGCCGCTGCCGCTGAGCTTGAAGCTGTTGCCGGTTTCCAGGTACGACGGGTTCTGCTCGTACACACCCACCTGGGCGAAGACTTCTGGCGTGATGTTGTACTTCACGCGCAATGCCCACTGGCTGACTGGCCAGTTGTACCAGGTGTTGACGTAGTTACCGACTTGCGAGCCGCAGAACGACAGGTTCTGGAAGTCGCATGGGAAGCTGTTGAAGTCTTCGCCTTCGCCGAATCGGCCGAGTTTGATATCCAGCGCGCCGTCGAAGTATTTCTGCTTGACCCACATCTGCGTCAGACGCCAGGTCTGTCCCCGACCCCAGACTTCCTGGGATGAACTGAGCGTGCCGGCGCGTGGATCACCGATACGGTCGTTGGAGATGTTGTTGCCGCTACGCTCGGTGATCGCCAGTTTGAATTCTGCGTCGTGCCAGCCGAGGATTTTCTGCAGGTCCATTTGTACGCCGAACGCGAACTGGTCGCTGTAGCGGCCTGTCGTGTCGTCGTTGTACCCGCCGTTGAGATTGGAGCCCGCTTCACCCACGTACTCGATAGGGAAGTCAAAACCCTTGTCGTAAAGCTCTTGGCGCAGACCACCCCAGTCACCGGTCATGTGTTCGCTGGCGTGGAACGGCTCCATTGCAAAAGCGGTTCCGGACAACGTCAACGCACTCAACACCGACAACCCACCGATAAGCTGAAATTGCTTAAGCGATTTGCCTTGTACCTTCTTCATCCCTTAAATCCTCGTTTTATTTTTATTAGCTTTAAACAGCGTTGTAACTACTTGCTTCGTGTGACTGACAGGCCATTACGGCAGGGATGCCCCGTCAGCTGTGCCCTTTTCAAGAGTACCTGGTCCGATCAGTTGCGGTTCAGCCGTGTCACGTTGCTGAGCCGTTCAGCAGCTGGAGACTTTCCCAAAGCACCCAGTCGCTCTCCTGTCGTCGCGTCAAACAGCAGAACCTTGCTTGGATCGAACTGCAAGGTCAGTGACTCGCCGACCTGCGGCGCGATGTCCGGTGCCAGACGGCAGCAGACCTTACTATCGTTGAGCATGACGAACACCAGTGTGTCGGGTCCGGTCGGCTCGGTGACTTGCACTTGCGCCCGAATGCTCGGCATGGCACTCGGTTCGCCAGACGCTAGCACGATCTGCTCAGGGCGAAGGCCCAAAATCACCTCACGGTCTTCCAGACCCGCGTCGCTCATGGTCATCGGCAGTTCGCAGCGCGCCTGACCGCTGTCGAGCAGCGCAACCAGGCCGCCATCCTTGCGCTGCAGACGCAGCGGAATGAAGTTCATCGGGGGTGAACCGATAAAGCTCGCCACAAACAGGTTAGCTGGATCGTTGTAGATCTGCTTGGGCGTGCCGAACTGTTGAATGATGCCGTCCTTCATGACCGCCACTTTGTCGCCCAGCGTCATTGCCTCGATCTGATCGTGGGTGACGTAGACCGTGGTGGTTTTCAGCCGCTGATGCATCAGTTTCATTTCGGTCCGCATCTCGACGCGCAACTTGGCATCAAGGTTGGAAAGCGGTTCGTCGAACAGGTAGATCTTGGGTCGCCGCGCCAAGGCACGCCCCATGGCCACCCGCTGCTGCTGGCCGCCGGATAACTGACCGGGCTTGCGGTTGAGCAAGTGTTCGATCTGCAGCAGTTTAGCCACGCGGGCGACTTCTTCGTCGATGGCCGACTGGTTCATCTTGCGGATCTTCAGGCCGAATTCGATGTTCTCACGCACGCTCATGGTCGGGTACAGCGCGTAGGACTGGAACACCATGGCGATGTCACGGTCCTTGGGGCTCATGCCGCTGACGTCCTGATTGTCGATCACAATCTCGCCACCGGTAATGTTTTCCAGGCCCGCAATGCAGTTCATCAACGTCGATTTGCCGCAGCCGGAGGGGCCGACCAGGATCAAGAATTCGCCGTCATTGATCTGCAGTTCGATGTTCTTCAGGGTGTCGGGCAAGCCGGCGCCATAAGTCTTGTTTACGTTGCGTAGTTCAAGCGTTGCCATGATTACCCCTTGACTGCGCCGGCCGTGAGCCCGCGCACGAAATACTTGCCTGCGACGATGTACACCAGCAGGGTCGGCAGACCGGCGATCATCGCGGCAGCCATATCAACGTTGTATTCCTTGGCGCCCGTACTGGTGTTGACCAGATTGTTCAGCGCCACGGTGATGGGTTGCGAATCGCCGCTGGAGAACACCACACCGAACAGGAAGTCGTTCCAGATCTGGGTGAACTGCCAGATCAGGCAGACCATCACAATCGGGGTCGACATCGGCAGAATGATCTTGCGAAAGATCGTGAAAAATCCTGCACCGTCCAGGCGGGCGGCCTTCACCAGCGCATCCGGGATGCTTACATAGTAGTTACGAAAGAACAGCGTGGTGAACGCCAGGCCGTAAACCACATGCACAAACACCAAACCGGTGGTGGTGTTGGCCAGACCCATCTTGCCCAGCGTGAACGAAGCCGGCAACAGCACCGTCTGGAAGGGCAGGAAGCAGCCGAACAGCAACAGGCCGAAGAACATCTGCGAGCCGCGGAAACGCCACATCGACAGCACGTAGCCGTTCAGCGCGCCAATGGCGGTGGAGATCAGCACGGCAGGCACCGTGATCTTGATCGAGTTCCAGAAATAGCCGTCCACGGTAGCCCAGGCCTTGACCCAGCCGATGGCCGTGACCACGGTGGGCCAGCTCAGCAGGTTGCCGCTGCCGATGTCTTCCGGCGTCTTGAAACTGGTCAGCAGCATGACCACCAGTGGCACCAGATACAGCAGGCAGGCGATGATCAATACGGCATGGATCGCGATGCGGCTGAGGGTCAGCGACGGTTTGCCCACAAGACTAGTCATTGCGCTTGGTCCTCAGCTCGGAATACAGGTACGGCACGAGGATGGCGAGGATCGCCCCCAGCATCAGGATCGCACTGGCAGACCCCATGCCCATTTGCCCACGGCTGAAGGTGAACGAGTACATGAACATCGCCGGCAAGTCCGATGAATAGCCCGGCCCGCCTGCCGTCATGGCAGCCACCAGATCGAAACTCTTGATTGCGATGTGCGCCAGAATCATCACGGCACTGAAGAACACCGGACGCAGGCTTGGCAGCACCACTTTCCAATAGATCCTGGGCATGCTCGCGCCATCGATCTGCGCGGCACGGATGATCGATTGATCGACCCCGCGCAGCCCGGCCAGGAACATCGCCATGATGAAACCGGAGGCCTGCCACACAGCGGCAATGACCAGGCAGTAAATCACGCGGTCCGGGTCGATCAGCCAGTCCAGCCGGAACCCTTCCCAGCCCCAGTCGCGAAACAATTTGTCCAGGCCCATGCCCGGGTTGAGCAGCCATTTCCAGGCGGTGCCGGTGACGATCATCGAGAGCGCCATCGGGTACAGATAAATGGTGCGGATAAAACCTTCACGACGAATGCGCTGATCGAGGAACACCGCCAGCATCACGCCGATGACCAAGCTGATTCCGATGAACATGCCGCCGAATACCGCCAGGTTCTTGCTCGCGACCCACCAGCGGTCGTTGTCGAACAGCCGCGCGTACTGTGCCAGCCCGGCCCATTTGTAAGTCGGCAGAAACGTCGAGTTGGTGAACGAGAGTACAAACGTCCACAGGATGTAACCGTAGAAGCCCACCAGGACGATGAACATGCTCGGCGCCAGCACCAGTTTGGGTAGCCAACGCTGCAGTGCATCGAACGGCGAGGCTTTGCTGAACACAGCAACAGAACTCATGGTGAAATCCAGTACAAGAAATGAAGATTACAAAAGCACATCGTGCGGGAGGGAGCTTGCTCGCGAATGCGGCGTGTCAGGCGCAGGTGCATTCCACTGACGTAACGCTTTCGCGAGCAAGCTCACTCCTACAGGTAAAACACGGCGTTACTTGGCGGATTTGATCGCAGCGCCCAGCTTCTTCGCCGCGTCAGCCGGATCGGCTTTCGGGTCGTTGATGTAGTTAGTCACCACATCAAAGAACGCGCCTTGCACTGCGAGCGATGTCGCCATGTTGTGCGCCATGCTTGGTTGCAGGCCGCCGGTCTTGGCGTCCGCCAGGAAGTCGTTGGCGGCAGTCTGGGCACAGGAGTCGAAACCGTACTTGTTCATGTCAGCCAGCATGTCGTTGCGAACGGGGATCGACCCTTTGTTGATGCTGAAGACTTTCTGGAAGTTTTCACCCAGAACGACTTTGGCAATGTCCTGCTGGGCAGCAGCGGTGCCTTTGTCTTTCTGCTTGAACACCGCCAGGGAGTCGATGTTGTAGGTGAACGCCTTCTCGGTGCCAGGGAACGGTACGCACTGGTAGTCCTTGCCGGCGACTTTCTTGGCAGCGGTCCACTCGCTCTTGGCCCAGTCACCCATGATCTGCATGCCGGCCTTGCCATTGATAACCTTGGCTGCTTCCAGGTTCCAGTCCTGGCCTTTGCCGTCCGGATCCATGTAAGTGGCGACTTTCTTGAGCTCGGTCAGCGACTTGACCATCTCGGGGCCGGTCAATGCGCCATTGTCGAGATCAACCAGCGCTTTCTTGTAACCATCAGCGCCCATCACCGAGAGCACGACCGCTTCGAAAACGGTGCTGTCCTGCCAAGGCTGACCGCCATGAGCCAGCGGAATCACGCCCGCGGCCTTGAGCTTGTCGCCTGCGGCGTAGAATTCCTGGAGGGTGGTAGGGGCTTTTTCGATACCGGCTTTCTTGAAGACTTCCGGGTTGATCCACAGCCAGTTCACGCGGTGGATGTTCACCGGCACAGCGACGTAATTGCCGTCGTACTTCACGGTGTCAGAGACTTTCTTGTCCAGCAGGCTGTCCCACTTCTCTTCCTTGGAGACGTCTTTCAGCACGTCGGTATCCAGCAGGCCGGTGGACGCCCACTCCTGGATATCAGGACCTTTGATCTGGGCAACACCGGGCGGGTTGCCGGAGACTGCGCGGCTTTTGAGAACGGTCATGGCGGTCGCACCACCGCCACCGGCGACTGCGCCGTCTTTCCAGACGAAACCGTCTTTTTCGACCTGGGCCTTCAAGACATCGACAGCGGCCTTTTCACCGCCGGACGTCCACCAATGGACCACTTCGACCGTACCTTTGGAGTCGGCAGCAAGAGCGCTAAGAGGAAACAACGAGGCGAGGGAAACGAGTGCGGCGAGACGTGTGATCGAATTCATCTAAATAACCTTTCTTGTTGTTATGCCTGGGCAAGTCTGGCGCTTGCGCTGCGTGGATTCTAACCAACGGGCTAGAGCGGACAGTAACGAAGGGACGCGTGATTGTCACAGCGCGGTGACATTCAAATAACACCACGAACTACCCCCTGCATGACGCTTTGTTGGGGCGAGGCTTGCCCGCGAAGAAAGCGCCACAGCATCTGAAGCTAATATGCTGCTGCAAAAAGCTTCGCGGGCAAGCCTCGCTCCAACGGACAGCGTGTTACTCCAGGCCTCGCGGCAAAAACAACGTCACCCGCATCCCGCCTTCGCGCAGATTCTGCAGCGTCACCTCGCCCCCATGGCTGTGGGCAATATTGCGAGCGATACCCAGCCCGAGTCCGTAGCCCTGCTGATGTTTGCCAGCCAGACGAAAATGCGGCTCGAACACCTGCTCCAGACGCTGCTCAGGCACCCCTGGCCCTTCGTCGACCACATGCAGAATGAACGCTTCGGCGTCGTCTTCCACCTGCAGGTGCGCTTTCTCGCCGTACTTGATGGCGTTGTCGATCAGGTTGCCCATGCACCGCCGCAGCGCCAATGGTTTGCCGGGGAACATCGACATCGCTTTGCCTTGCAACGTGACACGCCCGTCGCCCGCGGGGGACAGGTAGGGTTCGATCAGGCAGTCGAGGGCATGGTTGAGGTCCACCGGCTCGATGTTTTCGTGGATATCGGTGTCTTTCACGCATTGCAGCGCGCCCTTGACCAACAGCTCCAGCTCGTCGAGATCGCGGGTGAATCGGGCCTGGGTCGCCTCGTCTTCCAGCAATTCGACGCGCAGCCGCAAGCGCGTGATCGGCGTGCGCAGGTCGTGGGAAATGGCGCTGAACAGCTGCCCTCGCTCGCTCAAATAACGACTGATCCGCTCGCGCATGGTGTTGAACGCGCGGGTCACTTCGACGACTTCGCTGCCCCCGCCCTCCACCACCGGCTCGACCTCCGCGCCGAGGGACATATCGCGCGCGGACCGTGCCAGGCGCTTGAGCGGGCCGCTTTGCCAGTGCACCAACAGGCCGATGAACAACAGCAAAAAGCTGCTCGTGAGAATGATGAACCACACCTGCTGCGTCGGCAGATCCTGTTCTTCCAGGCTGGTGTACGGCTCGGGCAGCAACGAGGCGATGTACAGCCATTCCCCTGGCGACAGCTGGATCTGCGTCACCAGCACCGGGGGGTTGATCGGCTCCAGGCTCAAGGCGTAATGCGCCCACGAGCGCGGCAACTCGTCGAGCTTCAGGCCGCCGTTGAAGATCCGAAGGTCCTCGGGGCGCACGAACCAGATGGCGATGTCAGGGTCGTTGCCCAGATGCTGACGCAGCACTTCATCGACCGCGGTCAGCACGGCCTCCTTGCGCGGGGTGGGTTCGAGAATCGCCATGTCCAGGGGATGGTCGTTGAGTGAAACGACAAACCGTGTACCACCCATGTTGCGCAGCTGGTCCAGCACCAGCGGGCGATAGGCGACCGGCAACGACCGAAAGTAACTGACGCTGGCCGCCATCGAGTGGGCGAGGCTGCGAGCGCTGGTGATCAGCCCTTCCATCTGCGTGGCGCGCAACTGCGACAGCCAGATCACGCTGGACAGTGCCTGGGCCAGCAACACCGCCAACAGCGTCAGCAGCAACATGCGCCCCAACAGCGAACGCGGCACCGGCAGCGTTCGGCGCGTGTCGATCAGGCTCAACGGTCAGTAGCCGTTGCTGGCTTGCGGCAGCACATTGGCCGCCAGCAGGTAGCCACTGCCTCGCACGGTCCGGATCAGCCGCGGCGCCTTGCCGGTGTCGCGCAGACGCTGGCGCAGACGACTCACCGCCATGTCGACGATGCGCTCCAGCGGCATCAGCTCGCGACCGCGGGTGGCGTTGCCAATGGTGTCGCGATCCAGGATTTGCTGGGGATTGTCGAGGAACAGCTTGAGCAGGGCAAAGTCGGCGCCTGACAAAATCACCTCTTCGCCGTCACGGTGAAACAGCCGGTGGCTGACCATGTCCAGGCGCCATTCGTCAAACGCCAGCACTTCGCCACCGGAGCGTTCCTGACCGAACTGGGCACGCCGCAGCAGCGCCTTGATGCGCGCTTGAAGTTCACGGGGGCTGAAAGGTTTGGCCATGTAATCGTCGGCGCCCAGTTCCAGTCCGATGACCCGGTCGGCCTCGTCAGAGCTGGCGGTGAGCATGATGATCGGAACGTGGGGCTGACGCGGGTGCTGCCGGACCCAGCGGCAAAGGCTGAAGCCGTCTTCGTCGGGCAACATGACATCGAGAATCAGCAGGTCGCTGGGTTCTTCGTTGAACGCCTGGCGAAACTGCGCACCATCGCCGACCGTTCGGACCTGGAAGCCGGACCGGCTCAGGTACGCTTGCAATAACTCACAGATCTCCTGGTCATCATCGACCACCAGAATCGACTTGGTGACAGCGTTCACGTTGATCGTCCTTGTGTGCGTAGTTTGTTTTTATGGGTAACGCGCCAATCTCTGCAGGAGCGAACTTGTTCGCGAAGCGGCCAACTGATACGGCGCGTCTATCGCTTCGCCAGCCAGTTGGCTCTTACAGATTCAAGCATTCACAGTGACCGTCAGGCATTTGCCAGCGCCTGATCCAGCGCCACGCCCGCCCCCGTCAGTCCCGGGTACTCGGCCGTCACCAGCCACACAGGTACGTCATCGAAGTAGTCCTTCATCTGGCCTTTCTCGCTGAAGGCGCGATTAAAGCCGCTCTTCATGAAGAAATCCACAAACCGCGGGATCACACCCCCGGCAATGTACACCCCGCCGCGACCTCCGACGGTCAATACGTTGTTGCCCGCGACCCGGCCAAGGAACACACAAAACTGTTCCAGCACGGCCGCCGCCACTGGATCGCCGTTCAACGCCGCCGAGGTGATGGCGGCGGGCGACTTCAACGTCGGTTCGATCTCGTCCAGCCCACAGCTGACCTTGTACAACAGCAGCAGACCGGCACCGCTCAACACCGTTTCGGCGCTGACGTGTTCGTGATCCGCCATCAGGCGCATCCACAGTAACGCTTCCCGGGCCGTCCCGATCGGCAAATCGACATGCCCGCCCTCGCCCGGGACGGCCGCCCAGTGTTTGGGACCGTTGCGCACCAGCGTCCCGACGCCAAGGCCCGTGCCAGGGCCAATCACGACCTTGGCCCCATTGGGGTCGCCCTTGCCGTGACGGACCGTGAGGTATTCATCGTCACGCAGGCGCGTCATGCCCAAGGCCATCGCCGTAAAGTCGTTGACCATGATCAGCAGGTCGATCTTCAACTGGGCGCAGAACGACGGCCGGTTGATCTTCCAGTGACTGTTGGTGAAGTGGAAATCATCGCCGACCACAGGCCCGGCAACGGCCAGGCAAATCGAGCCGACGTCGCCCGGCTGCAGATCCAGATCTTCCAGATAGATCAGCAGCGCTTTCTCGGGGCTTGCATAGTCGATGGTGGGAAACACCCGGATCGAATGCAGCGCGTCGTCTTCCCAAATGGCAAAACGCGCATTGGTCCCACCGATATCACCCACCATCGCCAATTTCACGTAAGCATCTCCAGATTCGAAGTAAAGGCACTGGCGCCCTTCTCCGCGGAGCTGAAGGCCATGCGCATGAAACCGAACAGTTCGCGACCGCTGCCCACATTGTTGGCCAGCCGTCCGATTGCCGGTTCTCTGGCGGCCAATTCTGCCGATTCGACCAGAACTTGCAACGTCCCTTTTACGCCATCCACCCGAATGAGATCCCCGTCACGCACCAGGGCCAACGGACCGCCATCGGCAGCTTCAGGGCAAACGTGTATCGCCGCCGGAATTTTCCCGGAGGCGCCCGACATGCGGCCGTCGGTAATCAACGCGACCTTGAAGCCACGGTCCTGCAGCACGCCCAGAAACGGCGTCATCTTGTGAAGCTCCGGCATGCCGTTGGAACGAGGCCCCTGAAAACGCATCACCGCGACGAAATCGCACTCCAGTTCGCCTGCCTTGAAGGCGTCCGCCAAGTCCTGCTGGTCTTCGAAAACACGAGCCGGCGCCTCGACGATCTGATGCTCCAGCGCCACGGCCGACACTTTCATCACGCCACGACCGAGGTTGCCCTCCATCACCCGCAAGCCGCCTTCCGCCGAAAACGGGCGGGAGACCGGGCGCAGGATATTCTCGTCCAGGCTTTCCAACGGGCCATCGCGCCAGACCAGTTTGCCGTCCTCCAGAAACGGCTCCTGGGTATAACGACGCAAGCCCGGCCCCATGACGGTGTTGACGTCTTCGTGCATCAGGCCGGCGTCCAGCAGTTCGCGGATCAGGAACGACATGCCGCCCGCTGCCTGGAAATGGTTGATGTCGGCTTTGCCGTTTGGATAGACGTGGGTCAGGGTCGGCACGACTTCAGAAAGATCAGCCATGTCCTGCCAGGTCAGTTGAATGCCGGCCGATTGCGCAATGGCAGGCATGTGCAGCGTGTGGTTCGTCGAGCCGCCCGTCGCGTGCAGCGCAACAATCGAGTTGACCAGCGCACGCTCGTCCACAATCTCACCCAGCGGTATGAACTGACCGCTCTGTTTGGTAAGACGCGTCACCTGGAATGCCGCTTCGCGTGTCAGCGCATCGCGCAACGGCGTGTAGGGATTTACGAAGGAAGCGCCTGGCAAATGCAGACCCATGACTTCCATGAGCAGTTGGTTGGTGTTGGCGGTGCCGTAAAAGGTGCAGGTGCCCGGGCCGTGGTAGGACTTCATTTCCGAATCCAGCAGCTCTTCGCGCGTGGCCTTGCCTTCGGCGTAACGCTGGCGCACGTCCGCTTTTTGCTTGTTGGAGATGCCCGACACCATTGGCCCACCCGGCACGAAAATGATCGGCAAATGGCCAAAGCGCAGCGAACCCATCATCAGGCCGGGCACGATCTTGTCGCAGATTCCCAGCATCAACGCGCCATCGAACATGTTGTGCGACAACGCAACCGCGGTCGCCATGGCAATCACTTCACGGCTGGCCAGGCTCAGTTCCATGCCTGGCTCGCCTTGCGTGACCCCGTCGCACATGGCCGGCACGCCGCCGGCAAACTGGCCGACGGAACCGATCTCACGCAGGGCATTTTTGATCTGTTCAGGGAAGTGCTCATAAGGCTGGTGCGCCGAGAGCATGTCGTTGTAGGAAGAGACGATGGCGATGTTGGCGGCGTTCATCATCCGCAGGCTGTTCTTGTCTTCGGGCCCGCACGCTGCGACGCCATGGGCGAAGTTGGCACATTGCAGCTTGCCGCGCATCGGACCGTCACTCGCAGCGTCTCGAATAAGCTGCAAATACCGCTGACGGGTGTCACGGCTGCGGACGATCAGCCGTTCGGTTACCTCAAGGACGCGGGGATGCATTGTGATGAACTCCAGGCTAGCTGATGTGGTCACCCGTTCAGGCTTCGCAAATTCTCGACGAACAAACCGGGCAGAACGCAACGACTTGATTTTCGGACATTTGTACCGGCGCTACAGGTTTCTATTTGTAGATAAACCAAAATACTGCCACTAAAAGGGCTTGTTTTCTATTTCTATGAGAATAATCTTGTAATTCCAACAACAAATTCAGTGAGGACGGGTGTATGACACTTCGTATCGCAATCAACGGTTTTGGCCGAATCGGCCGTAACGTCCTACGTGCACTTTATACCCAAGGCTACCGCCAGGACCTGCAAGTCGTCGCCATTAATGATCTGGGCGACAGCGAAATCAACGCTCACCTGCTCAAGTACGACACGGTTCATGGTCAGTTCGATGGCACTGTCGATTTCGACAAGGAAGGTTTGACGGTCAATGGCGACCGGATTTCGGTCACCGCCATTCGTAACCCGGCCGAACTGCCCTGGAAGGACCAGAACATCGACGTCGTGTTTGAATGCACCGGTCTGTTCACCGATCGCAATAAAGCCGCTGCCCACATTACCGCCGGCGCGCGCAAAGTAATTATCTCGGCCCCTGCCAAGGGCGCTGACGCGACCGTGGTCTACGGTGTCAACCATGACATGTTGCGTCAATCCCACGAAGTGATCTCCAACGCCTCTTGCACCACCAACTGTTTGGCCCCGGTGGCGCAGGTGCTGCACCGCGAACTGGGCATCGAAAGTGGTTTGATGACTACCATCCACGCCTACACCAACGACCAGAACCTGATCGACGTTTACCACACCGACCCTTACCGGGCGCGCTCCGCCACGCAGTCGATGATCCCGAGTAAAACCGGTGCCGCCGAAGCCGTAGGCCTGGTGTTGCCGGAACTGGCCGGCAAGCTGACCGGCATGGCGGTGCGGGTGCCAGTGATCAACGTTTCGCTGGTTGACCTGACGATTCACCTCAAACGCGAGGCCACGGCGGATGAGGTCAACGCCATCATGAAAGAAGCCAGTCAGCACTCGAAAATCCTGGGCTACAACACCCTGCCGCTGGTTTCCCACGACTTCAACCACAACCCGCTGTCGTCCATTTTCGACGCCAACCACACCAAGGTGTCCGGCAAACTGCTGAAAGTGCTGGCCTGGT
Organism: Xanthomonas sp. WHRI 1810A; assembly: GCF_040202885.1. NCBI lineage: Bacteria > Pseudomonadati > Pseudomonadota > Gammaproteobacteria > Lysobacterales > Lysobacteraceae > Xanthomonas > Xanthomonas sp. WHRI 1810A. Next base: position 491,934 of record NZ_JBEGED010000001.1, read on the forward strand.
ATGACAACGAATGGGGATTCTCCAACCGCATGCTGGACAACTGTCTGGCGCTGATGAACGCGGAGTAATTTTTACCCGGTACCGTTTACTCTGTAGGAGCGAACGTGTTCGCGAGGCGTCGAGCTTGAGAAAACGGCGCTCGCCACGTTGGTTCCTGCACGCACATGGCTCCATGCCTCGCAAAACCCCGACACTTACAATTTATTGATCGACCGCCAGTTGATAAGCATTATCATCCGGACCTTTTCTGGCCGGGTGCTCTTGTGAGTCAACTGCCGCTCAACGAGCTGTTCACTGCACAACGCACCGTCCTGCTGCGCACATTGCAGCGCATCGTCGATCACCGCCCCACCGCCGAAGACCTGCTGCACGAGACCTGGCTGCGGGTGAACCGCGTCCTTCAGCAGCGCAGCATCGATCACCTCGAACCCTTCGTTTTCCAGACCGCGCGCAACCTGGCGCTGGACCACCTGCGTGCTCGTCGTACGCGAGCCCGCACGATCGTCGATGACATACCGCCCGCAGAACTTCACCACATCAGCACACCCGCTTCATCGCTGGATGAAGCGGCCCACGCGGCCCGTTTGCTGGAACGTCTGAGCCGCCACATCACGTGCCTGTCCCCGCGGCAGCAGCGCATTTTCAGCCTCAATCGGCTGCATGGCTGCACCTATCTGGAAATAGCCGAGCAACTCGACGTATCGGCAAGCACCGTGCAAAAGGAGCTCAAGCTCATCATGGCCATCTGTATCGGGGTGGCTGCGCGTCTCGATGATTGCTAGCGGATCTGCGTCGCCTTTTTAGGTGGCTGGCGTAGGAAACGTCTCAATTTCCGGAAGTTTTGTCTGGTTCCAGGCGATACACTCATTGCCCGTTCTGGACGAATACACGACCGCCGAGGCCGCAGTGAGCGACAACAGCAATCAAGACTTCCTGGCACTGGCGCACGAGGTGCTGAGTGATCCCGCCATGGATCAGGCATTGACCTGGCTCGTCGAGTCCGAAACCGCCACGCCGGAACAGCGCCAGGCGTTTTTGGCGTGGATCGAGACCGACCCGAAAAACCGCGCTGCGTTCGACAAGGCCAGGGCGGTCTGGGACTCGCCATCAGTGCATGACGCCGCCTCGCTGCTCTGAGCGACGCCCTCCAACGCCCCGCGCCCACCCAAGAAGATTTATTTTTACGCGATAGCCCCTTCTGAATCGTTAAGTCTTAGCCAATGCAATTGATTCCCATCAAAGAACAGTTGCGCTAACACGATCCGCAGAAAAAGAGCGCTATCCATGCCGTCAAGGTTCAAATCCGTCACGCCCGCTTCGTCTCCCTCACGTGTCTGCGCCAAGGACTACCCGACTCACGCCTTGTCTTTTCTGACCGCGTCCATCCTGTCAGCCGGCGTGCTGACCGCGCCTTCGGCGCTCGCCGAATCAGGCGACTCCGACCATCCGCACGCCATCTCGCTGGCACCCACGACGATCAGCGCAACGCGCCAGCCGCGAGACCCCAAGTCCGTGCCCAGCACCGTGAGCGTGCTGGAGCGCAGCGAGCTGGATCGGCAGAACACCAACACCATTCGTGATCTGGTGCGCTACGAACCCGGCGTCTCGGTGGGAGGCGCAGGTCAACGCGCAGGCACCACGGGCTACAACATTCGCGGGATCGATGGGGATCGGGTCCTGACGCAAATCGACGGTGTGGAAACGCCGGCCAGTTTCTTCTTCGGCCCGTTCGCTGAGTCACACCGCAATTACGTCGACCCGGAAATCATCAAGCGTGTCGAAATCCTCCGGGGTCCTGCCTCCTCGCTTTACGGGAGCAGCGCGATTGGCGGTGCCGTCAGCTACTTCACGCTGGACCCGGACGACATCATCAAGGATGGCCAATCGACGGGCGCCAGGCTCAAGACCGGCTACAGCTCTGCGGACCGCAGCTGGCTCAAATCGGCCACCGTTGCAGGGCGCCAGGATGAGCTGGATGCGCTGTTGCATGTGAGCGAACGCAATGGCCGGGAAACCGCCTCGTACGGTGAAAACGCAGGCGCCGGTTTGTCCCGCACCCGGGCCAATCCGGAAGACGTCGATGCCACCAATGTGCTGGCGAAGCTGGGCTGGAATTACGCGGATGATTCAAGAGTCGGGCTCACCTATGAGAAGTACAGCAACGATCGCGATACCGCCCAGCGCAGTGCGGTAGGCGGTCCGTTTGGTGGTGGCGTCGGTCAGGGCATGTACCGATGGCGTGACAGTAACGACCGGATAACCCGGGAACGTTTCGGTCTGGAACACCGCTTCAAGGTGGACAGTCTGTTGGCTGATAACGTGAAGTGGAGCCTCAATCACCAGATCGCCAAGACCGAGCAGAAGACTGACGAGCTCTACAACGTTCCGCCGAGGGGTAGACCAACGTCCGGACCCGGTGCGAAGGGTTCAGCCGCGAATGGACACGGCGCGCCTGCAGGTCGCCCTCATGGAACCGCTGCGAGGCCTGCGGCCAACCATGGCCCGGCTGGCGCCACGGGTGGCCGCCCGGCATCGAGTCATGCCAAAGCGCATTCCGCCGCCGGCGCCCCCGGACGCCTCGTTCATCGGGAACGCGATACGCGCTACAAGGAAAGTCAGTGGGTGCTGGACACGCAACTGGACAAGGCATTTTCCGTTGCCCAGACCGACCATGTGCTGACCTACGGCGCCACGCTCAAGCAGCAAAAGACAACGGGCGAACGTTCCGGCAGCGGCCGTTGCGCGTCGGCCTTCGGCAGTTGCAAAACCGTCGGGGACGACAGCCCCCGTGATCGCCTGAAGCCCGTGAGCGATTTCCCCAACCCCACCGTCACCCGCTACGGGCTGTTTGCCCAGGATGAGGTGCGCTGGAACGACTGGACGTTCACACCCGGCCTTCGTTACGACCACACACGGCTCGATCCGAAAGTCACCCCGAAATTCCTGGCCGGTTTGCCTGCGGCCGGGGCTTCGGCTGGAACAGCTGGCAAGGTCAACGCTGCCGACAAGGTGTGGCACCAGCTCTCCCCGAAACTGGGGGTGACCTATGCATTCAACGACCACTACACCTGGTACGGGCAGTACACCGAAGGTTTCCGCACGCCGACGGCCAAAGCGCTGTACGGGCGCTTCGAGGGGACGCAGGGCTACGTCGTCGAGCCTAATTCGGCGCTCAAACCGGAAAAAAGCCAGAGCTATGAAACCGGCCTGCGCGGGCACTTCGATAAGGGCTGGTTCGAGGTGGCGGTGTTCGAGAACCGATACAAGGATTTCATCAACGATGACGCGCTCAAGCCCGGTTATAACCAGGTGACATTCCACAGCGCCAATATCAAACACGCCATCATCAAGGGGCTTGAACTCAAGGGCCGTCTTGATCTGGACGTCATGGGTGCGCCAGAGGGTCTCTACAGCCTGGGCTCGCTGGCGTACGCCCATGGGCGCAACGATGACACCGGCAAACCCCTTAACAGCATCAATCCACTGACCGGCGTGTTTGGACTGGGGTATGACCAGCGCCACTACGGCGGTTTGCTGAGCTGGACGCTGATGAAGCGCCAGACCCGGGTCGACAGCAGTGCGCTCAAATCGCAAAACCGTGATGCGACCCTGTTCAAAACGCCCGGCGCAGGCTTTCTCGACCTGACCGCCTACTACAACGTCACCGACGACCTGACGGTGAACACCGGCATCTACAACCTCACCGACAAGAAGTACTGGCGCTGGGACGACGTGCGCGGCTACGACCGATTCGGAGAAGCGGCCATCACCAGCCCTGCCAACCTGGACCGTCTGACCCAGCCCGGACGCAACTTCGGCGTCAACGTGGTGTGGAACATCTAGATGACCCATGCGCCGTCGATCCACGTCGGCGCCTTTTTTACTGCGTTTAATCCGCACTCGTACGTCTGGTTAATACGCGAACCTGTTTTTGCAAGGAAAGCCCATGACTCAAGACACTCCCCGCCCTGCCCTTCGTTCGCAGCGCCTGAACCAGATCACCCACGCGCCGCATGCACGCCTGGACAAGGCCGTCAAAGCCAATTCGCCATTTGAGACGCTGGCCAGTTACAGCCGGTTCCTGATCGCTCAATACCTGTTTCAAGACGAACTAAAAGGGCTGTACGCCGACCCTCAGCTTATTCAGATCGTCCCGGACCTGGCAGAGCGCTGCCGTGCCAGTCAGGCCAAGGCCGACCTGGCGGACTTGCAGCTGTCGATACCCGAACCGGTGGCCGGCGAAGTCAAGGACCCGACCGTTGCGGAGGCGCTGGGCTGGCTCTTCGTATCAGAAGGGTCAAAGCTCGGCGCGGCGTTCCTTATCAAGCACGCAGTGGCCCTGAACCTGAGCGACAGCTTCGGCGCCCGACACTTGGGCGAACCTGCCGGAGGACGCTCTGATGGCTGGAAACGCTTCATCCGCATTCTCGACGATTTGCCATTCGGCCCTGAGCAAGAGCAGCAGATAGACGCCGGCGCGGTGGCTGCCTTCGAGCGGTTCAATCAATTGCTGCAATACGCTTACGCCGGCTCAGCCGAGTCTGTTTCTGCCTGAGTGCTTCATGTTGCGCCCGGCGCTGGTAAGCTGGGCGCCTTCCGTGGACAAAACACCGTGGATTGCCTCTCTTGACCCTGTCGTATCCCGAGACCATGACCAGCAAACCACCCGGCAGCAAACTGTCCCGAATCCTCTTTGGCATCCTGGCGTACGTCAGCCTGACCATCGGCATCATCGCGATTTTCATTCCCGGTTTGCCGACCACCGAATTCATCCTGCTCGCGGCCTGGGCGGCCACTCGAAGCTCGCCCCGGTTGAGTGCCTGGCTGGAAAATCACCGCCTTTTCGGTCCGATGCTCTACAACTGGCGCAACGGAAAAATGATCGCTCGCCGGGCCAAGATCAGTGCAACGGTCACCATGCTGTTATGCGCGATCATGATGCTGGTGGTGCTCAACCATAATTGGTGGATCTATTTCGCGGTGAGCGGCATGGTGCTGGTCAACCTGTGGATATGGTCTCGCCCGGAGCCTGCGGTTCAGGCAAACGATTGACCCGAGCATCCCGGCCAGCCATGAACCCCTTGGTCGGCGCAGGGTCTGTCCTTGTACATTCATCACAGATCGCTGGAGCAACACTCATGTTCGAGCCAGGCCATCTTCACCTCGCCCATCCTGCCGTGCAGAAGGATGAGGTGGGTTACGACATCCACATTCGCTACGAGGTCAGCCAGACCGCTGGCTCAAGTGAAGGCATGCATTTCTCCGTCGAGGGCGAAATCGCCGGCAATGCGTTCAGTGACGAATTCGAGCTGCCCAAGGACAAGGCCTACAACTTCGCCAGTGAAGCCTCCCGCATCGCACAGAAACATGGCCTGCCCAAAGAGGTGGACATGCATGCCATGCACGGTCAGTACGATGCCATGTTCGAAGACATTCGCGAAAAGCTGGACATGAAATCAGGGGATCCGGTTAAGCCGGAGCATTTGGAGTAAGCAAACCTGAAGCTTTGTAGGAGCGCGCTTGCCCGCAAAAGGGTTGCGCCCAAAGACACAGCGCTTGCTGAAACACCGCAATGGCGGGCAAGCGCGCTCCTGCAAGTGATACCTGGCGAAAGCCGCGATCGTTTACTGGCATAATCGCCCCTCTCCCCACCTGACCTCCCACCCCCATGCGCATCCACGTCAGTTTCATCGACCGAGTCGGTATCACCCAGGAAGTCTTGGCCATTCTCGGCGGGCGTAATCTGAACCTGGATGCGGTGGAGATGGTGCCACCCAATGTCTACATCGACGCCCCGACCCTCAGCCATGAAGTGCTCGAAGAGCTCAAAGACCGGCTGTTTCGGGTGCGCGGCGTGGAAGCCATCACCGTGGTCGACATCCTCCCGGGGCAACGACGTCACCTGCAACTCGATGCGTTGCTGGCGGCCATGACCGATCCGGTGCTGGCCCTCGACAGCGCGGGTCATGTGTTGTTGGCGAACCCGGCGCTGATAGCCGTATGCGGCCGCGAACCGGCAGGCGAATCGGTTGGGGTGCTGTTTTCCGATCCGGGCCTGCAAACGGCGTTGCTGGAAAACGGCTTCCGCCTGCCATTGCGTGAAGTCACCCTCAACGGAGAAGCGCTGCTACTGGACGCGACTCCGATCACTGACGCAGGTGCGCTGCTCACTCTGTATGTGCCCAGCCGGATTGGCGAACGTTTGTCGGCGCTGCATCACGATCACGCCGAGGGTTTCGACGCGCTTCTGGGTGACTCGATCCCGATACGCACCCTGAAAGCCCGGGCGCAACGGGTGGCCGCACTGGACGCCCCGCTGTTGATCCAGGGCGAAACCGGCACCGGCAAAGAGCTGGTCGCCCGCGCCTGCCATGCCGTCAGCGCCCGCCACAGCGCACCGTTCCTGGCGTTGAACTGTGCGGCGTTGCCAGAGAACCTGGCCGAGAGCGAGCTGTTCGGTTATGCCCCTGGTGCGTTCACCGGCGCTCAACGCGGCGGCAAGCCCGGCCTGATGGAAATGGCGAATCAAGGCACGGTCTTTCTCGATGAAATCGGGGAAATGTCGCCCTACCTGCAAGCCAAACTGCTGCGCTTTCTGAATGACGGCAGCTTCCGCCGCGTCGGTGGCGACAAGGAAGTGAAAGTCAACGTGCGCATCCTCAGCGCCACCCACCGCAATCTGGAGAAGATGGTCAGCGAAGGGACCTTTCGCGAGGACCTCTTCTACCGCCTGAACGTCCTGAATCTGGAAGTGCCGCCCCTGCGCGAACGCGGGCAGGACATCTTGCTGCTGGCGCGTTATTTCATGGAGCAGGCCTGCGCCCAGATTCAGCGGCCCGTTTGCCGCCTTGCACCGGGCACGTACCCCGCGCTGCTGGGCAATCGCTGGCCAGGCAACGTGCGCCAGCTGCAAAACGTGATTTTCCGCGCGGCGGCGATATGCGAACACACACTGGTGGACATCGGCGATCTGGACATCGCCGGGACCTCCGTGGCGCGGCAGAACAATGGCGAGATCGACAGCCTGGAGCAAGCGGTCGATGATTTTGAAAAGTCGTTGCTGGAGAAGCTTTACAGCCACTACCCCTCGACCCGCCAACTGGCCGCGCGGTTGCAAACCTCCCACACCGCTATTGCCCATCGGCTACGCAAGTATGGGATTTCCGGGAAGGGGTAACGCGCCCGCTCCTACAACGTGGAACGATTTCAATCCGCCGTAACGATTCCAATACGGTAACGAGACCGGCGCGGTGGATAAGGCGTCCACGCTGAAAAGATTTTCAGCGCTCAAACATTCCGGAACGATATCGTTACGCCAAGCAAAGGCCAAAAAACCGCAAACGGGCCTAAGCACCCCGCCCTGCACGTTCTCGCAAACATTGGCCGCAAACTTGCTATGCACTTGCCCCATTCGTGCTCGCGCCATTTGACGAGCATAGTGTTCATCCTGGGGAGTTTTCATGAGCGAGTTGCGTTTTACCGAAGATCACGAATGGCTGCGCACCGAAACCGACGGCAGCGTGACTGTCGGCATCACGGCTTTTGCGCAGAACGCGCTGGGTGACGTGGTTTTCGTACAACTCCCTGAGCTGCAGTCCTACGAAAAAGGCGCGGAAGCAGCTACGGTTGAATCGGTCAAAGCCGCCAGCGGCGTGTACATGCCACTCAACGGTGAAGTGGTCGAACTCAACCCCGCCCTGGACAGCAACCCGGAGCTGGTCAACGAAGACCCCATGGGCCAAGGCTGGTTCTTTCGCTTCTTCCCTTCCGATGCAAACGCTGTCGGTCAATTGCTGAATCAGGACGCCTACGACCGCCTGATCAAAGCCACCGCCGAAGCCTGAGGAGTCCGACATGACTGACCGTATCGAATTGAGCACTGCCAACGAATTCATCGCGCGTCACATCGGCCCCCGCGCCGACGACGAAAAAGCCATGCTCGCCACCCTGGGCTTCACGTCCCTGGAAGAGCTGAGCGCCAGCGTTATCCCCGAATCCATCAAAGGCACCAGCGTTCTGGGCTTGTCCGATGGTCAGAGCGAAGCCGATGCACTGGCGGCCATCAAGGCCATCGCCAGCAAAAACCAGCTGTTCAAGACCTTCATCGGCCAAGGCTATTACGGCACTCACACCCCGGCACCGATCCTGCGCAACTTGCTCGAAAATCCGGCCTGGTACACGGCCTACACGCCGTATCAGCCAGAGATTTCCCAGGGCCGCCTCGAGTCGCTGCTGAACTTCCAGACCCTGATCAGCGACCTCACCGGCCTGCCGATTGCCAACGCATCGCTGCTCGACGAAGCCACAGCCGCCGCCGAAGCGATGACCTTCTGCAAGCGCCTGAGCAAAAACAAAAGCAGCCAGCAATTCTTCGCCTCGAGCCACTGCCACCCGCAAACCCTCGACGTGCTGCGCACCCGTGCCGAGCCCCTGGGGATTGAGGTTGTGGTCGCCGACGAAAGCGAACTGACCGACGTCAGCGGTTTCTTCGGCGCGTTGCTGCAATACCCGGCGAGCAATGGTGATCTGTTCGATTACCGCGAGCTGGTGGAGCGTTTTCACGCCGCCAACGCACTGGTGGCCGTGGCCGCTGACCTCCTGGCCCTGACCCTGCTGACCCCTCCGGGCGAGTTCGGCGCTGACGTGGCCATCGGCAGCGCGCAACGTTTCGGTGTACCGCTGGGCTTCGGTGGTCCGCACGCCGCTTACTTCTCCACCCGCGACGCCTACAAACGCGACATGCCGGGCCGCCTGGTAGGCGTGTCGATTGATCGTTTCGGCAAGACCGCGCTGCGTCTGGCCATGCAAACCCGCGAACAACATATCCGTCGCGAGAAGGCCACCAGCAACATCTGCACGGCGCAGGTGCTGCTCGCCAACATCGCCAGCATGTACGCCGTCTACCATGGCCCGCAGGGCCTGACGCGCATTGCCAATCGCGTGCACCACCTGACCGCCATTTTCGCCCAGGGCCTGAGCCAACTGGGCCTGACTGTCGAGCAAGCGTTCTTCTTCGACAGCGTGACGATTAACACCGGCGCCAACACCGCTGACTTGCACGCCAAGGCACGGGCTCAGCAGATCAACCTGCGCGAAGTCGATGCACAACGCCTGGGTATCTCGCTGGACGAAACCACTCAGCAAGCCGACGTTGAAGCCCTGTGGGCACTGTTCGCTGACGGCAAATCGCTGCCTGACTTCGCCGAACTGGCTGACGCGGTGGAAGCGAAACTGCCAAGCGAACTGCTGCGCCGTTCACCGATCCTCAGCCACCCGGTCTTCAATCGCTATCACTCCGAGACCGAGCTGATGCGCTATCTGCGCAAACTGGCCGACAAGGACCTGGCGCTGGACCGCACCATGATTCCGCTGGGCTCCTGCACCATGAAGCTCAACGCCGCCAGCGAAATGATCCCTGTGACCTGGGCCGAGTTCGGCAACCTGCACCCGTTCGCCCCTGCCGAGCAAAGCGCCGGCTATCAACAGCTCACCGATGAGCTGGAAGAGATGCTTTGCGCCGCCACCGGTTACGACGCGATCTCGCTGCAGCCCAACGCCGGTTCCCAAGGTGAATACGCCGGTTTGCTGGCCATTCGTGCCTATCACCAGAGCCGTGGCGATGAGCGTCGCGACATCTGCCTGATTCCTTCGTCCGCCCACGGCACCAACCCGGCCACTGCCAACATGGCGGGGATGCGCGTGGTGGTGACGGCGTGCGACGCGCGCGGCAACGTTGACATCGAAGACTTGCGCGCCAAGGCCATCGAGCACCGTGAGCACCTCGCGGCGCTGATGATCACTTACCCGTCCACCCACGGCGTGTTCGAAGAAGGCATTCGCGAGATCTGCGGCATCGTCCACGACAACGGCGGTCAGGTGTACATCGACGGCGCCAACATGAACGCGATGGTCGGCCTCTGCGCGCCGGGCAAGTTCGGCGGCGACGTGTCCCACCTGAACCTGCACAAAACCTTTTGCATCCCCCACGGCGGTGGCGGCCCGGGTGTTGGCCCGATTGGCGTGAAGTCGCATTTGGCGCCTTTCTTGCCCGGCCACGGCAAGATGGAACGCAAGGAGGGCGCGGTGTGCGCTGCGCCGTTCGGCAGCGCAAGCATTCTGCCGATTACCTGGATGTACATCCGCATGATGGGCGGCCAGGGCCTCAAGCGTGCATCGCAGCTGGCGATTCTCAACGCCAACTACATTTCCCGCCGCCTGGAAGAGCATTACCCGGTGCTCTACTCTGGCACCCACGGTCTGGTGGCTCACGAATGCATTCTGGATCTGCGCCCGATCAAGGACAGCAGCGGCATCACCGTCGACGACGTGGCCAAGCGCCTGATCGACTTCGGTTTCCACGCCCCGACCATGTCGTTCCCGGTGGCGGGCACCTTGATGATCGAGCCGACCGAGAGCGAATCCCGGGAAGAACTGGACCGTTTCTGTGATGCCATGATCAAGATCCGCGAAGAGATTCGTGCGGTAGAAAGCGGTGCACTGGACAAAGAAGACAACCCGCTGAAAAACGCCCCGCACACCGCTGCAGAGCTGGTTGGCGAATGGAGCCATCCGTACAGCCGCGAACAGGCGGTGTACCCGGTGGCGTCGTTGATCGACGGCAAATACTGGCCGCCGGTAGGTCGGGTCGATAACGTGTTCGGCGACCGCAATCTGGTCTGTGCCTGCCCGTCGATCGAGAGCTACCAGGACGCGTAATTCGCGCCCCACCGTAGGAGCGCGCTTGCCCGCGATCAGGTTGACGCGGTGTGTCTGGCTCACTGCTATCGCGAGCAAGCTCCCTCCCACAGGTCATACGTTAATCTGTGGGAGGGAGCTTGCTCGCGAAGAAGCCACCTGCGGCAAGCCTCCAAACACCATAACAATAACCGGAGCCCAACCATGTCCCTGAGCGTGTTCGACCTGTTCAAGATTGGCATCGGCCCCTCCAGCTCTCACACCGTGGGCCCGATGCGAGCCGCAGCGCGGTTCGCCGAAGGCTTGCGGCGCGATGGCGTGCTCGCGTCGATCACCTGCGTGCGGGTCGAGCTGTACGGCTCCCTCGGCGCCACCGGCAAGGGCCATGGCAGCGACAAGGCCGTGTTGCTGGGCCTGGAAGGTGAACACCCCGACACGGTAGACACCGAAACCGTCGCCGCGCGGCTGCAGCAGATTCGCGGCAGCGAACGCCTGAACCTCTTGGGCGAACACAGCATCGAGTTCATCGAAAAACAACACCTGGCGATGATTCGCAAACCGCTGGCCTTTCACCCCAACGGCATGATTTTCCGTGCCTTCGACGCCTCGGGACTGCAAGTGCGCAGCCGCGAGTACTACTCGGTGGGCGGCGGTTTCGTAGTCGATGAGGACGCGGCCGGCGCTGATCGCATCGTCGAAGACACCACCCCGCTGGTTTACCCGTTCAAGACGGCCAGGGAGTTGATGGCGCACTGCGCCGCCAGCGACCTGTCGATCAGCCAGGTCATGCTGGCTAACGAAGCAGCGTGGCGCCCTGAAGCCGAAACCCGCCAGAAACTGCTGCACATCTGGCAAGTCATGCAGGACTGCGTCGAAGCGGGCTGTCGGAACGAGGGCATTCTGCCGGGCGGGCTCAAGGTCAAGCGTCGCGCCGCCGCGTTGCATCGGCAGTTGTGCAAAAACCCGGAAGCGGCATTGCGCGATGCGTTGTCCGTGCTCGACTGGGTCAACCTGTACGCGCTGGCCGTGAACGAGGAAAACGCGAACGGCGGCCGGGTGGTGACAGCACCCACCAATGGCGCAGCGGGCATCATTCCTGCCGTGCTGCATTACTACATCCGCTTCATCACCGGCGCCAACGAAGACGGCGTGGTGCGGTTCCTGCTGACCGCTGCGGCCATCGGCATTCTGTACAAGGAAAACGCGTCGATTTCCGGTGCCGAAGTCGGCTGCCAGGGCGAGGTCGGCGTGGCCTGTTCCATGGCCGCCGGTGCCTTGTGCGAAGTCTTGGGCGGCAACGTCAATCAAGTGGAAAACGCCGCCGAGATTGGCATGGAACATAACCTCGGCCTGACCTGCGACCCCATCGGCGGGCTGGTGCAGGTGCCGTGCATCGAACGCAACGCGATGGGTTCGGTGAAGGCGATCAACGCCGTGCGCATGGCGCTGCGTGGTGACGGCCAGCATTTTGTCTCGCTGGACAAGGTGATTCGCACCATGCGCCAGACCGGCGCCGACATGAAAAGCAAATACAAAGAAACAGCCCGTGGCGGGCTGGCCGTCAACATTATCGAGTGCTGATACAGCCTATTTCGAGGGCGGCGACTCCGGTCGATGCCTGTCCCCCTTCAAGGAGTTTCTATGTCCACTGAATTGCTGCAAACGCCGCTTCACGCCCTGCACCGGGAACTGGGTGCCAGGATGGTCCCCTTCGCCGGCTACGACATGCCCGTGCAATACCCGGCCGGCGTCATGAAAGAACACCTGCACACCCGCGAGCAGGCCGGTTTGTTCGATGTGTCGCACATGGGCCAGATTCTCCTCACTGGCGCCCATGCCGCCCAGGCCCTGGAAACCCTGGTACCGGTGGACATCATTGACCTGCCGGTGGGCATGCAGCGCTACGCGATGTTCACCAACGAAACCGGCGGCATTCTCGATGATTTGATGGTGGCCAATCTGGGCAACGATCAGTTGATGCTGGTCGTCAACGCCGCCTGCAAAAACGAAGACCTGGCGCACCTGCAGCAGCACATCGGCGGCCAGTGCGACATCAAGCCGTTGTTCGAAGAGCGCGCATTGCTGGCCCTGCAAGGCCCGCAAGCAGTGACTGCGCTGTCGCGCCTGGCGCCGGACGTGGCAAAAATGACTTTCATGCAGTTCAAAAGCATCAGCATTGACGGCATCGACTGTTATGTCAGCCGTTCCGGCTACACCGGTGAGGACGGATACGAAATCTCGGTGCCTGCCGATCAGGCCGAATCGCTGGCTCGCCGCCTGCTGGCCGAGCCGGAAGTGGCCCCCATCGGCCTGGGCGCTCGCGATTCGCTGCGCCTGGAAGCCGGCTTGTGCCTGTATGGCCATGACATGAACGCCGAGACCACGCCGATCGAAGCGAGCCTGCTGTGGGCGATTTCCAAATCACGTCGCGCCGATGGCGCACGTGCCGGCGGTTTCCCCGGTGCTGCGCAGATTTTCGCGCAGCAGCAATCAGGTGTTGCCCGCAAACGCGTGGGTTTATTGCCTCAGGAGCGCACCCCGGTGCGTGAAGGCGCGGAGATTGTCGATGCCGACGGAACCGTCATCGGCACCGTGTGCAGCGGAGGCTTTGGTCCGACCTTGGGCGGACCATTGGCCATGGGCAGTCTTGATACAGGCTTCGCTGCACTGGATACACCCGTTTGGGCGATTGTGCGTGGCAAGCAAGTACCAATGCGGGTCAGCAAAATGCCATTTGTGGCGCAGCGTTACTTCCGCGGGTAATTACGGCGTCAAAAAAACAGGCAGCCAAAAGAGTGCACATCTCCGAGGCTGCCGCATCTCAGTGCACTTTTGACCGCACTACAAAGTGTCAAAAAAATGCACGCTTAACGAGATCTTTACAGTAAAAACTATCGATCACTGATCATCGGTTAAAGTTTTCAAAAAACGCATCAAACCGCCTGAAACCGGGCCTGAGCGGGGCTTGTTTTTTCTGTAACAGTTAGCGTAGAGTTTCTTAACTGTGTTCGCATGGGCCGCTTGGGACCGTGACCCGGGCAGTAGCGTGAAGCACTGCTACATCCCGCTCTACGATTCTTACTTCCTGCAACCAGCCCCAGTACTTCTTCGTGTGAAGGAGGCTGTCATTAATTTTAGTTCCAAGGAAATAAGAAAATGTCTACACGTCAGAGCGGTACCGTTAAGTGGTTTAACGACGAGAAAGGTTTTGGTTTTATCACTCCCGAGAGCGGTCCGGATCTGTTCGTCCACTTCCGCGCTATTCAAGGCAATGGCTTTAAAAGCCTGAAAGAAGGCCAGAAGGTGACATTCGTCGCCGTGCAGGGCCAGAAAGGGATGCAGGCTGACGAAGTCCAGGCTGAAGCCTAAATAGCCGCAAACGAAAAAGCCCCTGGTGTTCTGCACCAGGGGCTTTTTTATGTCCGCAGTTTTGTAACATGCACGCTCCCCCGCCAACGAGCGCGCCCTCATGTCGAAACATCTGCTCCGTCCGCAAGGCGATTTCCCGGCTGCGGGACTGGGCCGTCGCCTGGCGGCGATCTTTTACGACGGCCTGCTGAGCGTGGCCTTGCTGATGGTCACCACCTTCATCTACAAGCTGATCTGGATGGGGTTCGTGGGCGAAGCAAAACTGCGGGCGATGTCCGAAGCCGGTTCGCTGGACGGCGATCCTCTGCTTTCGACCCTGCTGTTTTTTGTCCTGTTTGGATTCTTTGCCAAGTTCTGGACCCATGCCGGTCAAACCCTGGGCATGCAGGTGTGGGGGATTCGCGTACAGAACGCCAACGGTACCGCGATCAGCCTGTGGCAGGCCTTACTGCGTTACCTGGTGGCGATTGCCTCCTGGCTGTGTCTGGGGCTCGGTTTTTTCTGGAGCCTGATCGACAAGCAGAAACGCACCTGGCATGACCTGTATTCCAATAGCCAGGTGGTGCGGCTGCCGAAGCGCAGGAAATGAATGTCGCCTCGCATCATCCGTAGGAGCGCGCTTGCCCGCGATGGCATTGGGTCAGCAATCTATCTTTAGCTGACACACCGCAATCGCGGGCAAGCGCGCTCCTACAGAGGGCGAGACACACGCCCACAAAAAAGCCGACCCTTGGGTCGGCTTTTTCACTGCAGCCAGCGATTAGCCCGCTCGACGCAGCAGCCAGATCCCTGCCAGCGCACAAATACCCGCCGGCACCAGCACAGCGAACAGCGGCGAGAATCCGAACACCAGACTGGACGGGCCCAGCAGGTCCTGTGCGATGCGGAAGGTAAAGCCCACCAGCACGCCGGTGAACACTCGCTGGCCCAGGGTCACCGAGCGCAGCGGCCCGAAGATGAAGGAAATGGCCATCAGCACCAGCGCGACGGTCACCAACGGCTGCAGAATCTTGGTCCAGAACGCCAGCCAGTAACGCCCGTTGTTGAGGCCCTGGTCCGCGAGGTAATGCGCATAACCCCACAAGCCGGTCATCGACAACGATTCAGGCGGCAGCACCACGGTGCTCAACAATTGAGGGCTGAGGGCGACGTTCCACTTTTCTTCGGGGGTCTTCACCACCTCGGTCCGGTCGCCGTGGAACACCGTGGTGGTGACGTCTTTCAACAGCCAGTAATCGGTCATGAAATTCGCCTGTCTGGCGAAGCTGGCCGTCTGCATGTGGCGCTGGTCGTCGAAGTGGTAGCGGGTCACGCCGTACAGCAAACCGTCCGGCTGCACGGTGTTGATGTGGATGAATTCTTCACCCTGACGGTGCCAGAGACCATGACGCGCACTTTGGGCATCACCGCTGCCCTGCGCCAGCGAACGTGCCGCCTGCGCCTGGCTCTCGGTGACCGGCGCGACGTACTCGCCAATCAAGAGCCCCGCGACCATCAGTACCAACATCGGCTTCATGACCGCCCACACGATACGGCCGATGGACACACCAGCGGCACGCATGATGGTCAGTTCACTGCTGCTGGCCAGACCGCCGAGGCCGATCAGGCAACCGATCAGCGCCGCCATGGGCAGCATGTCGTAGAGACGACGCGGCGCCGTCATGATCACGAAACTGCCGGCGTCCCAGAAGGTGTAGGTCTCGCTGATGTCGGCCATTTCATCGATAAAAGCGAACAGCGACGCCAGCCCGAGAATAATGCCCAACACGGCAAGAATCGCGACGAACACGCTCTTGCCGATGTAGCGATCGAGCTTAACCATGAGCCACCTCCGACACGGCTCGGCGACTCTTCATCTTCAAGCGCAGAGGCTCCCAGTACAGCAGCACCAGACCAATCGCGAGGAAAATGGCGTGCACCCACCACAAGCCGAGCGCATGGGGAATCTTGCCTCGCTCCAGCGCGCCGCGGGCGGCGATGAGGATGGTGAGATAGGCCATGTACAGCAGAATCGCCGGCAGCAGCTTGAGGAAACGGCCCTGACGCGGATTGACGCGGGCCAGCGGCACCGCCATCAAGGTCACGATGAACACCAGGATCGGCAGCGAGATACGCCATTGCAGCTCAGCCCGGTTTCGCGGCGAGTCCTCCCCGCTGAGCAATTCGCTGGTAGGAATCGCGTCGCGGTCGGTCACTTCGTCGCTGATGTCCGGCTTGGGCAGCAATGCGCCGTAGGTGTCGTACTTGATGGCGCGGTAGTTGGCTTCACCCGGATTGCCGTCGTAGCGATAGCCGTTTTCAAGGATGAGGTAGCGGCTGCCGTCGTTCCGAACTTCCTGGTGGCCTTTTTCGGCGACCAGCACGGTGATCCCGCGATCCTTGGCTTTATCCGAAGACATGCGCTTTTCGGAAATGAACACGCCGGCCAGATTGACGCGGTCGTCGGACAGTTGCTCGGTGTAGGTGACGCGGGTGCCGTCGCGCAAGGCCTGGAAACGGCCAGGGACCAGCGTGTCGAATTCGGTCATTGCATCCTGCTTGTTGATCAGCAGGGAAAACTGGGTGGCGCCCTGAGGTGCGAGGCTGAAGCTGAGCCACGCTACCAGCAGCGACACCAGCGCCGCCGGGGCGAGCGTAATCAGAAGCAGGCGCTGCTGGCTCATGCCGGTGGCCGCCAACACGGTCATTTCACTTTCGAGATAGAGGCGGCCGTACGCCAGCAGGATCCCGAGAAACAGCCCCAGCGGCAGAATCAGCTGCAGGAAGCCTGGCAGACGAAAGCCCATGATCAGAAACAGCACACCAGGGTCCAGGGCGCCGGAGGCTGCTTGGGCCAGATACTTGATGAAGCGTCCGCTCATGATGATTACCAGCAGCACAGCGCTCACAGCGCTCAAGGTAACCAGCACTTCTCGGGACAGGTAACGGAAAACAATCAAACCAGACACTCCAGGATTGTCACGCTCAGGCAGCCTGACAAGGAAATGGATCAGCCAGGCCGTTCGCTACGGTGAACGACCAAAAAAATATGCGGCATTATCCTGTGATTGGGTGTGTCTGTCACTGCGCGCACCGGATACTTCTCACTTACCGGTGACACACGCGAATTAACGGGGTTGTCATGGGTCCTCCCGCAGGGTCAAACTGCGGGCCTTACCGCTGGCATGGCGATTGGAGACACCTGGACCCATGCCGCGCTGCGCAGTCATTTTGCGATAACCCACAGTTTATTCGGGGACCCCGACATGGAATTGGTTGTTAAAAGCGTCAGCCCAGAAACCTTGAAAACCGCCACCCTGGTGGTGGCCGTTGGCGAAGGTCGCGCGCTCAGCGATGCCGCAAGCAATGTCGATACCCTCAGCGGTGGCGTAATCAGCGCTGTGCTCAAGCGCGGCGACCTGGCCGGCAAAGTCGGTCAAAGCCTGCTGCTGCACAGCCTGCCGAACCTGAAAGCCGAACGCGTGCTGCTGGTGGGCACCGGTAAAGAAGCTGAACTGACCGACCGTCAATTCCGCAAAGTCATCGGCGGGGTGCTGTCGACCCTTAAAGGCCTGGGCGGCACTGACGCCACCTTCGCGCTGGATCACCTGATCGTCAAAAACCGCGACACCTACGGCAAGAACCGTCTGCTGGTCGAAACCCTGGCTGACGGCGAATACGTGTTCGATCGCTTCAAGAGCCAGAAAGCCGACCCGCGCGCCCTGAAGAAAGTCACGCTGCTGACCGACAAGGTCAACGTCGCCGACGTCGAACGCGCCGCCAGCCACGCCCAGGCCATCGCCAAAGGCATGGCGTTCACACGCGATCTGGGCAACATGCCGCCGAACCTGTGCCACCCGACTTATCTGGGCGAAGAAGCCAAAGCGCTGGGCAAGCAATTCAAAGGCTTGAAAGTTGATGTCCTGGACGAGAAGAAAATCGCCGATCTGGGCATGGGCTCGTTCCTGGCCGTGGCTCAGGGCAGCGCACAACCGCCGCGCCTGATCGTCATGAACTACGCCGGCGGCAAGAAAGCCGACAAGCCGTTCGTGCTGGTCGGTAAAGGCATCACCTTCGACACCGGCGGCATCAGCATCAAGCCTGCGGCCGGCATGGATGAGATGAAGTTCGACATGTGCGGCGCTGCCAGTGTGTTCGGCACTTTGCGCGCCGTCCTCGAGCTGCAACTGCCGATCAACCTGGTGTGCATTCTGGCGTGCGCCGAGAACATGCCAAGCGGCACGTCGACCCGTCCGGGCGATATCGTCAAGACCATGAGCGGCCAGACCGTTGAAATCCTCAACACCGACGCCGAAGGCCGTCTGGTGCTGTGTGACGCGCTGACTTACGCCGAACGTTTCAAGCCGCAGGCGGTGATCGACATCGCGACCCTGACCGGCGCTTGCGTCGTGGCGCTGGGCGGTCATACCTCCGGGCTGCTGGGCAACAACGATGGTTTGATCCATCAACTGCTGGACGCCGGCAAACGCGCCGACGACCGTGCGTGGCAGTTGCCGTTGTTCGACGAGTATCAAGAGCAGCTGGACAGCCCGTTTGCCGACATCGCCAACATCGGCGGCCCGAAAGGCGGCACCATCACAGCGGCCTGCTTCCTGTCGCGCTTCACCAAGGCTTACGAGTGGGCGCACCTGGACATCGCCGGCACTGCATGGCTGAGCGGCGGCAAGGACAAGGGCGCCACTGGCCGTCCCGTCCCATTGCTGACCCAATACCTGCTCGACCGCGCAGGCGCCTGAGCCAACGCGAAACGTGCCCTCACCCGGCACGTTTCGCGCTCTGGAGCTTTCATGACCCAAGTTGACTTCTACATCCTGCCCAGCGCCGACCCGAACGCGCGGCTGGATTTCGCCTGCAAGCTGACGGACAAGGCCTGGCGGCTGGGGCATCGCGTTTATCTGCATTGCAGTGACGCGAACCAGCGCGAGGACCTCGACGCCCGCCTGTGGCGATTCAAGGGTGAAACGTTCGTCCCCCATGGCGACGCCGAAGAAGACACCGACGCGCCGGTTGCCCTGGGGCTGGGAGATGATCCCGGTCAGCATCAGGATCTGCTGGTCAACCTTGACCTGCGCATTCCCGACTTCTTCAAGCGCTTTGCTCGCGTGGCGGAAATCGTGGTGGAAGATCCGGCCATTAAATCAGCCGCACGGGAGAGTTTTCGCTTCTACCGTGAACACGGCTATCCTCTGCAAGATCACCGACTGCAGCGTCTTTGAGCACATGATGGACACTTCGAAAAACCTGAAAGCGCCCCACGATTTACTGGATGACCTGGAGTCGATCCGCCAGCTGCTGGGCGATGATTCCGCGCATCCGCCCCTGCTGACCGATACGATCGCCGACGAAGGTCAGATCCCTCTGTTGTTCGATGTCGTGAGCGGCAAACCGCTGCCGACCGATGCGCCCGAGTTTGACGACGCAGACATTCCGACCCTGACGCCTGAGCCTGCCCCGACCCTGTTCGCGGCAGAGCCCGAAACGCCGGAACCTGCGGCCGCTCCGAATCCCGATGCTTTGCTGCACCTGGACAATGAGTTGCGTGCAGCGGCGCAGTTGATCATGCAAGACGTGATCGACGACTTCGCCCCGCACATAGAAAACGAAATCAAACGCCGTCTGGATGCCCGGATGGAGCGGTTGTTGAGCCAGTATCAAGGCTGACCCCACTGTTCTGTAGGAGCGCGCTTGCCCGCGAACGCGGTGTGTCAGTTACCTGTCATTCGCCTGACACGACGCAATCGCGGGCAAGCGCGCTCCTACAGGGTATTGCGCACCTCGCACGTCCGGTTTCACCGCCTTCATTCCCTGCAAGCACCGCCCGTAGCCTACAGCCCGTCGCCGGTGGCTTGCAGCCAGCCCTGCCGTTATACTTGCCGGCTTTCCCGAATTAAGCCCAATCAGGTTCCCGCCCCGCATGGACAAGACCTACCAGCCGCACGCCATCGAAACTTCCTGGTACCAGACCTGGGAGTCTGAAAATTATTTCGCTCCGCAAGGCGCGGGCGACTCGTACACCATCATGATCCCGCCGCCGAACGTCACCGGCAGCCTGCACATGGGTCACGGCTTCAACAACGCGATCATGGACGCCCTGATCCGTTTCCGCCGCATGCAGGGCCGCAACACCCTCTGGCAGCCGGGCACCGACCACGCCGGTATCGCCACGCAGATGCTGGTAGAGCGTCAGATCGAAGCGCAAGGCTTGAACCGTCATGACCTGGGTCGCGACAAATTTCTTGAAAAAATCTGGGAATGGAAGGATCAGTCCGGCGGCAACATCAGCCGTCAGATCCGCCGTCTGGGTTCGTCGGTGGACTGGAGCCGCGAGCGCTTCACCATGGACGACGGCTTGTCCGAGGCGGTCAAAGAAGCCTTCGTGCGGCTGCATGAAGACGGCCTGATCTACCGCGGCAAGCGCCTGGTGAACTGGGACACCAAGCTGCACACCGCGATTTCCGATCTTGAAGTCGAAAACCACGACGAGAAGGGCCACCTGTGGAACCTGCGTTATCCACTGGCTGACGGCGCGAAAACCGCTGATGGCCTGGATTACCTGATCGTTGCCACCACCCGCCCGGAAACCATGCTCGGTGACGCGGCCGTGGCCGTGAACCCGAACGACGAGCGCTATCAGGCGCTAATCGGCACCTTCGTCGAACTGCCACTGGTGGGCCGCCGCATCCCGATCATCGCGGACGATTACTGCGACCCTGAATTCGGCACCGGCTGCGTGAAAATCACCCCGGCTCACGACTTCAACGACTACGAAGTCGGCAAGCGTCACAACCTGCCGCTGCTGAACATTTTCGACAAGAACGCCTCCGTATTGCCCGCCGCTCAGGTATTCAACCTCGACGGCACGCTGAACGACACCGTCGACGGTACCCTGCCCGCCCAGTACGCCGGGCTTGATCGCTTTGAAGCACGCAAGCAGATCGTCGCCGCGTTCGATGAGCTGGGCCTGCTGGTCAGCGTCGACGACCACGCCCTGAAGGTCCCGAAAGGCGACCGCTCCGGCACGATCATCGAGCCATGGCTGACAGACCAGTGGTACGTGTCCACCAAGCCGCTGGCCGAACCTGCGATTGCCGCCGTTGAAGACGGTCGCATTGCGTTCGTGCCCAAGCAGTACGAAAACATGTACTTCTCGTGGATGCGCGACATCCAGGACTGGTGCATCAGCCGCCAGCTCTGGTGGGGCCATCGCATTCCGGCCTGGTACGACGAATCCGGAAAGGTCTATGTAGGACGCGACGAAGCCGAGGTGCGCGCCAAGCACAACCTCGGTCCTGACGTTGCCCTGCAGCAGGACAACGACGTGCTCGATACCTGGTTCAGCTCCGGGCTGTGGACGTTCTCCACCCTGGGTTGGCCGGAAAAGACCAAGGCGCTGGAAACCTTCCACTCCACCGACGTGCTGGTCACCGGTTTCGACATCATTTTCTTCTGGGTCGCCCGGATGATCATGCTGACCATGCACCTGGTGAAGAACGAAGACGGCACGCCACAAGTGCCGTTCAAGACGGTGTATGTCCACGGCCTGGTCCGCGATGGCCAGGGCCAGAAGATGTCCAAATCCAAGGGCAACGTGCTTGACCCGCTGGACATCATCGACGGCATCGAGCTGGAAGATCTGGTCGCCAAGCGCACCTCCGGCCTGATGCAGCCCAAGCTTGCGAAGAAGATCGAGAAACAGACCCGCGACGAATTCGCCGACGGCATCGCCAGCTACGGCACCGATGCCCTGCGCTTCACGTTCTGCTCGCTGGCGTCCACCGGCCGCGACATCAAGTTCGACATGGGCCGGGTCGAAGGCTATCGCAACTTCTGCAACAAGATCTGGAACGCCGCGCGCTACGTGCTGGACAAGGGCGAAGATTGCGGCCAGAACGGCGAAGCCTTCGAGCTGACCCTGCCTGATCGCTGGATCATCTCGCAGCTGCAACGCACCGAAGCCGAAGTCACGCGCCAGCTGGATCAGTTCCGCTTCGACCTCGCTGCTCAGGCGCTTTACGAGTTCATCTGGAACCAGTATTGCGACTGGTACCTGGAGCTGTCCAAGCCGGTGCTGTGGGACGAAAACGCGCCGGTCGAGCGTCAACGTGGCACGCGTCGCACGCTGGTTCGGGTGCTGGAAGTCGCACTGCGTCTCGCCCACCCGTTCATGCCGTTCATCACCGAAGAAATCTGGCAGCGCCTGGCGCCGCTGGCCGGTGTGACCGGCAAGACGGTCATGCTGCAACCGTGGCCGGTGGCCAACGAGACGCGCATCGATCAAGGCGCCGAAGACGACATCGAGTGGCTCAAGGGGCTGATGCTGGGCGTGCGCAATATCCGGGGCGAAATGAACATCGGCCCGGGCAAGCCGCTGACCTTGTTCCTGAAAAACGTTTCCGCCGAAGACCAGCGTCGCCTGACTGAAAACGACGCGCTGCTCAAGAAGCTCGCCAAGCTGGAAGCCATGACCGTACTGGCAGACGGCGCCGAAGCACCACTGTCGGCCACTGCACTGGTGGGCGAGATGGAAGTGCTGGTGCCGATGGCGGGGCTGATCGACAAAGCCGCCGAACTGGCGCGTCTGGACAAGGAAATCCTGCGCTTGCAGGGCGAAGTCCAGCGCGTGGGCGGCAAGCTGTCCAATGCCGCGTTCGTCGACAAGGCCCCGCCGGAAGTCATCGCCAAGGAACGCGCCAAGATGACCGAAGCCGAACAGGCGCTGGGCAAACTGGCCGAGCAACACGCGCGGATTGCCAGTTTGTAACGCTACGCCAATCTTTGTAGGAGCGCGCTTGCCCGCGATGAGGCCAGCCCTGGCACCACCAATCTGAAGACAGAATGGTGGTGCAAATCCGACGTCATCGCGGGCAAGCGCGCTCCTACAGGGGTCGATGCCCGTCACGAGAATCGAATTCGCAATGACCACCCCCCGCCATCCAAAACTACCCCGCAAAAAGCCCAACCCCGCACAACCGGCGTCCCCCGCCGCGCCCCGGGAAAAGGCCAGCCTGCACCGCGCAATCGCCATCAGGGCCATTACGACTTTCCCAAGCTGATCAAAAGCAGCCCGGAGCTGGGCAAGTTCGTGGTGATCAATCCGTACGGCAAGGAGAGCATCGACTTCGCCAACCCGGCGGCGGTTCGCGTGTTCAACCGGGCGCTGTTGAAATCCTTCTACGGCATTGCGCACTGGGACATTCCAGCGGATTACCTGTGCCCGCCGATCCCCGGACGTGCGGATTACCTGCATTTTCTCGCTGACCTGCTGGCTGATCACAATGACGGCATCATCCCCCGTGGGGCGTCGGTCACGGCGCTGGACGTCGGCACCGGCGCCAACTGCGTGTACCCGTTGATTGGCCACAGCGAATACAACTGGCGGTTCGTGGGCACCGACATCGACAAGGTGGCGGTGGCCGCAGCGACAGCGATCATCACGTCCAACAACCTCGGCAAATCCGTCAGCCTGCGTCTGCAAGGCAATCGCAAGCTGATTCTGCTGGACGTACTGGACAAGGAAGAGCGGTTCGACATCAGCCTGTGTAACCCGCCCTTCCACGCGTCGGCTGAAGAAGCGTTGCGCGGCAGCGAGCGCAAATGGCGCGCCCTGGGCAAGGCGGATCCCAAACGCAAACTGCCGGTGCTTAACTTCGGCGGCCAGGCGGCAGAGCTGTGGTGCGAAGGCGGCGAGTCGCGATTTGTCACGCAGTTGATCAACGAGAGCGCTCAGGTGCAGCAGCAGGTGTTGTGGTTCAGCACCCTGGTGTCCAAGGCCTCCAACCTGCCGGCAATTCAGAGCACGCTGAAAAAAGCGGGGGTCTTTGAGAGCCAGGTGGTGGAGATGTCACAGGGGCAGAAGCAGAGCCGGTTCGTCGCCTGGACCTTTCATGACAAAGCGCAGCAAGCAGCGTGGCGGGCGGAGCGTTGGCTTAAGCCCTGATCAGCAAATCCCGCCCACAAAAAAACCGTGCCCGGATCGCTCCGTTGCACGGCCTCTGCAGCAAGCGTTGTCGCTTACTTGTTGATCGAGTCGCTCAGCACTTTAGCTGGAACGAACTTGACCACTTTCTTGGCAGCGATTTCGATGGCAGCGCCAGTCGAAGGGTTGCGGCCGGTGCGCGCTGGACGCTCGGTGACTTTCAGTTTGCCGATGCCTGGCAGCGTGATTTCAGCGCCGTTTTCCAGTTGGTCAGCGACGATTTGGCCCAATTGCTCAAGAGCATTACGCGCGGTGGTTTTCGGCGCGTCGATTGCTTCTGCGATATCGGCGATCAATTGGTCTTTAGTCAGAGCCATGGTGGTGTTCCTTCCCTATCAAATTCATATGGTTTGCAGCATGTGTTCAGGCGCGAAATGTAGATGCCGAATACGGCCTTTGGTTCGCCCAAAAGCCCCACATACTGCATGCTTGGCGCGCTTCAGTGCGCAAGACGGGGCAAAACTAGCACAGAGCCACGCAAATATCCGCCCCTACCTACCCAATTGGTCAGGTTTATCGTGCCGTATCACACAAAAACAGACCAACCCCGCTCCCGACCATTGTTTACGGCCTGATTCGGGCCTTCCCACTGACAGGTGCGGTACACTTGCCGACTTTCGACTGAGCCGTGTGCTCACCCGTTCAGTTTCATTTCAGCAGCCGAGAAATCCATGCCGATCCGTCACGCCATCGTTCATCTGATCGACAAGAAACCTGACGGTACGCCCGCCGTTCTCCACGCCCGCGACTCCGAACTCGCTGAGTCCCAGGCCATCGAGAACATGCTCGCGGACCTCAACGAGAGCTACAACGCCAAGCAGGGTAAAGCCTGGGGCCTGTTCCACGCCGAATCCGGCGCGCATCCGTTCAGCGGCTGGCTCAAGGAATACCTCGACGAAGGCAAGGACTTCACCGCCTTCAGTCGCACGGCCGTCGAGCACCTGCAAAAGCTGATGGAAGAATCGAACCTGTCGGTGGGCGGCCACGTGCTGTTTGCCCACTACCAGCAGGGCATGACCGAATACCTGGCCATCGCGCTGCTGCACCACAGCGAAGGCGTCGCGGTCAACGAGGCGCTGGACGTCACCCCGTCGCGCCACCTGGACCTGGGTCAACTGCACCTCGCCGCCCGCATCAATATCTCCGAGTGGCAGAACAACAAGGCCTCCAAGCAGTACATCTCGTTCATCAAGGGCAAGAACGGCAAGAAGGTTTCCGAATACTTCCGTGACTTCATCGGTTGCCAGGAAGGCGTCGACGGCCCGGGGGAAAC
Organism: Xanthomonas sp. WHRI 1810A; assembly: GCF_040202885.1. NCBI lineage: Bacteria > Pseudomonadati > Pseudomonadota > Gammaproteobacteria > Lysobacterales > Lysobacteraceae > Xanthomonas > Xanthomonas sp. WHRI 1810A. The sequence continues at coordinate 517,247 of NZ_JBEGED010000001.1, forward strand.
CCGCACGCTGCTCAAGGCGTTCAGCGACTTCGTCGAGAGCGAGGACCTGCCCGAAGACTCCGCCCGCGAGAAGACCAAGACCCTGGTCGATTACGCCAGCAGCCAGAGCAAAATGGGTGAGCCCATGGGGCTTGAAGAGCTGTCCGGCCTGATCGATGAAGACCGCCCGCGTGCGTTCTACGAACACATCCGCAACAAGGACTACGGCCTGTCCCCCGAGATTCCGGCCGATAAGCGCACCCTCAACCAGTTCCGCCGCTTCACCGGTCGCGCCGAAGGGCTGTCCATCAGCTTTGAAGCGCACCTGCTGGGCGACAAGATCGAATACGACGAAGAGAAAGGCACACTGATCATCAAAGGCCTGCCGACGCAGCTGACCGATCAGCTCAAGCGCCGCTGATACTCGCAACGAACACTCAGAGACCGACCGGCATGTTCAGACGCACCCTGAAGAAGTTTCTGCTGATCATGCTGGTGGTGGTCGTGTACCAGAACTGGGGCAAGATCGAGAACTTCGTTCACCCCTCCTCCGGCGTTTCGGCGCAGGTTCAAGCGAACGCCAACGTCACGCTGTACGCCACCGACTGGTGCGGCTACTGCAAACAGACGCGGCGGTTTCTGGACAGCAAAGGCATCCCCTACACCGAGTTCGACATCGAGAAGGACCCGGCCGGGCGCAAGGCCTATGAAGCGCTGGGCGGACGCGGGATTCCCCTGATCGACGTGAACGGCACGCTGATCAGAGGGTTTAGCGAGGACGCGATTCTGGCGGCGTTGAAATAATCGTCACCGACACCGATCACGCAGCCTTGATCTGAAACCCGTAACGCGGAAAGTGCACATGCACCACGCCTGCACGCTCATCCTCGCGGCGCACGGTGATCTCTTCGCGACCGCTGAAGACCAGTTCGCCCTGAACCGGATCAACGCCGTAATCCACCGCTGAAACACTGATTGACTGACCGAGCGCAAAGCCGTTGGGGTCCACGAAGACTTCATCCGGAACAGCCGCGGGCGTGGCATGGCGCGCGATTTCCAACGCATCGGCCGAACCCAGCTCACTCGGGACGCCATGACCAAACCCAATGACCCGCTGATACCACGCCAGCACGGCCGGGTAGGCATCCACCAAGGGTGCCGTCACCGGTGTCTGTTTTAGGAACCACAACGTGTGGGCGACCGAGAAATCCGCAATCGACGGCACGCCGAACAGGAAGTCGCCATTGCGCTCAAGCTGGGTTTCCAGTCGACCCATCAATGTCGGCCACTGGTGCTGGGCGAGTTCGAGCGACACCCGGGAGGCGTTACCGCCCGTGAACATCGTGGTGCGGTCGGCCACGAAGGCTTTCATCACCTCGGGTGGCGCCTTGGCAAAGCGTACGGCCAGCGACGCGGGCTGAAACACGAGACTTACCGCGTGCAGAAAAAGTACCGAATCGGCCCACGCAGCAAGGCTCGCGCAGGTAAATTCCTGGCCTTCGGGGTAAAAGCTGGGCGATGACTTTTCCTGCTCCAGACGACGTGCGATCAAGGCGGTGTCGCAATAGACATCGGCACCCACTTGCAGCACCGGCGTCTTGCGGTAGCCACCGGTCAGGGCCGTCAGGTCGGGTTTGGGCATGATCGCAGGAATGGTGACCGAGCGCCACGACAGGCCTTTGAAACCCATCATCAAGCGGGCCTTTTCGGCAAACAGGGAGTTGGGGTAATGATGGAGGACGAGCTCTGACATGGTTCGGTACGCCTACAGGGTGAAAAGCAGCAGCTTAACCCTGTCGGCGAACGCGGCCTACCCGCTCAGGCTGATGCCGGTTCATCACGCCCGTGGATAGGCACTGCGGCACGGGGGGCGCTGGCGGCGAGGATTTCCTTGGCGCTTTTCCTGAGTTTTTTGATCAGGCGCTCCTGACGCAGGGCGTCGCTTCTGTCGCGGCACGCCTCGACGTACACCAGCGCGACGGCAGGGCTGGAGCAGAAAAACCGGGCGCCCTTGCCCCGTTGATGGGCAATGAAACGACGCTCGGGGTCATCGCTGATGCCGCAATACAACGCACCATTTTCGGCGCGCACCAGGTACACGAACCAGGTCTTGGGCACCGGGGTCGTGGGAGCGTCATCAGGGGCGCTGAGGGAAATATCGGGCATGGGCAGCAGCACATCGAAGGATGGCGGATTCTAACAGATGCCCTGCGGGTGCCTGTCAAACCGCCGATCACCTGCCCCGCGGACAGGGCAAGTGAGCGGTGATGAAACGACGATCAATCGTCGTACTTGATCCCCTCCTGATACGTCAGTTGTTTGAGCAGCTCCCGCTCACGGACTTTCTGGTCCGCGTCGAGGGCTGCGATGCGGGCCAAATACACGTCGTCGAGCTCGGGATATTCGTCCTCGACCCGTGCCCTTTCGGCTTCGAAGGTGGCGTGCAGTTCGGCCAATTCAGGTGCATGGGCCTCCCGCAACCAGCCGATCCAGAAGTCCCGACCCAGCAGATTCGACAAAAACTCGGGGCTGCCCTGGCTGCCCAGCACCGTCGCTTCCACCGTTTGCAGCTCGTCCGCCGTCACGGCCGCTGCGGTGCGATACAGCATTCTCGCGGGGGGTAGCGGCAGGTCCAGGCTTTCGGCCAGACGCAGACGATAGGCCAGCCGAACCTCGGCTTCGTCGCGCCCGACACTGTTGGCCCGGGCCAGGCGATCGACTTCGTCCAGGCGGTACAGCCTGCGCGCCAGCCGATACACGCTGGGCCCGCGCTCAGCGTCCGCAATGTTGCGCAGCGAGTCCCGGGTGAACACCTGGACTTCCATCTGATTGAACTCCAGACGTACGCCATCGCCACAGGTGCGGCTGGCAATCGCTTCTTCGGCCATGGCGTTGAGCAACTGACGCAGTTGCGGGTCGTCGGCCGCGGCGCCCAGTACGTGCCAGACCCGTTGCACCAGCGCCTCGTGAGCCCTCAGGTAATCGGCGGTTTCCTGAAGGCGACCGACCAACGCCAGCAACATGGGCGCATCGTCGGCTGCCTGAATCTGATCCCAGATCTGTCGATAGCCGACCAACGCCTCAGGTGTGCCGTCCAGCCACGGGTCGATACCCATTCGCGCGCCGCTGCCAGTGGGGCCGTGCTGATGTTGCGAGGCGTCGGAATCCGAGTCACTTTCCATCAAGGTATCGCCGTCCGAATCCGACGACGACCACGCCTGCTCGGCTGGCATCTCACGGATATCCTGCGGCAGGTCCATGTAAAAGCTGAACGACCTGTGACTCCCGTATTCACTGGTGTGGGCCCTGATCAGGGTCTCCCGGGTCAGCGGATTGCCCTCCAGCGAAATCTCCGTGTGCTCGGCATGGTTGCTGCGGTTTCTGAGGAGCGCTTCCGGCAGTTCCGTCAGTTGATTGTTCGTCAGCGACAGCGCATCGATACCGCCCGGCAGGAAGCTGCTCAGCCACTCTGGCCACGCACTGATGCCCACATTATTGAGGGTGATGGAATCCCAGTGTCGCCTCATCACCGGCGACGTGCTGATCTCACCCAGCCGATTGCCGCTCAAGTCCAGATGGCGCAAGGTCGGCAGGCTGCTGAAGTAATCCATGGCGGCCTGATCGATGACCAGGCCCTGGTCGGTGAGGGCCAGTTCGCGCAAGACCGGCAGCGCGCTCAAGGCGTTCGGCAGCGTAGTCATGGGCGTCACGTGGCCGTCGATTTCCAGCGACGTCAGCTCCTGGAAACGCACCAGAAACGCGTCCAGCTCAGCGGCATCGGTGGCAACGTTACGCAGTGCGAGGCTGTTGACGTTGCGGTAAAAGGTGTCCGGGAGCAGCCGTGGGAATTCAGCCAGCGCGGTGGAATCGATCAGCACCGGCATCGATGCACGACCAGCCACGCTGCCGCGCCAATGATCAACCAGGGACGCTCCCAGGCGGCGGCGGATCGCGATCATCTCCTCGCTCAACGGGGCACGGGAGGATGACGCATCGGCCCAGTCGCGAAGCGCCGCTTCCAGCTGCGCCTGCTCACCCAGAAGATGCTGCACCACCGGTTGCAATATGGGCGGCAAACCCGGGTCGATGAGCACCGCCCGCCCAGGCGTCATACTGCGCAGGCTCAGTTCGATCATTTCGCTGCGCGAAAGACGATTGCCCAGCAGCCGGATCACCGATGGACGGGCAGCAGGCATGTCGCCGAGCAACAACTGATGCGGCAGTTGATCAATGCGATTGTCGACCAGTGAAACCTCGGCGATACGTCCCGGCACCAGAGCGTCCAGCCAGGCCGGCCAGTCACTCAGGCCCAGACTGTCGAGGCCGAGCCGCTCAAGGTCCAACTGCACCGCGCCTGGGGCAATTGACGCCAGATGGTGGTTGCCGCTGAGATCCAGACGCTCAAGCTCTGGCAGGCTTGCGAAACGGTTCAGCGTTTCAGCGTTAAGCTCCAACCCCTGACGGATCAGGCTCAGTGATCGCAAACCCGGCAGCTGAGTGGTAACGATGCGGGGTAAATCACTCATCCGGGTAAGGTTCAGACCCGAGTTGGGACTGCGACTGATTTCAAGCGCCCTGAGTCGGGTAAAGCGCCCAAGAAACGTTTCGAGCACGTCGGTGCCCCCCGCCGTGCCCACGGCCCAGGCGCTGGGTTCACCTGCCGTGCTCGCGACATCAAGCATCTCCAGGCGCTGGACACTGGCATAGAAAAAAGACGGCAGTTGCAGCGGGAAGTCTCTGAGCTGGACCATTTCCAGGCGCAACACTGCGGCTTGCGAGGGCCCTGGGATGCTGCGCACCTGCCAGTGCTGCTGGATGGCCTGGCCGATACGGGTGCGGCTCTCCAGTCGGGCGGCGTCCGGGTTCAACAGTTCGGCCGATCGCAGCGTCCATTGGTCCAGCGCGGCGCGCAGCGCCTGGCGCTCGTCCTGTAATACGTCGAGTCGGGCGTTGATGTCGGCGTTGGACAGCCCTTCAATGCGCAGAGCGGTGAGCACGTCTTGCGCGGTGACGTCTTCCAGCGCCAGCGAACCGATCCGCCACAGCAAGTGATCTTCGTTCACAAACCCCGGCAACTGGCCTCTGCCGCTCAGGGCATACCCCACACGGCCCTGGCTCAACTGCCTGGGCAGGTTGAACTTCAAGGGCGTTTCGCGCATGCCCAGAAGCTTCGACGCCTGAGCGCGATCAGCCATCGCACCGTTGGCCAACGCAGCCTTGAGCTCGGGGCCTTGGGCTACATGCGGGAACCCCAACGCGCGGCGAGGTCCGTCGGGCAGGGCGTGAAGGATCGAGTCATACAGGTTGTCGCCCTGTCTGGGGACACTGTTGAGGGCATTGTTGTCGGCATCGAAGGCCTGATAACGGCCATTGGACTTGACCAGCTTCTTGACGTGCGCCGCCTCCGAACTGCCGAGGCTGTCCAGCAAGGGGCCCCAGGGTGAATCCTTGCGCACCTCAAGGCGCACCTGATCCGTCCAGCCGGGCAGGGTTTCCAGCAGATGCAGGCCCAGAATTTCCGTATCGAGACTTGCGACGTTGTCGAGATAGAAACCCTCGAACGCACGATTGAGCCGCGTCTGTCTCTGCTGCCAGGCCGCCGCTTCGCCGACCCGCAGTGGGACGCGCCCGCTGTCGAGCATCTGCTGTTTTTCCGCAGCGGTCAGGGTGACCAGCAGCTCATCGGCTACTGCCGTGGGCAACAGCGGGAAATCACGACGGATCAGCAACACTGCCGGGTCCGTTGACTGTTCACTGGCCGCGTACAACTGCTCGAAGGCTTGAGCCCGTGAACCTGCGGCCGCCTCGTCCCAATACTCGAGCGTCGCGTCCAGCTGAAAGCGTTTGATCGTGTCGCGCAGTTGCCCCGGCGGGGCGCCGCTGTCCCCGTGCATCTGGCGCAGCAGCCCCGTGTCGACACCGGTCACGCTCAAAATGTGCTCGGCGCGGGATTCCGACAGGCCAGAGACCGAATGCCCAAGCCGGCGGAACAGTTTGTCCTGCGCCCACTGCTCCGGCAACTCGCCCTCGACACGGAAAGCGCCTACGCCGTTGTGCTCAAGCGCCGGGGCGAACGGGTGGTCGTCATGGGGGTGTTTGAGGGTCCACTTGTCCAGGGCCGGGTCTCGTTGCACCTCGTAACGCTGCCCATCCAGGGCGATGTAGTGTTTGCCGTCATGCTCGACCACGCCCTCGACTGTGGGCATCAGGCCTTCGGGCAGGACATGGCTGGAGGCGAACGGCGCAAGGTCCGGCTTCCACAGCCGAGCCTGCCCGTTCCGCAACTGGATCGGCATGATTTCGCCGGCGAACCGATTGCCCGGTATCGCTGGGGGTTCAGGCACTTCGGCGCCAGCGGCCGCCGAGCCCAATAACGCCATGAACGCGATGTTCGCGGCCACACCGTCCAGATGGTCAAACGCCTGATCGAAGTCGCCGTGGCTCAGATCGGCCACACCCAGGTACACCTCGCTGACCAGCTCCACAGCCGCGTACACCATCAGCATCTGTCCGAGCACTGGCACGAACGACGCGGCCATCATGAACAGATTCAGCTCAAGGTCGATCCACGGCTGCAAGCGCTCGCGTCGGGTTTTTTCGTCTTCGTCTTCGGTCGGCACCGCCAGAAAGCGCGCGTTGTCCTTGATCAGGTCCATCTGCTGTTGGTACATGCGGCCTGTCAGTTCGACGTAGATCGGTGTGGTGCCCACTTCAAGATCGGCCTTGGGATCGGCCGGCCGGTGTCGCAGCCCGGCGGCAAACCATCGACCATCCACGGCACTCAACGGGTACAGACGCCGGTTCAGCCGGTTGAAAAAAGGCGCCCGGTTACGCTCACCGATCAGTTGCGCGAAAAACTTTTGATAGCCCTGGCTCAACAGTCGGCTGCGCAGGTCGTTTTCCAGTTCGGTCAGCGAAGCGAACGTTTTGAACGGGCTGATCGGGTCCTGCGGGATGTACAGCAGCAGCGGCACTTGAGTGAACGTCCAGGTCGCCTGCGGCTTGATGATGACCACGCGCGGAATCTCGACACCGAACAGCGTCAGCGCTTCGAACATGATCGGCAGATCGCCGAACTGCGGATCGGGGCGCCGTGATGCGATGGCCAGTACAGCGTCGAGGGCATCCTTGCCGATGTGTTTGCGCAGATAGGCCGCTTGGGCATACAGCGCCATGTCAGCCAGATCGTTGGCAATGAATGCCGCGCGGGCATTGTCGCGCACGACGGTTGAGGCAGTACCGGGCGCGTCGTCTGGCTCCAGTACCTCCTGCAGATGGTCCTGATATTTCCGACCGATATTCAGGTGACGGCAGACATCGGCGAACTGTTCCGGCGCGATGTTTTTCGGATGCGTCAGACCCTCGCTGTTGAGAACCGCAGCCGATTTCAGAAAGCCACCAGCAGCCGACTCCTTGCGCTCGAAGTTGTGCAGGGCGGCTTCCAGCAAGGTAAATCGGGTCGCCGGGCCCGTGGCGCCGCTGGGTTTGAGGGTCGGGTGAAACAGTCGGTCGGTCTTGGGGTTCAAGCCTGGTCCGAAGCGGGTATCGAGCGCCTGACGCAACAGCGGTTCGGCAAAATCGGTCAGGCTTTTGAGGGGTTTGAGCAGCGCCCTGAGCTCGGCGCGGGCGTGGCGGCTGTCCTGCAGCGAGCGTCGGTAGGCGGCACGTTCTTGGGGCGTGGCGTCAATGAAGGCAGCAGGCAGGTGTTTGTGAATCACACCGAGAATGGGGTCATCCGCAAACTGCTGCGTTAGCTGATCGAACGTCGAAGGCAACGCGGTCTGTGCAGGGATGTAGGGTGTAACGGGCATAGCGCAATTTCCTTATCGCTAACGAATAAGGAATTGACGTTACACAGACCCGGCCGCGCTAAAGGCATAAATAGATAATGCGCTCACCGAGCGGCCTTGAATGCCTTGAGCCCTTTATGGGCCTGCGCACGGATGGCGTTCTGCACCATGGGTGTCCAGCCCAGCAGAGCGCCCTTGGCCCCGAGCGCCTGACGCGACCAGCGCCAGAGATCGAACTGATCATGGTGTTCGCAGATCTTGCCGTCACGAAACACGAAGCGCGCCTGTATGTCGTTGATCACGGTGCGTCCGGTCTGGGTGAACAGGTACGTCGCTACCCAATGGGCACTGCCCGTCCAGGCATCGGCATGCACCTGATCGAACACCAGAGAGAACGCCTTGGCGCGGGAGGTCAGCATGCGCCACATGTCGCCCGCGTCGCGACCTCGCAGCTCGCCGAACACCGGGTCGCTGAAGAGCACATCGTCGGTGTAGCAGGCCGCCATCGTTTCGGCGTCCAGTTGGTTGAAGGCTTCGTAGAAGCGGGTGATCAGGTCGGCGTTTTCGTCACTGTGTGTGGTTTCGCTCATGCGCGGTCACGTCCATGGGGTCAGCGGATCAGAAACCGCACAATAAGCGCCAATGGACCCATTGCCAAAGGCATTCGCCAGACGAATCACCCCACTCAGACTTTCTCGCTGGTGACCTGCACGTAGCGGGCGCGACCGGCGCCCAGGCCGGCCACCGTCGCAGCGATACCAATGACCGCGAATATCCAGCCCACCGCGCCCCAGCCGCCGGTCACATCATGGACGATCCCCACAGCGAAGGGCCCCATGGACGCCAGCGTGTAGCCGACGCCCTGGGCCATGCTCGACAGGTTGGCCGCGACGTGGGCATCACGCGAGCGCAGCACGATCAGGGTCAACGCCAGGCTGAACGTACCGCCCTGCCCCAGCCCCAGCACGATGGCCCAACCCCACAATCCGTCCAGCGGGGCGTACAGGCAGCCGAACAGACCGGTGAGGGTTAATGCCATGACGATCACAATCGCCAGCCGTTGATCCTTGCCGCGGGTGGCGAGCCAGGGGGTGCTCAGCGAGGTGATGAGCTGAATCAGGATCGAGCCGGACAGGAGCAACCCGGCATCGACCGGCGTCAGGCCGCGACCGATGAGGATCGACGGCAACCAGCCGAAGACGATGTAGGCCAGTGACGATTGCAGGCCCATGTACAGCGTGACCTGCCAGGCCAGCCGATCGCGGAATAGTCCGCGCACCCGGTAAGACACCGGGTGCGCACCGTGCCCCTGCCGCGCGTGAGGAAACCAGATCACCGCGGCCAGGACCGCAGGCACGATCCAGAACCCGAGCCCCCACTGCCAGCTGTCACCCAGCGCATGGCTCAAGGGCACCGTCGCCCCCGCTGCCACCGCCGCCCCGAGACACAGCGCCATGGTGTAGACGCCGGTCATCGCCCCGGCCTGCTGAGCGAAGTCGCGCTTGACGATGCCGGGCAGCAGCACACCGATGATGCCGATGCTGGCGCCGGCCACGAGGCTGCCGGCGAAGAGCCCGACTTCGCCGAACAGGCTGCGCAGGACGATGCCGCCTGCCAGCATCAGCAGAATCCCGAAGACCACCCGCTCACTGCCAAAACGGCGAGCCAGCATCGGCGCCAGTGGCGCAAACAGTCCCAGGCACAACACTGGCAACGTCGTCAGCAGACCGGCCTCGGCGGCCGACAACCCGAGTCCGCTGGACACATCACTGAGCAGCGGCGCCATGCTCGACAAGGCCGGGCGCAGGTTCAACGCCACGAACACCAGCCCCACCAACAGCAGCCAGGGACGTTTCAACACCGGCTGCGCCCGCTGTACCTGATCGTCGTCCGCTTCGCAGTCGATCAGCAGTTCATCAAGGTCATGGTGGGGGATGGGATGATGGGAGGTGTCGCTCGCCGTTGGCGCCTTGGTCGTCATGGGATTCTCGTGGGGGCAGGAGGTGTAACAGCGCATAGCGCAAAGAAAGCATCCTGTTCGAGAACAGAACGGAACACAAGTTTCGCGGTGATTGCGTACAGTTTTGAAGGGGCGGCGCGCGAAGCCGATCCGCTTCTGCCGAAAGGCGTGGGAGGGAGCTTGCTCGCGAAGAGGTCGTTACAGCCCCCGCATCTCTGGCGCCCGAACCAACGCCTTCGCGGGCAAGCGCGCTCCTACAGGCCTGCGGCCAGAATCAAAAGCCTGGGGGCACGCGGATCTGCTTCTGCCCGGAGGGCGTGGGAGCGTGGCTTGCCCGCGATCTG